>DASVFS010000235.1:0-23231 GCA_036379915.1 Conexibacter sp. | reverse complement strand
CTGTCCGCCTCGGAGACGCACAACCGCAACAACGTCAACCGCTCGATCGCCGAGTCGCTCGACGGCGTCGCGCGCGTGCTGACGCGGGCGCGCGCGGAGGGGCTGCGCTGCGAGGGCGTCATCTCGACCGCGTTCGGCTGTCCCTACGAGGGGCGCGTGCCGCCGGAGCGCGTCGCCGGGATCGCACGGGCGCTGGTCGACGCGGGCGCCCAGGAGATCGGCTTCGGCGACACGACCGGGATGGCGAACCCGCGGCAGGTGGGCGAGCTGTTCGCGCGTTGGCGCGAGGCGCTCGGCGGCGAGGTCGAGCTGACCTCGCACTTCCACAACACGCGCGGGCAGGGCCTCGCGAACGTGCTGGCGGCCCTGCAGGCCGGCGTAACGTCCTTCGAGTCGTCGTTCGGCGAGCTCGGCGGCTGCCCCGTCCCCGCCGGCGCGACCGGCAACATCGCCACCGAGGACCTCGTCTCGATGCTGGAGGAGATGGGGATCGCGACCGGCGTCGACCTGCCCGCGCTGATCGCCGCGTCGAGCATGGCCGCCGACGTGCTCGGCCGCCCGCTCGGCTCGCACACGCTCGTGGCGGGGCCGGTGGAGTGGCGGCGCGGCGGGCCGGCTGGCCCCGGCGCCGGCGCGGAGACGGAGTGACCGCATGTTCTCCCGCGTCCTGATCGCCAACCGGGGTGAGATCGCCGTGCGCGTGATGCGGACGCTGCGGCGCTTGGGCATCGAAGGGGTGGCGCTGTACAGCGACGCGGACGCGGACGCCGTGCACGTGCGGGCGGCGGATCGGGCGGTCCGCGTGGGCTCGTATCTGGACATCGAGGGGGTGATCGGGGCGGCGCTCGCTGCCGGCGCCGATGCGATCCATCCCGGCTACGGCTTCCTGTCCGAGCGCCCCGCGTTCGCACGCGCGTGCACCGATGCGGGCATCGCGTTCGTCGGCCCGTCGCCGGAGGCGATGGCGCTGCTCGGGGACAAGGTCGCGGCGAAGGGGGTGGCGGAGCGCGCCGGGGTGCCGGTGGTGCCGGGAATCAGCGCGGGCGCGGACGGGGCCCTGGCGGACGCGGAGATCGTCGACTGGGTCGGCGGTCAGCGGCTTCCCATGCTGTTGAAGGCGGCCGCGGGCGGCGGCGGCAAGGGGATGCGTGTCGTGCACGCGGTGGAGGACCTGCCCGAAGCGTTGGGGGCCGCCCGCCGCGAGGCCGCCGCCGCGTTCGGCGACGACCGCCTGCTCGTGGAGCGCTACGTCGAGCGCTCGCGGCACATCGAGGTGCAGGTGATCGCGGACGCGCACGGTGGGGTGGTGCACCTCGGCGAGCGCGAGTGCTCGTTGCAGCGCCGCCACCAGAAGGTGATCGAGGAGGCGCCGTCGCCCGTCGTCTCCGCCGAGCTGCGCGCGCGCATGGGCGAGGCGGCGTGCGCACTCGCGCGGGCCGCCGGCTACGTCGGGGCCGGCACGGTCGAGCTGATCGCCCCGCGGGACGAGCCCGGGTCGTTCTTCTTCCTCGAGGTCAATGCGCGGCTGCAGGTCGAGCACCCGGTCACGGAGGCGGTCACCGGCTTGGACCTCGTGGAGCTGCAACTGCGCGTGGCGGCCGGCGAGCCGCTGCCGCTCGCGCAGGATGACGTCTCGCTGAGGGGCCACGCCGTCGAGGCGCGGGTGTACGCGGAGGATCCGGCCGGCGGGTTTCTGCCGTCGACGGGGCGGGTCGTGGCGTACCGCGCGCCCTCGGGTCCCGGCGTGCGCGTGGACGCGGGCATCGAGGAGAGGACCGAGGTGGGGTCGCAGTACGACCCGCTCCTCGCCAAGGTGATCGCACACGCCCCGGACCGGGCCGCCGCGCTGGGGCGCCTCGACCGCGCGCTCGCCGACCTGCGCGTCGTCGGCCCGACGACGAACGCGCCGTGGCTGCGGGCGCTGCTCGCGCGCGAGGAGGTGCGGGCCGGAGAGCTGGACACGACGCTGATCGAGCGGCTCGGCTCCGATGTCGCTCCGCCCGCGCCCGCGGACGACCTGCCCGGCCTGGCGGTGCTGGCGCTGCTCGGCGCGCCGGCCTCCGACGATCCGTGGGACGCGCTGGACGGGTGGCGGTTGGGGGGCCCCGACGCTCGGGCGCTCGCCCGCATGCGCCTGGCCGGCCCCGCGGGCGAGGTCTCGGCGGTGGCGCCGGCTGTCGGCGTGCGCCGCGTGCCCGGCGGCCCGTCCGGTGAGGTCTCGGCCGTCGCATCCGCTGACGGCGTGCGCAGCGCCCGCGACGGCTTGATCATCGAGGGGGACGGGGGCGTGGCCCGGGTCGTGGAGGTCTATCCCGATGGCGCGGCCGTCTGGCTCGTGGACGCGGGAGCGCCGACGCGCTGGGCGCCCGCCGTCGACCGCGCCGGCGCGCGCGCCGCGGGCGGCTCGCTCGACGCCCCGATGCCGGGCACCGTGATCGACGTGCGCGTCGAGCCGGGCGCCGCCGTCGCCGCGGGCGACACGCTCGTGATCCTCGAGTCGATGAAGATGGAGCTGGCGATCCAGGCCCCGGCCGACGGCGTCGTCGCGGACGTGTTCGTCGCCACCGGCGACCGCGTCGCCCAATCCGCCCCGCTCGTCGCGCTCGACGGAGCTGTGTCGGATAGGGGGTCGTATGGACCCCCGGAACGACACAGCTCGGAGGTCAGCGCGTGACGGTCCTGCACACGCACGCGCGCCCGGGGACGCCGGAGTTCGCCGCCAACGAAGAGGCGCACCGGGCGCTCGTGGCGGATCTCAACGCGCGCCAGGCCCGGGCCGCGCTGGGGGGCGGGGAACGCGCGCGCGAGCGCCACACCGCGCGGGGCAAGCTGCTCCCCCGGGAGCGCATCGATCGCCTGAGCGACCCCGGCAGCCCCTTCCTCGAGCTCTCCCCGCTCGCCGCCGAGGACATGTACGACGGCGCCGCTCCGGGCGCGGGGATCGTGACGGGCATCGCGCGGGTACAGGGCCGCGAGGTCGTCGTCGTCGCCAACGACGCCACGGTGAAGGGCGGCACGTACTACCCGATGACCGTCAAGAAGCACCTGCGCGCGCAGCGCGCGGCGCTCGAGAACCGCCTGCCGTGCGTCTACCTCGTCGATTCGGGCGGCGCGTTCCTGCCGCTGCAGGACGAGGTCTTCCCCGACCGCGAACACTTCGGCCGCATCTTCTTCAACCAGGCCACGATGTCCGCGCAGGGGATCCCGCAGATCGCCGCCGTCCTCGGCTCATGCACGGCCGGCGGCGCTTACGTCCCGGCGATGAGCGACGAGACCGTCATCGTCCGCAACCAGGGGACGATCTTCCTCGGCGGCCCGCCGCTCGTGAAGGCCGCGACCGGCGAGGAGGTGACCGCGGAGGAGCTGGGCGGCGGCGAGCTGCACGCCCGCACGAGCGGGGTGGTGGACCACCTCGCCGACGACGACGACCACGCCCTGCGGATCGTGCGCAGCGTCGTCGGAACCCTCCCCTCGAGGCCCGACGCCTCATGGGAGCGCCGGCCGGTCGAGACTCCGGCGGTGGACGAACAGACCCTGTACGGAGCGGTCCCCCCCGACAGCCGCACGCCGAGCGATCCGCGCGAGATCATCGCCCGCATCGCCGACGGCTCGCGGTTCCACGAGTTCAAGGCCGAGTACGGCACCACCGTCGTCACCGGCTTCGCGCACGTCCACGGCCACCCCGTCGGCATCGTCGCCAACCAGGGGATCCTCTTCTCCGAGTCCTCCCTCAAGGCCGCGCACTTCGTCGAGCTCTGCGACCAGCGCGGCACGCCGCTGCTGTTCCTGCAGAACATCACCGGCTTCATGGTCGGCCGCGAGTACGAGGCCGGCGGGATCGCGAAGGACGGCGCGAAGCTCGTCGCGGCGGTCTCGACCACGCGCGTCCCGCGCCTCACCGTCATCGTCGGCGGCAGCTTCGGCGCCGGCAACTACGGCATGTGCGGGCGCGCCTACGACCCGCGCTTCCTGTGGAGCTGGCCGAACGCGCGCATCTCCGTGATGGGCGGCGAGCAGGCGGCGACGGTCATGACCGAGGTCGGCCAGCCGGAGGTCGGCGCGCAGCTGAAGGAGCAGTACGAGCGCCAGGGCCATCCGTACTACGCGACGGCCCGTCTGTGGGACGACGGCGTGATCGATCCGCTCGGCACGCGCATGGTCGTCGGCCTCGCGCTCGGGGCCTGCGCGAACGCGCCGCTGGCGCCCCGCGCGGCCCCGGTCTTCCGCATGTGATCTCGGGGTGGTGCTCGGGGTTCACGCTTTGAACGTTCAGGGCGTGTAGCTGCGCCAAGCGGCTGCGACCCCAGGTATAAGCAGTGGGGTGACGCAGGGAGAGGCGCTGACCGCGTGAGGAAGCTGGGACGCTTCGCCACGCGGCGACCGACGTGGGTGCTGGGCGCCTGGGCGGTCGTCTTCCTGATCGCCCTGCTCACGGCCTCCAACGCGCGCGAGCAGATCCACCAGACGGACCTGCGGATCCCGGGCAGCGACTCGGCGCGCGCCGCCCAGCTGACCGAGCGCGAGTTCGGCAGCACGATCGCGCTCGCGGTGCTGCTGATCGGCAGACAGGAGACCGTCGACGCGACCGGCCCGCAGATCGTCGCGCAGCTCGACCGCATCGACGGCGTCGAGGTCCTCAGCCCGTGGGACCGGACCGGCAGACGGATCCTCACCGAGCAGCCCGGCCAGGCGCTGCTGACGCTGCAGGTGTCGAAGTCGCTGCGCGAGATCTTCGACGAGACGACCCCCGCGGTCGAGCGCGTGCTCGCGCGCTACAGAGGCCGCGACGGCCTGCGCATCGAGCTGACCGGCCAGGCGCTGCTGATGCGCGCGATCAACGACTCGGCGCTCGACGCGCTCGACAAGGGCGAGCTGATCGCGCTGCCGATCCTCGTGATCATGCTGCTGGCGATCTTCCGCAGCCCGCTCGCGGCGCTCGTGCCGGCGATCAGCGGTCTGCTCGTGACGAGACTCGGCACCGCGCTGATGGGGCTGATCGGCAGCGTCGCCGACATCGACGCGCTCGCGCTCAACATGGTCGCGATGCTCGGGCTCGCGCTCGGCGTCGACTACTCGCTGCTCGTCGTCTCGCGCTTCCGCGAGGAGCTCGCGAACGGGCGCAGCGTGGCCGACGCCGTCGAGGAGACGACCGCGCGCGCCGGGCGCACGGTGCTGTTCGCCGGCTCCGCGCTCGCGATCGGGATGCTGACCGCGCTGCTGATGGCGCCCGGCTCGCTGCTCGTCTCCTCGGCGCTCGGCCTGTTCGTGGCGACCGTCGTCGCGGTGGTCGTGGCGCTGTTCGCGATGCCGGCGGGACTGATGCTGCTCGGCACGAACGTGAACCGCTGGCAGTTCGGCGGCGCGCGCACCGCCAGCCCCTGGGTCGCGATCGCCATGCGCGCGCTCAAGCGCCCCGGGGCGGCCGCCTTCTTCGTGTTCCTGCCGCTGCTGCTGCTGAGCGTGCCCGCGATCGGGCTCGACACCGGCCCGCCGAGCATCGACAACCTGCCGCCGGACAATCCGGCGCGCGTCAGCTTCGAGCGCTTCCAGCAGGAGCGGGGCGCCGGCTACGCGGCGCCGTTCGAGGTCGACTTCCGCACGCGCGGACCGATCACCACGACCGACCGACTGCGGGCGCTCGACGACTTCCAGCGGCGCGTGAGCGCGCTGCCCGGCGTCGCCTCGGTGATCGGACCGGCGATCCTGTTGAGACGGACCGAGCAGCTGCGCAGACTGACGACGCAGGTGCTCACGCTCAACCGTCCGCTCGCGCGACTCGAGAGCGGCCTGCGCGGCGCGAGCACCGGCACCGCGCGCCTGCGCGAGGGGCTCGACGCCGGCGCCGACGGCGCGACGCAGCTCGTGCTCGGGATCGACCAGCTCGCCGGCGGCTCCGGCCAGCTGGCGGCCGGCGCCCGCCGCGCGGCGCCCGCCACGGAGCGGCTCGCCGACGGGATCGCGCAGGCGAGCGGCGGCGCGCGCCGGCTCGACGACGCGCTCGGCAGAGCGCAGCCGAACGTGGAGAAGCTGGCGAGAAACGTCGACGTGCTGCGCGACTCGCTCGTCGCGGCCGACCGCACCGCCCGATCGCAGCTGGTCACCCCGCTCAACGAGGCGTCAGGGAAGGTGCAGCGGGCGCTGAGCGACTTGTTCGACGCGACGCAAGCGAACCCGGCGGTCGCCGCCGATCCGAACGTGCAGGAGGCACGGGGCAAGGTCTCCGACGCGCTGCTCCAGCTCGGCACGGTGCAGACCAACCTCTCCGGCGCGCTGACGAACCAGACCGCCAACGCGCTCGCCGCACGCCAGATCGCGAGAGCGATCGGGCGGCTCCAGGGCGCGCTCGGCAGATTCGGCGACGCGACCGGCAGACTGGCCGACGGCCTCGGCCAGGCCGCCCGCGGGACGCGCCGGCTCGCGGACGGCAGCGGACAGCTGCGCGACGGGCTCGGCCAGCTCGACGCCGGCGTGCACGTGCTGCTCGACGGGCCGAACGGGAACGACGGCGCGCGGGCGCTCGCCGACGGGCTGCAGGCGGCCGCCGGCGGCACCAGCCGGCTCGACCGCGGCGTGCGGCGGCTCCGCGACGGCGTCGTGCGGGTGCGCACGCGTGCCGCGCAGCAGCAGGTCGCGCTGCGGCGCGGCGGCACCGACGTCGGCGAGGCGGTCGGCTCGGGCTACTTCGTGCTCGCCGCGATCCAGGGCTCCGACGAGCGGGCGCAGGCCAACACCGGCTTCGTCGCGAACGTCGCCGACGGCGGCGGCACCGCGCGCGTGATCGTGATCCCGAAGACCGGCCCGTTCGACCCGGCGAGCGCCGGCGTCGCCGACCAGCTGCGCCACGAGACCGACCGCGCGGCGCAGGAGCTCGGGGCCGAGCAGGCGATCGTCGGCGGTCCGGCGGTGCTGCTCGACGACTTCGACAGCTCGACGAGCGCGCGCTTCCCCTACCTCGTCGTGGCGCTCGTGGCGATCACGTTCCTCGTGCTGCTCGTGCTGTTCCGCTCGCCGGTGCTCGCGCTGTGCGCGGTGCTGCTGAACCTCGTGACGGTCGGCGCCGCGGTCGGCGCGCTGGTGATCTGCTTCGCCGGCGACGGGCCGCTGCTCGGCGGTCCCGGCTACCTCGACGCGATCGCGCTCTCGGGCATCTTCGCGATCATCTTCGGGCTCTCGATCGACTACGAGGTGTTCCTCATCACGCGGCTGCTCGAGGGCCGCGCGCGCACCGGCACGACCGACGGCGCGATCCACTACGCGCTCGAGAAGACCGGCACGATCATCACCGGCGCCGCCTTCATCATGGCGGCCGTGTTCCTGTCGTTCTCGGTCTCGCCGGTGACGAACATCCGCCAGTTCGGCGTCGGGCTCACGGTCGCCGTGCTGCTCGACGCGACCGTCGTGCGGCTGATCCTGCTGCCGGCGCTGATCCGCCTGTTCGGCGAGCGCACCTGGCACGTGCCGGCGCGGCTCGACCGCATCCTCCCGCGCATCGCGACGCACTGAGCGACGCGACGCGCGGGAGCGACGGCGACTACGGGATGAATCTCGGGCAGGTGAGCTGGATCGTCTTCGTGTCGTTCAGCGCCGGGTCCTCGTAGGCGTAGAACTGCTGGATGCTGAACACGCCCGAGGTCGGGCACGGCGGGACGGTGAACCAGAAGATCGTTCTTCTCTGGCGCTTGACGCATCTGCCTCTGCCGTTTCTCCGCAGGCACGTGCCCTTCTTGAGCGTGAGGCCGCGCGTCGTCGCGTCGATCTCGGCGAGGCTGACTCTGAGGCCGTTGACCTCGCCTCTCGGCAGGTCGAGGCGGTACCCGTAGAGCCCGTCCGGCGTCGGGTCGTTGGTGAAGTTCGCGTTGAGCGCCGCGTGCACGCCGGTCAGCACCTCGTACGTTCTGCGCTTGACGATCTCCTGGTCCTCGTCCGCCGCGCCGAGGATCGCGAAGCCGGCGATCGCGCCCGGTCTGGTCGGGCGGCTGAAGAACGTCGCGAACGTGACGTCGATCAGTCTGTCGAGCTTCGGCGTGACGTTGCGCGCGTCGACTCTCGCGGTGCCGCCGCCGATGCGGCCGCGGTCGCACGCCTGCGCGTTCGCGAGCGCGCGTCTGGCCGCTCTGCCTCTCTGGCGCGCGAGCATTCTGATGAACGGCTTCAGGTTGAGGATGCGTCGCGTGAAGGGGGTGCCGCTGAAGTCCATCAGGTCGATGTCGGTGCGCAGACGCGGGCCGTCGCAGAAGAAGCGTCTGTTGAGGAACTCTCTGCGCAGCGTCGCCCCCTTCGGGATGCGCAGGTAGAACTCCGTCGGCGAGGGCGGCACGCCGCCGGTGGTGTCGAACGTCTGCGCGTGGAACAGGAGCGTGAAGCGCCCGCCCGGCTTGATGTCCGTCACCTGGAAGCTGAAGTTGCTGACTGGCTCGGCCTGCACGACGGCGGGCGCGGCGAGCGCCAGGCCGGCGAGGGCGAGCACGAGGGGGATGACCTTCCGCTCGATGCGCATCCACCGAGATTAGACGAGCGCGTTTCTCAGTCGCGCCGGTGATGTCAGGACGCGTGGAGGCGACCGCTCAGCCGGTTCGCTCGACGCGCAGCAGCGCGAGCCCGGGGATCTGCGGCAGGCGCTTGACCTTCGCCGCGCCGAAGCCGCTGTCCGCCAGCCAGCCGGAGACCTGCGGGATCGTGTACGTGTCGGCGCCCGAGGTGAGATGGAAGAACAGGCCGAGGAACGCGCCGCTGTCGGGCGTCGCGCCGGGCGGCCGGTCGTAGAGGTCGAGCACGCACAGCGGCGCGCCCGGCCGCAGCGTCGCCGCGATGCGCGCGAACAGCGCGCGCACCCGCTCGGGCGACAGGTGGTGGATGATGTTGAACGCGAGCGCACCGTCGTGCGGGCCGCCGAGGTCGGTCGCGAACATGTCGCCCTCGACGTGCCGCACGCGCTCGGACATGCCGGCCGCGGCGACGATCTCACGGCCGATTCGCACGCTGCCGGGCAGGTCGACGACGCTCGCCTGCAGCTGCGCGTTGCGGCGGCAGAGCGCCATCGAGAACTCGCCGTGCGCGCCGGCCACGTCGAGCAGCGAGCGCGCGCCGCCCGGCAGCGCGACGGCTCTCGCGACGGCGGCGCTCGAGAGCCGCGCCAGCTGGTACTGGCCGGTGATGTACGAGCGCCAGTAGGGGTCGTCGGCGTCCATCTCGTGCAGCTCGACGTGCGTGCCGTCGCGCAGCAGCGGCTCGAGCTCGGCCCACCACTCCCAGTAGTGCGCCGTGTCGGCGACGAAGTCGCCGACGTACGACGGGGAGGCGGGGTCGAGCCACTTCGCCCACCGCCGCGGCAGCGCGTGGCGGCCGTCGCGGTCGGCGCGCAGCACGTCGGCGGCGGCGAGCGCGTCGAGCAGCAGCGCGACGCCCGGCTCGCGCAGGCCGAGCCGCGGCGCCAGCTCGGCGGCGGACGCGGGTCCGCTCGCCAGCTCGCGGAACACGCCGGTGCGCTGCGCGACCTGGACCGCGCGCGCGATCGGCATCCCGAACATCGACAGGCCGACGGGGGCCGGCACGAGATTGAGCGCCGCGCCGAGCCGCTCGACCACGCCGTCGTAGCGGGCACCGATGCGCATGGCGCGGACCCTAGCTCGCGCGCGGGCGTCTGAGCGTCAGTCTCAGCGCCGGCACCGCTCGTCTGCCGACCGTCGCGTTGACCCACACGGTGCGTCTCGCGTGCGCGCGCAACAGTGCGCGGCCGGCTCTGGTGAGGGTGACGGACACGGTCGCGCGTCTGCCGTGGCGGATGCTGAAGCGCGCGCTGCCGTAGGTCACGACGCGCGCCGCGCGTCTGCGCGCGGCGGCCTGTGCGCCCCCGGCGCCGGCACGCGACTGCAACCGCAGCACGCCGACGCAGCGGCCGGCCGCGAGGCTGCACGTGATCAGCACCGGCGCGCGGCCGTCGCGTACTGTCACGGCCGGCTGCACGAGCCGGATCGCCGCCGAGGCGGTGCCGCCGGGGCCGGTCGCCCCGGGCGTCACGTCGGCCGCCAGCAGCACCTGGAAGCCGCCGACGCCGGAGCCGGTCCCGACCGCCTGCTGGCCCGGCCCGATCGCCGGGTGGAAGGCGAGCGCCAGCGGCGCGCCGAAGTCGGCCGGGTTGTGGCGGCCGCTGTCGAACGCGGGCACCGGCACGCCCGGCGCGAGCACCGACAGTGCGAGCGCGTCGAACGTGACGAGCCGGGTGTTCGGATCCGGCACCGTGTCCTTGCGCACCGGCAGGGCGGTCTGGATCGTCGTGACGGCGTTCGGCGCCGGCACGAACACGGGCGTGCGCGCGATCTCGGTGCAGCAGATCGGGTCGTAGGTCGAGAAGAAGTCACGGAAGCTGCGCAGCACGATCACCTGCATCGGCCCCGTCACCGGACCGACGCGCACGCTCACCTGCGTGACGGTCCCGCCGACCGGCGCGAGGAACGAGCCGGCGTCCGGCTGCTGGGCGGTGCCTGCTCCCGTCCATGTGCACGTCTGCGCGCCGTTCGGCACGGGGACGAGCACGAAGCCGGTCCCGAAGGCGTTCGGGAGCGGCAGGGCGGTGCAGTCGAACGCGACGTTCGCCGGCAGATCGAGGTTCGCGCCGAACGGGATCGCGGCGGCGGTCGCGGGCGCGCCGACGGCGAGCGCGGCGGCCAGCGCGAGCCGGAGCGGCGGGCGAGCCATCGGCACAACCTAACGGTCCGTCGCGGCGCCGGGGTCCGCAGCGCGACATCGACACCGTAAGGAAACGAGCCACCGCGGTCGATGCTCTAGCCTGGCCGTGCTCCGCCCCGATCCACAGGATCTCCCCGTGCCCGTCCGCATCCGGTCCGTCGTCCTCGTCTGCGTCGTCCTGCTCGCGCTGCCGGCCGCCGCTGCCGCGGCGGGCGAGCGGCGCGTCACGACGGCCCCGGCGACGGCGCGAGTCGCGCCCGGCGCGACCTCCGGCGGGCTGATCGTCGTGTGGAAGCCGGACGCGACGCGCGCGGACCGGGTCACGGCGCGCGCCGAGGCCGACGCGCGCTGGGTGCGCACGCTCGGCGACCCGCGCTTCCAGCTGCTGCGCCCGCAGGCCGGCCAGGGCGTCGGCGACGCGCTCGCCGCGCTGCGCGCCGATCCGAACGTGCAGACCGTCGCGCGCGACACCTTCGACGTGCTGCACGCGACGACGAACGACCCGCTGTTCGGCCAGCTGTGGGGGCTGCAGAACCTCGGCGTCGGGATCGCGGGCGGCGGCCCCGCGCTCGCCGGCGCCGACGTGAACGCGCTCGCCGCGTGGGACCGCACCCGCGGCACGCCCGCGACCGTGATCGCCGACATCGACTCCGGCTACCGCTTCGACGCGCCGGACCTCGGGCCGGTCGCGTGGACGAACCCGGCCGATCCGGCAAACGGCGCCGACGACGACGGCAACGGGATCGTCGACGACACGCACGGCGCCGACTTCGTCGGCGGATCCGTCGACGTCTCGCCGGTCGACGGCGACCCGACCGACGACAACCTGATCGATGGCGGGCACGGCGCGCACACTGCCGGCACGATGGCCGCCGCCGGCAACGACGGCATCGGCATCAGCGGCGTCGCGCAGAACGTGCGGATCATGCCGCTGCGCGTCTGCAGTTGGTACAGCGACCCGGACCTCTCCGACGGACGCGACGACAGCGGCACCGTGTGCCCTCCCTCCGCTCAGGTGCAGGCGATCAACTACGCCGGCCGCCACGGCGCCCGCGCGGCGAACATGTCGCTCGGCGGCCTGACGTCCAACACCGCCGTGCGCGATGCGCTCGCGAGCAATCCGGGCGTGCTGTTCGTGATCTCGGCCGGCAACGGCGCGTTTGGCGGAGACGGCGTCGGCGACGACAACGACCTGCACCCGACGTACCCCTGCTCGTACCCGCTCGACAACATCATCTGCGTCGCCGCGCTCGACCAGGCGGACCAGCTGCCGAGCTTCTCGAACTTCGGCGCGACCACGGTCGACGTCGGCGCGCCGGGCACCGAGATCCTCAGCGCGTATCCGGAGGAGGCGCCGCCGTCGTTCGAGGACGACTTCGAGGTGAACGACTTCAACGCCAACTGGAACGCCACCGGGGCCGACGGCGGCTTCAGACGAACGAGCGAGTCGCCGCTCAGATCGTTCGGCATGAGCGACACGCCCAGAGGAGCGCCGGCCGCCGGCACGACGATCGCCTCGACCTCGCTCGCGATCGCGATCCCCAGCGGCTACGGCGCCTGCTTCCTGCAGCAGAGACGCGCCGTCGCGGTCTCCGGCGGCGGCTTCTACCAGTACGAGGTCCTCAGCAACGGCAGCGTCGTCTTCCCGTCGGGGAGACTGTCCTCGTCGGGCACGTTCGTGACCGATCCGATCCCGGACGTCGACGGCACGAGCCTCAGAGTGCGCGTGACCTACAGCTCAGGTCCGTCGCCGCAGCCGACCGACGGCGTCTGGCTCGATGACCTGTCCGTCTTCTGCAACGCGCCGCTCACCACGCCGCCCGGCTACGCCTTCCTCGACGGTACCTCGATGGCGGCGCCGCACGTGACCGGCGCGGCGGCGCTGCTGTTCTCGCTCAACCCGAGCGTCAGCGTCGCGCAGGCGCGGGCGGCGCTGATCGCGACGGTCGAGCCGGTCGGCGCGCTCGCGGGCCGCACGACGAGCGGCGGGCGCATCGACGCGGCGGCCGCGCTCGACGAGATCCGTCCGCTGGGCGAGACGACGATCTCGAGCCGGCCCGGCGGCCGGACGAAGTCGCGCAGAGCGACGTTCGCGTTCGCGCGCTCCGACCTCGGCAGCGGGTTCCAGTGCGAGCTCGACGGCGGCGCGTTCGCGCCGTGCAGCAGCCCGGCGATGTACGCCGTCAAGGCCGGCAGGCACACGTTCGCCGTGCGCGCGAGCTCGCCCCACGGCGTGCTCGTCGACCCGACGCCGGCGAGCGCGACCTGGACCGTCCTGCGATGCAAGGTCCCCAAGCTCAGCGGCAAGACGGTGCGACAGGCCAAGCGGGCGCTGAGACGAGCGCACTGCAGGCTCGGCAGCGTGCGCAGGCCGCGCGCGCGACGCGGTCGCGGCGCGCCGACGCTCGTCGTGCGGTCGTCGAAGCCGAAGCGCGGCGCGCTGCGCGCGGCCGACGCGAAGGTCGCCGTGACGCTCGGGCCGAAGCAGAGACCGAGACGGCGTCGCTAGCGGCGCCGTCTCAACCGGTGCGCAGCGCTTCGAGCGGCTGCGACACCCGCCCGGGCGGCGCCGGGGCCGTCCGGGAGCGGGCGCTCGCAGCATCGGCGCGGCTCAGGCTCCGGCGGCCCCATCTGGCCGCCTCGGCGAAGTCCACGAGCCGCTCGAAGTAGGTCGCCAGCGGAGGGGGTCCGAGCCCGGCCGCCGCCAGCGCCGCTCGCGTGCGCGACGTGTCGTGACGGACACGCAGCGCGAAGTAGGGGAAGTAGACCGGCGCCTGCTGCAGCCAGCGTCGCCGCGCGCCGCGGCTGCGGCGCAGCGCGAGCGGGTGGACCGTGCGCGCGTACAGCCCCGGCGGGACGATCAGCGGCCGGCGCCGTTCGAACGCCTGCGCCGACAGCCGCACGAGCTCGCCGACGCTGCTCGCCTGCGGCCCTGCGGCGAGGCCGTACGTGCCGCCCGCGGTGTCCTCGCGGCTCGCCAGCGCGAAGATCGCGTCGGCGACGTAGTCGACCGGCACGACGTCGACCGGCGCCGAGCACCGGCCCGGGATCAGCTGCACGGAGGCGCCCGTCGCGTACGCGCGCAGCGGCGCGTAGACGACGTTGAACGCGGCGGTCCAGCCGGTCGCCTGCTCGCCGACGACGATGCTCGGCCGGAAGATCGTGACCGGCAGCCGCTCGGCGTGCGCGCGCACGAGGCGCTCGGCCTCCCACTTCGTGCGCTCGTAGCTGTTGCGGAAGCCCTGCCCGACGTCGTGGTCGTCCTCGCCGAAGGCGCCGGTCGCGTCGCCGGCGACGTACGCGGTCGAGACGTGCGAGAAGCGCCGCAGGCTGCCGTGCAGCGTGCACAGCTGCGCCAGCTCGAGCAGCCGCTGCGTGCCTTCGACGTTGATCTCGCGCGCCACCTCCAGCGGCAGCGTGAACGACACCGACGCGGCCGCGTGGACGATCTCCGTGACCGATTCGGCGAGCGCGAGGCGACGGCTGCGCGGGATCCCGAGGCCGGGCTGCGCCACGTCGCCGCGGATCGCGAGCAGGCGGTGGTCGAAGCGACCGGGCGCGTCGAGCACGCGCGCGACCGCGGCCCGCAGCCGCGCCTGCGCCTCCGCGTCGTCGCGCGCACGCACGAGCGCGTAGACCGTGCGCTCGGTGTGCTCCAGGTAGCGCACGAGCAGCTCCATCCCGAGGAACCCGGTCGCCCCCGTCAGCAGCAGCGGGCCGGTGGGTGCGCTGCTCGGTGACGTCGGCGGAAGGAAGCTCATGCCACGACAGCGTGCGGCACGGCGGACCGCCCCGGTATCGCCACAGGGAGGAGAAGCGCGCGCCGCCGCTTGGCCGCCGGGCCGAGAATCAGGCGATCGCGCGCACGAGCGTGAGCACGGCGACGCCGGCGAGCGCGATCACGGTCGTCCAGGCGATCGCCGACGACGTGAGCCGCAGGTCGAGCCCCGTCGCGTGGCCGACGAGGACCGTGTTGACGCCGACCGGCATCGCGGCCATCACGTAGAAGGGCGCCGGCACGTCGATCAGCAGCAGACCGACGACGAGCAGCACGAGCGGCGTGAACGCCATCCGCAGCAGCGCCACCGCCGCGATCGGCGCGGTCAAGGGCGGCGGGATCCGCAGCGTCCCCTCCTTCGCCTCGTCGCCGAGCGTGACGCCGACGACGAAGAAGCCGAGCGGCAGCAGCGCGTAGACGGCGACGTGCGACGGCGTCACGAGCGCCTCGGGCGCCCACGCCTCCGGCACCAGCAGCGCGACGACGACCGCCCACAGCACGGGGTTGCGCAGCAGGCCGGTACGCAGCTGCTCGCGCAGCCCGCACTCGCGCGCGTGCCCGAGGCGTGCGCCGACGGTGGAGCTGCCGATCACGAACATCGGCAGCGACACGAGCCCGTCGTAGACGACCGCCTGCGACAGCTCCGCGTGCGTGAACAGCGCGGCGATCAGCGGCAGGCCGAAGTAGGCCGTGTTGGCCTGGATCGTCGTCACGATCGCCGCGCCGGTGCTCGCGCTCGGCAGCGCGAACGGGCCGCGCGCGAGCCGCCACATGATCGTGCCGGCGACGGCGATCGAGGTGGCCGCGATCGCGATCGACAGCGTCGCGTCGAGCGACAGCTGCGCGCGCGCGATGTTCACGTACGCGACGAACGGCACGAGCACCCACAGCATCAGCTGCAGCACCGCGAAGCGCAGGCGGTCGGCGCGCGCGTTGTCGCGCCGCTCGACGCTCACGCCGACGGCGGTCGCGGCGATCACCGTCAGCACGATCCACAGCACGGGCCGGATGCTGTCAGGTCGCGCGCGCGAAGGATCGGCCGCCGGGCGGGCGGGCGCGGGTCCCGGCGCGATACGCTCGCGCGCGTGAGCTGGGACGCGCGCAAGCAGGAGCTGGCCGGCGAGCTGATCCGGCGCCTCTACGCGGCGGGCGTCGTGCGCACGTGGCTGCGCGACGAGCCCGCCGGCTGGGAGCTGATGTCCGGCGCGTGGAGCCCGTTCTACGTGAACTTCCGCGACGCGCCGGCGGATCCCGAGCTGTTCCGCTTCCTGATCGACGCGGGGGCCGAGCTCGTGCGCGAGGAGCTGCCGGACGCGACGCAGCTCGTCGGGCTCGCGGCCGCGGGGGTGCCGTTCGCGGCCGGCTTCGCCTACAGGCTCGGCCTGCCGCTGGGCTACACGCGCAAGCTGCCCGGCGTGCGCAAGGCGTCCGACCTCGATGGCGGCGCGGCGGCCGAGTCCTACGGCAGCCACCGGCTCGTCGAGGGCGGCTTCCGCCCCGGCGACCGCGTCGCGCTCGTCGACGACCTCGTGACCGGCTTCGACTCGAAGGAGATCGCGCTGCGCCAGCTGGAGCTGGAGCTGGAGCGGCGCGGCGTGGAGGACGTGCGTGCGGAGGCGGTCGTCGTCTTCCTGGAGCGCGGCGCCGAGGCGCGCCGCCGCGCCGCCGCCGCGGGCGTGCGGCTCGTCTCGCTGCTGGTGCTCGACGCGGACAGCGTGGAGGGCCTGCGCGGCGCCGCGAGCGACCGCGAGCTCGAGGTGATCGCCGCCTACCTGCGCGATCCGGCGCCGTTCCAGGACCCGGCGCGGCGCGCCGAGCTGACGGCCGAGGCCGGCGCGGCCGCCCGATGATCTGGCTGCTGCGCCACGCCGACGCGGAGGACGCGAACGGCCGCCCGGACGCCGAGCGGCCGCTGACCGACAAGGGTCGCGCGCAGGCGCGCGCGGCCGGCGCGGCGCTGAAGGCGCTCGGCGTGCCGCTCGACGCGTGCCTCGCGAGCCCGCGCGTGCGGGCGCGCGACTCGGCGCTGCTCGCGTGCGAGCCGCTGGGCCTGGAGGTGCAGATCGCGCCGGAGCTGGCCGGTGGGCGCTTCGACCCCGACACGATCGCCGCGGGCTTCGGCGCGGAGGTGCTGATCGTCGCGCACAACCCCGACGTCGCCCAGGCCGTCTACGACTGCACGGGCGCGCGCGTGCGCATGAAGAAGGGCGCGCTGGCGGGGATCGCCGACGGCGAGCTGCACGTCTTTCTGCGGCCGGCGGAGCTGTTCAAGATCGCCGAGAGCGGGTAGCCCTCATCGCATGATCGGAGCAATCATCCTCGGCATCGTCGCCGGCTACCTCGGCCGCTTCCTGATGCCCGGTCGCGACCCGATGGGCTTCATCGCGACGACCCTCCTCGGCCTCGCCGGCTCGATCGTCGGCTTCCTCGTCTTCACGGAGCTGCTCAACATCGGCGACGACGACGCGTTCGACCTCGGCGGCCTGATCGGCGCGATCATCGGCGTGATGCTGCTGCTGGCGCTCTACCGGGCGTTCGTGAACCGGCGCGAGACGCACGGCCCAGCGGTGTAGTCGCCGCTAGCGTCCGGGCACGACCGGCACGCCGAACAGCACCGTGTCGACCGGCGTCATCGTCGAGCACTGCAGGTACCAGCGATACGCGAGCCCCAGCTCGGCGATCAGGTCCGGGATCCGGACCAGGTCGTCGGGCTTGTGGTAGCAGGCGAGCGCGAGGCGCGGCCGCTGCTCCACCAGCGTCTGCGCCGCGCCCTCCAGCACGCCGATGTCGGCGCCCTCGACGTCGACCTTGAGGAAGTCGACGCGCGGCAGCGCGCCGCGCTCCACGAGCGCGTCGATCGTCTCCGTGCGCAGCTCGACGGACGGGCGGCCGTGCGAATCGGCGCCCGGCAGCTCCCCCTGCATCTGCGCCCCGGCCGAGACCGTGTCGCGCACCCACACCGGCTCGCCGGCGACCGGCGCGAGCGGGTCGCCCCACACGGTCACGCGCGGCGCGACGTGTGGATTCAAAGCGAGGTTGCGCTCCAGCAGCTGGCGGTTGCGCGGCGTCGGCTCGAACGTGTGCACCCGGCCGTGCTCGCCGACGTGGTGGGCGAGCCACAGGGCGGTGTCGCCCCAGCAGCCGCCGACGTCGAGCGCCACGTCGCCGGGGCGGGGGAAGGCGCCCGCGTCGAGGTCGCGGTAGGCGTACTGCGAGAGCACGAACGTCGAGGCGAGCGGCAGCTGCTGGCCGATCACGCGCAGCGGGTAGCCGGCGGGCGCCAGGTCGTAGACGTGGAAGTGCCACTCGAGCGGCAGGCCCGGCACGCCGAGCACGCCGGCCTCGGCGATCGCCTTGACCGACAGCTCGACGACGGCGCGGCGATAGTCGAGCGCCTCGTACTGCAGGCGCACGTGCGCCGGCCCGAGCGCTCTGTAGGCGAGGAAGCGCAGGAACAGCTCGCGGCTGTGCGCGTCGCCGAGACGGCGCCACAGCGCGCCGCAGCGGTCGAGGATCTCGAGTTGCGCGGCGAGCCGCTCACCGGCTCCGGCGGGATCGGGGAGCGCATGCCCCCACGGGTGGAAGAGCGGATCGAGGTTGTCCGGCAGGACGGTCCGCTGCGCCTCCAGCACGAGCTGCAGGAAGCGGGCCCGCAGCTGCTCGCGCTCGGCCGCGGCGGCGGCCGCCATCGCGTCGTGGACGGGCGGATCGGCGACGAGCGTGCTCATCAGGTCCCCCCGGTCATCGGTCGAGCGCGACGCCACTTGAGACGGCCGAGCTGATATCCATGCGCGATGCTCCGACGGCGATCGGGGCGGCTCGCCGGGGTCGGGGCCGCGCTGCTCGTCGCGCTCCCATGCGCGACGACGGCTGCGTCCGCGGACGCGACCGCCCGTGTCACCGCACATCAGCAGACGTCGCGCCCGCACGCGCCCGCCCCCGAAGCGGGCGTGCGCGCGGCCGTGCGCACCACCCGCGCACTGCGCGGCGTCGTGCGCGCGCTGATCGATCCGTTCACGCCCGCGCAGCCGAACGTGGTCTTCGTGCTGACCGACGACCTCTCGTCCGACCTGCTGCCGTACATGCCGAACGTGCGGCGCCTGCAGCAGCGCGGCACGAGCTTCTCGAACTACTTCGTGACCGACTCGCTGTGCTGCCCGTCGCGCGCGTCGATCCTCACCGGGCAGTACCCGCACGACACCGGGATCTTCCGCAACACCGGCGCCGACGGCGGCTTCCTCGCGTTCCAGGCGCGCGGGCTCGAGCAGGAGACGTACGCGACGAGCATGCAGGGCGTCGGCTACCGCACGGCGCTGATGGGCAAGTACCTCAACCAGTATGCGCCGGGACGCGTCCGCACCGCGCTGGGCGCGCCGTACGTGCCGCCCGGGTGGACCGACTGGACCGTCACCGGCAACGGCTACCAGGGCTTCAACTACCGCCTCGCGCGCACCGTGCGGATCGTGCGGCACGGCTTCCGCGCGCGCGACTACCTCACGAACGTGCTGGCGCGCGAGGGGCTCGGCTTCCTGCGCCAGTCGGCCGTCGCGGGGGCGCCGTTCATGCTGAACGTGTGGACGTTCGCGCCGCACGCGCCGGCGGTCCCGGCGCCGCGCGACGCCCGCCGCTTCGCCGAGCTGACCGCGCCGCGCGACCCGTCGTTCGACGAGGCCGACATGAGCGACAAGCCGGCGTGGCTGCGCGGTCACGCGCCGCTGAGCGACGCGCAGGAGGCGCGCATCGACGCGACGTTCCGCGACCGCGTGCGCAGCGTGCAGGCGGTCGACCGCATGATCGGCCGGCTGCTGCGCAGGCTGCGCGCGCTCGGCGTCGCGCGCAACACGTACGTCGTGTTCAGCTCCGACAACGGGTTCCACCTCGGCCAACACCGCCTCACGCCGGGCAAGCTGACCGCATACGACCCCGACGTGCGCGTGCCGCTGATCGTCACGGGCCCGGGCGTGCCGGCGGGGCGCACGGTCGACGCGATGGTCGAGAACACCGACCTGTGCCCGACGTTCGCCGAGCTCGCCGGCGCTCCGCCGCCGCCGAACGCGGACGGGCGCAGCCTCGTGCCGCTGCTGCACCCCGACGCCGATCCCGCCGCCGCGGCGGACTGGCGCGACGCGGTGCTGGTGGAGCACCACGGCAACGTCGGCGGCTTCGGCGACCCCGACGCGCCGCCGGCCGGCAGCGGCAACCCGCCGAGCTACGAGGCGCTGCGCTCGCGCGAGCAGCTGTACGTCGAGTACGCCGACGGCGAACGCGAGCTGTATGACCTCGCGAGCGATCCGTTCCAGCTGCGCAACCTCGCCGACGAGGTCCCGCCCGAGCGGCTCGCCCAGCTCAGCGCCCGGCTCGCCGCGATGGCGAGCTGCCGCGGCGCCGCCCAGTGCTGGGCGGCGGGGCACCTGAAATAGCCGCCTCCGCACCTAGGCATGCATGCATGCATGCTAGGGTGTCGGCATGCGGACGACCGTCGAGCTGTCGGATCCGATCTACCGTCGCCTGCGCGCGCGTGCGGCCGAGCGCGGCATGCGCGGCTTCTCCTCGATCGTCGAGGAGGCGTTGCGCGAGTACCTCGAACGCGACGCCGACGCGGCGCCCTCGGACGATGCGTTCGCGGCGGCGCGCGGGGCATGGAGCGCCGCGGACGCGCGCCGGTTCGAGGCCGAGCTGAGCGACGTGTGGGCGACGTGGACGCCCCGGTCGTAGACACCGACGTCCTGATCGACTACCTGCGCGGGAGAGGGCCCGGCGCCGAGCTGCTCGCGCGGCTCGGCCGCGGCGGCTACCGCGTCACCGCGGTGAGCGCGTTCGAGCTGGCGCTCGGCGCCGCGCATCGCCTCGACCCGGGTCCCGTGCAGGCGCTGCTCGACGCGCCGACGCTCGCGCTCACGCCGCGCGGCGGACTGCTCGGCGGCGAGGCGCTCGCGCGGCTGCGCGGCGAAGGACGCGGCATCGACGTGCGCGACGCGCTCCAGGCGGGGGTGTGCCTCGACGCCGATCTACCGCTCGTCACCCGCAACGTCCGGCACTTCGATCGCGTGCCCGGGTTGCGCGTGCTCCAACCCGCCGATTGGCGATAGCGGCACCTCGCCGCCAGCCGCCTGCAGCGCGCCGGCGAGCGAGGCGAGCAGGAAGTCGCGCAGCTCGGCGCGCGTGAGGTCGCGGTGGGCGAGCCAGTCGAGCAGTGCGCCGTCGAGGAACCAGAGCCACGCGTGCGCGGCGGCGCGCAGGCGCGGGGGCGGGGGAGCGGCGACGCCGAGCCCCTCGAGGATGCGGGCGGCGGTGCGGCTGCGCACGCCGTCCACGAGCGCGCGCACCTCCGGCACGCTGCCGGCGCTCTCCAGCAGCTTGCGGTAGGCCAGCTCGTGCTGCTCGACCCAGCCGAGGAACGCGTCGAGGCTGGCGGCGAGCGCCTCGGCTGGCGGCGCGTCCGGCGACGGCTCGGTCAGCTGGCGCATCCGCTCCGCCGCCTGCGCGAGCGTCGCGACGAAGAAGTCCTGCTTGCGCGGGAAGTAGTGGTAGAGCAGCGGCTTCGAGATCTTCGCCTCGCGCGCGACGCGCGCCATCGAGACCTCGTCGTAGGCGTGGCGCGCGAACAGCTCGGCGCCGAGCTCGAGCAGCTGGCGGCGGCGCTCCTCGACCGGCAGGCGGGTGAAGGCGCGCCGCGGCATCGCGAAGCAGTGTAACGGCCTTGCTGACCGAGGGTAAATAGCGTCATGAACACTATCGACCGACGGTCAACAACGACGTACCCGGTGGACGCCGTCCACGCCGACCGCACGCCCAGCTTCCTGCTCGCCAAGCCGGAGAAGCGTGCGCTGCAGGCGATCGCCCGGCGCCTCCCGCGCTGGATCCTGCCCGACGACCTCACGCTGCTCGGGATCGTCGCGGCGATCGCGATCGCCGCGGCCTACGCCCTCTCGAACGGCGGCCGCGGCTGGCTGTGGGTCGCCAGCGGCCTGCTCGTCGTGCACTGGCTCGGCGACTCGCTCGACGGCACGCTCGCGCGCGTGCGCGGGATTCAGCGCCCGCGCTACGGCTACTACCTCGACCACCTCGTCGACGCGGGCGCGACCGTCGCGATCGCGATCGGCCTCGGCCTCTCGCCGTACATGCTGCTGTCGGTCGGCATGCTGCTGGGCGTCGCCTACCTGATCCTCTCGATCAACGTCTACCTCGAGAGCCAGGCGCTCGGCCGCTTCTCGATCGGCTACGGCAAGCTCGGGCCGACCGAGGTGCGCGTGCTGCTGATCGCGCTCAACACGGCGCTCGCGCTCGGGCTCGACACGCGCTTCCACCTCCTCGACACCGGCCTCACCGCGCTCGACGTCGCCGGCGTGGCGCTCGCGCTCGGCATGCTGCTGCTGCTTGCGGGGCGCGCGTGGCGCAGTCTGCGCGAGATCGCGCGCGACGAGCCGGCCGCGAAGCGCGTGTGGTCGCTCAGCCGACCCGCTGCAGGAAGCCCTGCGGGTGGCAGCTGACGCCGTAGACCTCGAGCTCGCGGCGCACGCGGAAGGCCGCCCCCTGCGGCGTCGCGAGCCACTCGTCCAAGGCGGGCAGCACGCCATCGGGCCAGTCCGGCTTGATGCGCATCCACGGCACGTCGACGCAGCCGTCCTCGACGACGAAGAAGCCGCCGGGCGCGATCAGGTCGCTGTACAGCTCCAGCGCCGCCTTCGTCGTCGCGTAGACGTGCGCGGAGTCCTCGATCACCATGCAGACCGCGCCGGGGCGGATGTGCCCGCCGACCTCGGCGCGGACGGCGGGATCGCACACGTCGCCCTCGACGAACGCGATCGAGTCGGCCCACTGCGGGTCGCGGTGGGCGACGTTGTAGCGGGCGGCGTCGAGGTCGACGTCGACCGCGATCACGCGCGGCGGCGCGGCCAGCGCGCCGTACGCGTGCAGCGTCCGCAGGCGGTCGCGCAGCCACAACGTGCTCGCGCCCGACTGCGCGCCGAGCTCGACGATCGTGTCCGGCGCGCTCACCCACATCAGGTGCTCGTAGACACGCAGGTCCTCCGGGAACTTCGACAGCTTGATGCCGAGGTAGCGGTCCTGCGTGTGCTGGTGCGCGCGCGCGGCCCAGTAGTCGCGCAGCGGCGTGTCGGGGCCGACGGGCGGGACCGCGCGCGGGACGCTGTTCTCGACCGTGACGACGGCGGGATCCTCGACCGGGATCGCGGTCGGATTGCTCACTGCGCCACCCCGCGGGCGTGCACGACCCAGTAGGACGACTCGGGGGCGCGGCCGGGCTGCAGCAGCGGGCTTCTGACGGCCTGGTGGTGGTGCGTCAGCTCGACGCCGGAGAAGCGACCGGACGCGCGCGCGGCGGCGTCCAGCTCGTGCTCGAACTGCTCGAGCGTCCAGTCGTTCACGTGGTACTGGTTCATCCACGAGCCGTGGTAGACGGGGTTCGGGAACGAGCCGACGATCTCGCCGACCGCGCCGAACGCGATCGCGAGCGCGCGCGGCGCGTCGGGCAGGTGCTCGATCACCTCGAACATGACGGCGACGTCCGCCGGCGGCAACGGGTGCTTGCAGAGATCGTGACCGTAGGTGAGCGCCGCGACGCCGGGCCAGCGCGGGTGCTCGTCGGCGCCCGGCTCCCACAGGTCGAAGCCGCGCACCGACGCGGCCGACCACGACAGCATCTCGGAGCCGTAGCCGGTCCCGCAGCCGAGGTCGAGCGCGTGCCGGCCGCCGATGAGCGAAAGCGCGTACGCGTAGCGCGAGGTGTGCTCGCTGATGATGTCCG
>DASVFS010000234.1:0-19395 GCA_036379915.1 Conexibacter sp. | reverse complement strand
GCCGGCGCGGCGCAGCTCGCGCGTGAGCTGCTGCGCGGCGAACTTGGCCGGCGCGCGCTGCAGCGCGCTGCCGTCCTCACGCGCGAGGCCGCGGTTGTACAGCAGCCCGCCGAGCGGCCCGCCGATGTCGAGGTCGAGCGCGTAGCCGCTCGCGGGGCCGCCGCGCAGGCGGTCGAGCAGCGACTCGTCGCCGCGCACGCGCCCGGTCACGCGCCGGATCCCCGCCGCGCGCACGCGTACGGCCAGCGTCGAGACGCTCGCGCCGAGCCCGTAGGCGAGGCGGTTGAAGCTCGCGCTGCCGAAGGTCGGGTCGCCGCCACCGCGCAGGTAGAGGTCGCCGTGCCAGGTGCCGGCGTCGTCGAGCGTTCCGACGCCGAGCACGCGCGTCTGCAGCGTCGCGTCCGGTCCGAAGCGCAGGAGCGCGGTGGAGCTCGTGAAGAGCTTGTTCACGGAGGCGGGGATGCGCGGGGTGTCCGCGCGCACCGATGCCAGCGCGCGGCCGGTCGTCGTGTCGAGCACGTAGCCGCCGGAGATCCCGCCAGCGCGCGCCAGCCCGCCGGCGACGAGCGCGTCGAGCGGCGCCGCGGCGGCCGAACCGGAGCAGACGGCGAGCACGAGCGCGAGCAGCGGCACGACGAAGCGGCGCACGGGCGTACCAACAGCGCTCCGACGTGGAAGTCGCGGTCGGGTGCGGCCGAACGCCGCCGTACAATCAGTCCACATGGGCAAGGTGGTCAGCCTGGAGACGTCCGCCAGAGCGCGGAGAGCGGCGGCGACATCCTCGCAGGGTCGTCGGGCGGCGCCGCGCCAGCGCAAGCCGTCGAAGACCGCGCTCGTGCTCGGCGGCGGCGGCTTCACCGGCGCCGTCTACGAGATCGGTGCGCTGCGGGCGCTCGACCTGTTGTCGGTCAACCGCTCCGTGACCGACTTCGACATCTTCGTCGGCACGAGCGCCGGCTCGTTCGTGGCCGCGATGACGGCGAACGGGGTGTCCCCCGAGGAGATGATGCGCGTGCTCGACCGGCAGGCGCCGACGCCGTTCCCCGAGATCGCGCTCGGCACGCTGCTGTCGCTCAACCTGCGCGAGCTGGCCGGCAAGGCGATCGCGTTCCCGTGGCGGTTGACGAAGCTCGGCTGGAACCTCGCGCGCCACGTCGGCCAGGTGTCGGCGCTCGACGTGGTGCTGGGAATCGCCGAGGGCCTGCCGTCCGGGATGTACTCCGGCGAGGGGATCGAGGACTACGTGCGCCGCGTGCTCGACGCCGAGGGCCGCACCGACGACTTCCGTGCCCTCGAGCGCTCGCTCTACATCACTTCAACCGACCTCGACACCTGCGAACGCGTCGTGTTCGGGACCGAGGGCTTCGACGACGTGCCGATCTCGACGGCGGTGCGCGCGTCGACGGCGCTGCCGATGGTCTACGAGCCGGTCAAGGTGGGGGACCGCGAGCTGGTCGACGGCGGGCTGATCTCGACGACGAACCTCGATCTCGCGGTCGAGGCGGGCGCGAGACTCGTGGTGGTCGTCAACCCGCTCGTGCCGTACGTGAACGAGGCCCGTCGCGCCGATCCGGACAAGCCACGCGTCTCCGACATGGGCTTCCCGCAGATCGGCTACCAGGCGTTCAAGCTGATGACCTACCAGCGTCTGCACGACATCCGCCAGCGCTGGGAGGACCGCTATCCCGGCGTCGACTTCGTGCTGATCGAGCCCGATCCCGCCGACGAGCTGATGTTCCGCACGAGCGTGATGGACTACGGCTCGCGCGTGCGGATCGCCAGCCACGGCTTCCGCTCGGTGACGGTGAAGCTCGCCGAGGACTACCCGCACCTCAAGCAGGTCGCGGCGCGCCACGGGATCGAGATCTCGGCGACGCGCGTGCGCAAGGTCGTCAAGCACTTCGCCACGGAGACCGAGCAGACGGCCCGCTGGCGCAAGATCCTCGGACAGACGACCGGCGCGCTGTTGCGCCAGTCGGCGTCTGAATAGCGCCCGAGTTTCCGGCATATCGAACAAGCGTCGAGCTTTCGCGTCATCAGCGAGAGCTTTGATCAAGAATGTTCGACCATTCGAACGACGCGCCGTCGGGAGGACGGCGCGGTGGTGTGGGAGACCGACGCCTGTCAAGGAGGGCGACGCATGCATGCAGGGGCGAAGCATGGGCTGACGAGGGCGGCGCGAGCGGCGCTCGCCGCGATCGGGACGCTGGCGGCGTGTGCCGCGCCGGCAGTGGGGGCCACGACGACCTATCCGGCCGGCGGCAGCGGCTTCGACGCCGGCCCCGACGGCTGGACCGTCTCGGACACCAGCTGCGGGATGACCGGCGGCGTGAGCGTCGTCTGCTCGACCGGCGGGTCGTACGACGCGATCGGCGGGAATCCGGGCGGCGCGCTGTCGACAAACGTCGACGTGACCGTCAACGCGCTCGGGCTGTTCGCCGCCGCGGCGACGTGGACGTCGCCGTCGTTCGACGTGCCGGCCGGTGCGCAGGTGACCGGCGTCGCGTTCGCGTTCGACGCCGCGCTCGCGACGGGCGGGCTCGTCGCCCTCGGCCTGGCCGGTGACGTGCAGGCGACGCTGAGCGACGTCACCGCGACGTCGACGACGGCACTGCCCGGCGTCGCGCTCGACGGCAGATCGGCGGCGTTCGCGACCGCGGGCGGGTCGGTGCCGGCCGGCGCGCTCGTCCCGGGGCACAGCTACCGGATCGTGCTGAGAACGGCGATCGCGAGCTCGCTCACCTCGCTCGGCGTGCTCGGCAGAGCGAGCGCGAGACTCGACAATGTCGGGCTCGACGTGACGAGCGCGGACCCGCCGGCGGGCGGGAGCGGTGGTGGGGGCGCCGGCGGCGATGCGGGCGCGGGCGGTGGCTCCGGCTCCGGCGCCGGCGTGGGCACGGGCACGGGCGGCGCCGGCTCCGGCAGCGGTGCAGCTGCGGCGGTGGTCCCGGGGCGCGGCGGTTGCACGATCGTCGGCACGCCGCGGGCGGACCGGCTCGTCGGCACGCGCGGGCGCGACGTGATCTGCGGCCTCGGCGGGAACGACGTGGTCCTCGGTCGCGGCGGCGCCGACACGCTGATCGGCGGAACCGGACGCGACGTGCTGCTCGGCGGCGGCGGTCCCGACGTGCTGCGCGGCGGCCCGGGCGGCGACGCGCTGCGCGGGGGCGCCGGCCGCGACGCGCTGCTCGGCGGCCCGGGGCGCGACCTGCTGGTCGGCGGCCTCGGCGCCGACATCCTGCGTGGGGGCGGCGGTGGGGACCGCCTGCTCGGCGGCCCGGGACGCGACGTGGCGCGCGGCACGCTGCGCCGCGACCGCGTCACGGGCGTCGAGCGCCGGCGGCGCTGACGCGGCGCGGACGGGCGGCGGCGTCCGGGTGGGCGGACCCGGGCGTCGCCGCTCAGCGCGCGCCGAGCGCGGTGCGCAGCGCGTCGAGCAGGCGGTCGGTCGCGGCCGGGCTCTGCGCGGTCACGCGCACGTGGTGCTCGTCGCCGACGCTCGTGCCGCTCATCACGCGCACGCCGCTGCGCTGCAGGCGGACCGCCAGCTCGCTGCCGGAGAGGCCGGTCGGTCGCAGCCACAGCACGTTCGCCTCGCTCGGACGCGCGTCGAGCGGCAGCTCGTGCAGCGCTTCGAGCAGCCGCTCGCGCTCGGCGGCGACGGCCGCACGCCGCTGCGCGACCTGCGCGTCGCATCTCCTGAGCGCCTCGAGCGCGCCGATCTGCACCGGCAGGCCGATCCCGAGCTCGGGGGCGATCCGCGCCAGCAGCGGCTCCGCGCCCGGGCCGCCGAGCGCGTAGCCGACGCGCAGGCCCGCGAGCCCGTAGGCCTTCGAGAAGGTGCGGAAGACGAGCAGGCGCGGGTGCTCGTCGAGCAGCGCGAGGCTCGCGAACTCGGTCGCGCCAGGCCCGCGCCCCGCCGTGACGAAGTCCGCGAGCGCCTCGTCGAGCAGCACGGTGACGCGCTCCGGCAGCGCGTCGAGCAGTGCGCGCAGCGCGTCGGCGCCGAGGTGCTCCCCGGTCGGGTCGTTCGGGTTGCAGAGCGCGATCGCGCGCGTGGCCGGCGTGACGGCGGCGAGCAGCCGCTCGGGGTCGTGACCGCCGGGAACGGGTGTCGCCCGTGCGCCGGCGCGCTGCGCCATCACGGGGTAGAGGCCGTAGGAGGGCCACGGGGTCAGCAGCACGTCGTCCGGCTCCAGCAGCGTCTGTGCGGCCGCGCTCAGCAGCTGCGCGGCGCCGTGCCCGACGGCGACGCGGTCGGGCTCGACGCCGTTGCGCCGGCCGAGCTCGCGTCGCAGCTCCTCGGCGCTCGGGTCGGGCGCGACGTTCAGCGCGCCGCGCGCCGCGAACGTGACGGCGTTGACGACGTCGGGGTGCGGCAGCTCGTGCCAGGTCGTGCGCGAGAGGTCGAGCTCGTCGATGCGCGCGAGCGCGCGGCGGCGGCGCTCCTCGTCCTGCTCGCGCAGCTGGGCACTGATCTCCTCGTCGCTCATGCCGGCGAACTGCCGGTAGTAGTCGAGCAGACCCATCGTGCGGCTAGCCGCCGCCCAGCATGCTTCTGACGTCGAAGCCGGACATCGACGCGCCGCTGAAGAACGTGAACCAGACGGCGAAGATCGGCACCGCGATCATGCAGCAGATCATGAAGATGCGGCCGATCACGCCTTCGCGCTGGTCGTGCCCGGCGGCGCGGCGCACGAGGATCCAGGCGTAGTCGAGCCGCTTGAGCGCCATCAGGCCGAGCATCAGCCCGCCGATCATCGTCGCGAACGCGACGAACAGGCCGGTCCCGATGCTGTCGGTCCAGTACTGCACGTGCCCGCCGACCCACAGGCAGGCGAGCGGGAGCGGGCCCCAGAAGCTGAGGTTCACGAGCACCATCGCGGTGAGCAGGGCGGCCGCCACGAGGCGGTCGACCCGCTGCCGTCTGGCGTCGCCGCGTCTCGGCGGGGTGCGGAACTGCACCGGGCGCGTCCCGGGGCGCCGGGTGATGAACAGGCCGCCTGTCTCGCTCGGATCGGTGCGCATGCGTGCCTTCAGAGGGTAGAGCCTGATTTGCGCTGTGTGCGACGGGTCGACCCTGAGATCGACCCTGAGATTCAGCTGGCGTACAGCTCGTCGAAGACCGCTCTGTACTTCTCGTTGACGACGTTGCGCTTGACCTTCAGCGTCGGCGTCAGCTCGCCCGTCTCCTGCGAGAGGTCGTGGCCGAGGATCGCGAGCTTCTTGACCTTCTCGACCTGCGCGTACTTGTCGTTCGCCTTGTCGAGATGCTCTTGGACCATCGCGTGCACCTCGGGATGCCTCGCGAGCTGCTCGACGTCGCCGGGCAGGCCCTGCTGCTGCGCCCACGGGACGATCTCCTCGGCGTCGAGCGTGACGAGGATCACGGGATAGGGACGGCGATCGCCGTACATGACCGCCTGCGAGACCCAGCGGCACTGCTTCATGTCGTTCTCGATGTTCGCCGGCGTGAGGTTCTTGCCGCCGGCCGTGATGATGATGTCCTTCTTGCGGCCGGTGATCGAGAGGAAGCCGTCGTCGTCGATCGAGCCGAGGTCGCCGGTGTGCAGCCAGCCGTCCTCGATGGCGCCGAACGAGGCGTCGGCGTTGTTGTGGTAGCCGGCGAAGATGTTGTCGCCCTTGATCAGGACCTCGCCGTCGTCGGCGATTCTCAGCTCGACGCCGGGGAACGGCTTGCCGACCGTCCCGAACTTGTAGTCGTCGAGCGACTGGAAGGTCGCGGCCGTCGCCGTCTCGGTCATGCCGTAGCCCTCGAACACCGGGACGCCGCAGGCGAAGAAGAACTCGAGGATCTCTCTCGCGATCGGGGCCGCGCCCGAGACGGCCTGGCGCATTCTGCCGCCGAAGGCCGCACGGACCTTGGAGAACAGCTCCTCCTCGGCGCGGTCGAAGTGCTGCTGCAGCTCCTCGGGCACCGGCTGGCCCGCCAGCTCCAGCTCGCGCACCTGGATCCCGACCACGACCGCCTTGCGGATCAGCTCGGGATCGCCGTTCGAGGTGACGAGCGTGTAGATCTTCTCGAAGATGCGCGGCACCGACGGGAAGTTCGTCGGTCTGACCTCGTTGAGCTCGACGACGATCTGCTGCGGGTCGTTGCTCCAGTAGGCGAGCGCCGCGCCGACGTCGAAGCTCAGCAGCTGGATCAGCAGCGCGAACGAGTGCGCGAGCGGGAGGTAGAGGTACGTCAGCTCGTCGTTCTCGACCGCGCGCGTCGACTGCGCCATCGTGAGGATCGCGCGATAGTTGCCGTGCGCGAGCACGCAGCCCTTCGGTGGGCCGGTCGTGCCCGACGTGTAGATGATCGTGTAGGGGTCGTCGCCCTTGACCGCGGCGATGCGGCGGTCGAGCTCCGAGCGGTCGCCGTGCGCGCCGCGCGCCCGCAGGTCGGCGAGCGCGATCGCGTCCGCGGGCGCGCCGTCCGGGTCGATCACGATCACGTGCTCGAGCGCGGGGAGCCGGTCGCGCACCTCGGCGATCTTCGCGACCTGCGCGGCGTCCTCGCAGATGACGGCGCGGGCGCCCGAGTCGGACAGCACCCACTCGCACTCCTCCGGCGCGTTCGTCGGATAGATCGGCACGACGCAGGCGCCCGTCTCGGTCGCGCCGAAGTCGCAGTAGGTCCACTCGGGACGGGTGCGGCAGAGGATCGAGACGCGGTCGCCCGGCTCGATGCCCAGGTCGACGAGCCCCAGCCCGATCTCCTGCGCGATCGTCGCGACCTCGGCGACGGTCACCTCCTGCCAGGCCCCGTCGCGCTTGACCTTGACGGCCACGTGGTCGCCGTAGCGCTCGGCCGCCAGCGGCAGCAGGTCGGCGATCGTCCTCGAGCCCGTCGATGCCTCGGTGCCGCTGGTCGCGCTGGCGCTGGCCTCCATCTCGAGACGTCCTCCCTCGGTGCCGGAAATACGGAGGTTTCCGATTCTAGGCCCGAGGATCGGGCGACGCGCCGGGTTGCGGCGCGCCGGGGGCGCGACCTATCCGGTCGCGAGGCGTGGTGGCGGGGCGGCGGCCGCGGGGTTGACCTCGTGCAGGCTCGCCATGAAGAGCGTCTTGTCGATCCGTCCCTGGAAGATCGGAACGCCCATCTCCAGGCACTTGGAGATGACGTCGCGGCGTTCGAGTCCGGCCTCGCGGGCGAGCTCCGTGGGCGTCAGGTGAATTGCCATCGGAACGGGACCTCCTCGTCGGGGAGAACGCTACATGTGTCACTTATACCGCCGCGCGTGGACGGAGCGCAACGGATTCGCGCGCTCGTTGGGAGCTTTCGTGAGGTTCGCGCGCGGCTGCGGTTCGCGCGCGTGCACGCCGCCCGCTTGGCGTGTCGGCGCTCAGACCGGGTTCGGGATGTCGACGAACACGTGGCGGACGCCGAAGCGGGCGGCCACGAGGTCGCCGAGGCGCCGGATCCCGAGCGTCTCGGTCGCGTAGTGGCCGGCGGCGACGAAGTGGATGCCGCTCTCGCGCGCCTGCGCCATCACGTGCTCCTTCGGCTCGCCGGTGAGGAAGGCGTCGAGCCGCAGGTCGATCGCCTCGCCGAGGGAGTTGGCGGCGGAGCCCGAGACGATGCCGAGCGTGCGGATGCGCTCGGGTCCGGCGTCGAAGACGAGCGGCTCGCGGGCGGTCGTGCGCGCGACGCGCTCGAACAACTCGGCGGCGGCGATGCCGTCACCGCCGAAGCGGGCGACGACGCCGATCGGGCGGCCCTTGAAGTCGAACGCCGGCGTGTGCTCGTCGGCGCCCAGCGCCTGGGCGAGCAGCGCGTTGTTGCCGTGCTCCGGATGCGCGTCGAGCGGCAGGTGGTAGCCGGCGAGCGCGACGTCGTTGGCGAGCAGCAGTCTGAGGCGGGTCGCCTGCGCGGGGCCGATGCGGCGCGGCTCGAAGTCCCACAGGATCCCGTGGTGGGCGAGCACGAGCTGCGCACGCTCCTGGAGGGCGCGCTCGAACAGCTCTCGCTGGGCGGAGACGCCGGTGACGACCGTCGTGACGGTGTCGGCGCCGGGAACCTGCAGGCCGTTCGGCCCGAGGTCGGGGAAGCCGTCGACCTCGAGCAGCTCGTCGAGGAAGGCGATGACGTCGGCGGTCGGAACGGCTGTCACGGCGGCGCCAACCTACCACCAGCCGGTCCGCCCGATCCAAAGCCCGTGTGGAATACTGGACAGCTCAGTCGGGGCGTGGCGCAGCCTGGTAGCGCGCACCGTTCGGGTCGGTGAGGTCCCCGGTTCAAATCCGGGCGCCCCGATAAGACGAGAGCCCTGCAAATCGCGGGGCTTTTGTCGTTCTGGGACCCAAAGCGCCCAAGGCGCGGCGGAACCACCTCGGAGCACCCGCAGGGGACGGGATGCGCTCGCCGCGAAACGCCGCGAGTCGGCGCGGGGGAACGGCGCGGACGTCATGGTGTTCGCGTTGAACGATATGCCCGAGTATCAGCCGTTCCCGAATGACAGGGGCCGCAACTGGCGCCAGGGAAGGCTCGAAGTGCCGGTTCTCTTGCGCAGCCTCGGGTTGTCTTCAGCACCCCGGATGCTCGAGGTCGGGTGTGGGCAGGGTGTCGCATTGGCGGCGCTCGCACGACTGCGGCAGCCATGCCAGCTCGTGGGTGTCGACATCGATCCCTTGGCGGTCGCGGCGGCACGGCGAGCATTGGATGCGGACCGAGTCGACGCCGAGGTGCGGGTTGCCGATGTGCGTGCGCTTCCGTTCGAGGACGGGTCGTTCGACCTCGTCATCGACTTCGGAACCCTTTTTCACATCGCCCGGGCTGATGCCGGTATCGCCGAGATTGCACGAGTGCTGACGCTCGGTGGCCTGCTCGTGCACGAGACGAAGATCTCGCAGGTGTTGTCGCATCCGATACGCGGACGTGCGCGACGAGTTCCCTGGGAGGTCGAGCCCCGGCTGCGGGCGCAGCGCTGGGCCGGCCTGTGGGCGACTCGCGTCCGTGTCGGTGGTTGAGAGGCTGGGGCGGCGCTGGACGCGCTACCGGCTCCCGTCACGCCGTGAGGCGGCGATGATCGCGGCGCTCTCGTCGATCGTTCGAACCGCCTCGGCGAGGCCGCGACCGGACGCGCCCGCCGGTGTCGCCCGCGCGGCCGTCGGCATGGACCGCAGCCGCCGGGCGTCGTGCGGCCCGGCCGCGGGCGCGGTCACTTCGGCGGGGCTCACGACGACCGTCGCGTGCAGCGTCAAGAGCCGGATGCCGAGCAGCCGGGCGACGATCGACGCCTCGACGACGAGGCCGTCGGACGGGCGCGGCCGGCGGCGCTCCGGCGCCCTCACGAGCCGTCCGGCGAACCCTCGGCGCGCCGCCGCAGCGAGGAGACCCCGGCGCTGCCGGCGGTGAGGCCGGTCAGTCCACCCGCGGCGATCAGGCCGGCCTTCACGGCCTTGCCGGAAGGCCGCGGCAGTCTGACGGTCTTCTCGATCGGCTCGACGAGCGAGTCCTCGAGCGTGTCGAGCGCTCGCTGCGTCCAGCTCTTTCTCCTCAGCAGTCGCATCGTCGTCGTCTCCGTTCAGCGCCTCGTGCGGGACGCCTTCTCGATCGCGTCGATCAGCTCGTCCTTGGTCATGTGCGTTCGCCCTTCGACGCCGACGGTGCTCGCGAGCTCCATCAGCTCCGGCTTCCGGAACGACTCGAGCCCGCGGCCGTTCGTCGGCTTGCGGTGGAGCTCGCGCGCCGCATGCTTCGCGGTCTGCTCCGAACGTTCGCGCAACTGCTCGGCGGCGGCGATCTGCGCCTCGGCCTCGCCGGCCTGCTGCTCCGCCTCGCCGGCGAGCTGCTCCGCCTGCCGGCGCGCCTGCTCGGCGACCCTGCGCGCGGTCTCGGTCGCCTCGTCGGCGAGCTGCCGCGCCTCGGCCAGCCGCTCGGTCGCGGCGGCGACGCGCTCCTCCGCCTCCTCGCGCGACGCCTCGGCTTCGCGCTCGGCCTCCTCGATCTCCTCCTCGACCTCGGCCTGGATCACCTCGCGCTGCTCGTCGGCCTCCGCCTCGGCGTCCTGGCGCTCGTGCTTCACCAGCTCGTCGGCCGCTCTCTGCGCCGCCGCGACACGCTGTCTCACGAGGCGACCGGTCTCGCGCTCGACCTCGCTCACGCGGGCGCGACCGCGCTCCTTCACCTCGCGAGCGTGCTCGGCCGCCTGCTTGGACTCCTGCGCGGCCTCGAGCGCCTGCTCCTCGATCTCGCGGGCGCGCTCCGCGGCCTCCCGCGCGCGCTGCATCCGCTGCTCGATCGAGTCCCGCGCGCCTGCGGTGGTGGAGCCTGCCGCCGATCTGTGCCGGCGCCGCTCGCCCGGGTGGACGACCCGCGACAGCATCCACCCGACGTTGGACGGCATCTCCCGAAGACCGGTTCGCGTTTGCTCCGACAGCCACTGTGCGGCAGTTGTGCGTGGCACCGGATCCCTCCTTTCCCGCCGAAGCGGCGTGTCGGTCCCCACGCTGTGGGCGTCGCAGCCCGTATACCCGGCTGAGCGCGGCGCTTTCGGTCCGGGCGCTCCGGGCGTGTTGCCGCTCAGTCCGCGCGGCGCTCGGCCTGCGGCCACGCCAGCGCCAGGACGCGCTCGCGCGTGCCGGGGCCGCGGCCGGTCGGATACGACTTCGCCTCGACGTGGAAGCGGCGATCGCGATCGCCCGGCAGCGGCTCGACCCCGCGTTCGCGACGGCCCGATGCCGCTGCGCGCGCGAGCACCGAGCCGGGATCGATCGACGCGCCGCGCGGGATCAGCAGCTGGACGTCGTGCACGCGCGCGTAGCGGACGCGCAGATCCTGCTCCGTCGCGGCGGCGACGACGAACGCCGCCGGCCTCCCGCCGCGCTCGACGAGCCGCAGCCCGGCGGCTTCGAGGCTCACCTGCGCGTCGCGCGCGAGCCGCTCGACGGCGCGCAGGCCCTGGTCGGAGCGGTAGCTCCAGGTCAGCTCGTCGGGCATCAGCAGGACGCTCGCGCCCCAGTCGCTCAGCGACTCGCCGTCGCCGCCCGGCAGGGCCGCGTGGGCGATCGCGTGCGCGAGCGCGAAGCGCTGCCGCACGTGTGCCTGCGGGCCGTCCGGCTCGACCGTCGCCGCGATGCCGCGCGCGGCGGCCAGCTCGGTCACGTCGATCGGCAGCCGCTCCTGCCCGTGCTCGCGGCGCCAGTCGTCGAGGATCGCCCGCAGTCGCTCGCGCACGTCGGTCATCGCTCCTAAACGTACGCGTTCGCGGGTACGGTTCCCGGCGATGAGCCTCCGCGTCCTCCACACCGCGGACTGGCATCTCGGGGATCGGCTGGGCGGCGTGGACCGGCTACCGGACCAGCTCGCCCGGCTCGCGGAGCTGGTCGCGCACGCGGAGGCGCGGCGGGCCGACGTGCTGCTCGTGTGCGGGGACGTGCTGGAAGCCCAGCGACCGGAGCGCCTCGCGACGATCGTCTCGCGCCTCGGCGAGCTGCTCGCGCCCTGCGTCGAGCGCGGCATGCAGTGCGTCTTCCTCGCCGGCAACCACGACTCCGCCCACACGTTCGAGCTGCTGAGCGGGGTGCAGCGGCTGCTGGGGGCGCGGCACGCGGCGCGCGTGCGGTTCGTGAGCCGGCCGGCGCTCGTGCCGCTGACGGCCGGCGGCGAGACGGCGGCGGCGCTCGTCGCGCTCCCGTATCCGAGCGCCGCGGCGTACGAGCTGCCGGCCGACGTGCGCTCGGTCGAGGACAAGCGCGCGGCGCTCAGCGACGCGGTGTCCGAGCGCATGGAAATGCTCAGCGCGCAGGCGGAGCGGGAGCACCCCGGCGTGCCGCTGCTGATGGCCGGGCACTTCCTGCTCCAGCACGTCGACGCGCCGACCGGCCTGCGCGAGATCTCCGAGGCGGAGGACGTGCACGTCGAGGCGGAGGCGCTCGACCGCTTCGCCTACGTCGCGCTCGGCCACGTCCATCAGCCGCTCGCGCTCGCCGAGCGGATCCGCTACAGCGGCGCGCTCGAGCGCGTCGACTTCGCGGAGGCCGACGAGCCGCGCCACGTCGTGCTCGCGCAGATCGGCGGCGACGGCGGCCTTGCGCTCGAGCAGCTGCCGCTGGACGCCACGCCGCTGCAGCGCATCGCGATCGGATCGCTCGGCGAGATCGCGGAGCGGGCGCGGGCGCTCGGGCAGCCGGAGCGCACGATCGTCAAGCTGGAGCTGCGCCTGGAGCGGGCCGACGCCGCGAGCCTGTGGCTGGCGGAGGCGCGCCGCAGCTTCGCGCGCCTGTTCGCGCCGATCGAGCTGATCCGCCTCGATGAGCCCGACCCGCCGGTGCTGACGGGGGAGATCGAGCGGGCGAGCCCGCCGCAGACGGTGCGCGCGTTCCTCGAGGACCAGCTCGCCGGCGACCCCGACCGCGCGACCCTGCTGGAGCTGGCCGAGCAGCTGCTCGGCGAGGAGGGCCTGCGCGGCCGATGATCCCGTACGCGGTTGAGCTGACGGACTTCCTCTCGCACCGCTCGCCGAACGGCGAGCCGGTGACGTTCGACTTCGAGGGCGCGGTCCTGTGGTCGGTCGCGGGCGACAACGGCGCCGGCAAGAGCGCGATCTTCGACGCGATCACATGGACGCTCTACGGCCAGCACCGCGGCGGGACGCAGGACGCCAGACGGCTGATCTCGCACGGCGCCGACAGCGCGCATGCGGCGTTCGCGTTCGCGGTCGACGGCGAGCGCTACCGCGTCGAGCGCTCGATCCGCAGGCGCGGCGGCGGCCGTCGCGCGGCGATGCGCTGGAACGGCGACGCGGCGCGCTGGGAGGAGCTCCCCGACACGACGAGCGAGAGCGGCTTCGCCGCCTGGCGCGACGCGCTGCTCGGCTTGAGCTACGAGGCGTTCACGCACGCGGTGCTGCTGATCCAGGGCGGCAGCGACCGGCTCGTCGCGAGCGGCGCGCGCGAGCGCTTCGAGATCCTCGCGCAGCTCGTCGACCTGACCGCGTACCAGCGGCTCGAGCGGCGAGCGCGCGAGCGCGCGCTCGACGCGCGCGCCCGCGGCGGCGCGTACGCCGCCGAGCTTGCGCGCCTGCCGGAGGTGGAGCCCGAGCGGCGGACGGGCGTCGAGGCGGAGCTGGAGCGGGCGGCGGCGGCGCGCGCGGAGCGCCAGACGGCCTGGCAGGCGCAGGTCGCCGTGCTCGAGGGCGCGCGCGTGCACGCGGCGCTGGTCGATCGGCGCGCCGCGATCGAGCCGGGGATCGCGGCCGGCGAGGCGCTCGTGCAGGAGGCGGAGCGGATCCGCGCGGAGGCCGCCGAGGCGGCGGCGCTCGCCGCGGCGCGGCCGCACCTCGAGGCGGGGATCGCGGCGCTGACCGCCGCGGCGGCGGCACGCGACCGCGATGTCGCCGTCGGCGCGCGCGGGCGCGGGCGCCACGCGGGGATCGACGCCGCCGCGCTGCGCAGAGCCGCGACCGCGGCGAGACGCGCGCGCCTGACGGCGGTGAGAGCGGCGGGCGTGGCCGGCGAGCGGGCCGCGGCGCGGCGGCGCATCCTTCCGTCGCTGGAGACGGCGCTGCAGCGGCGCCTCGAGCTGCTCGACGTCGAGGAGGCGGCCGCGCAGACCGGCTCGCCGGCTGCCGCCGCCGCGGCGGTCGCCGAGGCTGGCGGGATGCTCGCGCAGCTGGTCGCGGCGCGCGACGACGCCCATGCCGCCGAGCGCGACGGCGAGCGGGCGCTCGCGCGGGCGTCGGCCGCGGTCGAGCGCGCCGACGCCGCGCTGGCGGAGTCGCGGGCGGGGAGACGGGAGGTCGTCTGCGCGCGCTGCGGGCAGCAGGTGAGACCGGCGCAGCGTCGCGCGCACCTCGCGCACCTGAGAGCGGAGCTGACGGCCGGGCGGAAGGCGCTGAGAGCGGCGCAGGCGGCGCTCGCGCCGCTCGGCGCGGCGCGCCGGGAGGCGGACGCCGCCGTCGAGCGCGCCCGCGCGATCGTGGCGGAGCTGGAGCGCGCGCACGATCGCGCGCACGACGCCGAACGCGCGGCGGTGCGCGCCCGCGAGGCCGCGGGGGCCGCCCGCACGGCGCTGCGCTCGTGGAGACACCCGCGCGCCGCGGTGGTGGCGAAGGGCGGCCGCACGGAGGTCGAGGCGCTGCGCGCCGAGCTGCGGGCGGCGTCCGCGGACGCCGATCGCGAGGAGCGCGAGCTGGCCGACGCGGCCGGCCGGGCGGAGGAGGCGGCGCAGCGGGCCGCCGAGGCGGCGAGCGAGGCGCGGCGCGCCGAGATCGAGCTGGCGCAGGTGCCCGGCGCGTGGGCCGAGCGGGCGCGCGCCGGCGAGCCGGAGCTGCCGGCCGCGCTCGCGGGGCGATTGGTGGAGCTGACGCCGGTCGCCGAGCGCCTGCAGGCGCTGCAGGCGGCGGAGTCCTCGCTCGCGGAGCTGCGCGCCGCGCACGCCGAGCTGTCCGCGCAGCTCGAGGCGCTCCCGCGCGAGCACGCCGTCGGCGTGAGCGCGGCCGAGGCCCGGCTCGCGCGTCGCGCGCAGGCGCTCGAGGACGCGACCGCGCTCGTCCGGCAGGTGGAGGGACGGCTGCGCGAGCTCGACCTGCGCGAGCGCGAGCTCGGCGACCTGCGCGAGCGCGTCGGCGCCGCCGCGCGCGAGGAGCGCCTGGCGGCGCGCCTCGCGACGCTGCTCGGCCGGCAGGGGATCCAGGGGCACCTGATCGTCCGCGCCGCCCACGGCCTCGAGCGGCTCGCGAACGAGACGCTGCGCGCGCTGAGCGGCGGCGCGCTGGAGCTCGAGATCGCGGCCGAGGAACGGCGCGGCCGCGACGAGATCGTGATCTCGGCGCGCGACCTCTACGCGGGCGGCGAGCGCACCGACGCGAGCTTCCTCTCCGGTTCGGAGAAATTCCGCGTGTGCGTCGCGCTGGCGGCGGCGATCGGCAGCTACGCCAGCGGCCGCCCGGCGATCGAGTCGCTGATCATCGACGAGGGCTTCGGCAGCCTCGACGAGGCCGGCCGCGACGAGATGATCGACGAGCTGCAGCGGCTCGCGCAGCTGCTGAAGCGCGTGATCGTCGTCTCGCACCAGAGCGAGTTCCACAACCGCGCGCGCTTCCCGCACGGCTATCGCCTGCGCCGCGACGGCACCGTCACCGAGGTCGAGCGGTTCGTCTGAGCGGCGGCGCGCCGGCCGGGGCGCGCCGGCACCCGCTCACTCGACCGGCGCGCTCGCGCTCGGCAGGCGCCCGCCGAGGTCGTCCAGGCGGCGGCGGGTCGCGGTCACATCCCCGCTGCCCGGGTCGATCTCGACGAGGTCGGCGGCGAGCGGGTGGAAGCGCGGCTGCGCCGCGTACAGCAGCACCGCGACGCCGATCTGCTGGTGCTCGGTCAGGTTGCCGGTCCCGCCGCCGCCCGCGGTCCCGGCGTTGAGCACGACGACGTTGCCGCCGGCGCGCAGGCCCTGCACGTGCGTGTGACCGACGAGGAACGTCAGCGGGTGCGACGGCGGCTCGTCCGCGAGCCGCTGCAGCGCCTGGGCCGCCAGCGTCGGTTCGTGCACGACGACGACGTCGACGTCGCGCTGGATCCCGCGCAGCCAGATGTCGAACGCCGCCTGCTGCTGCTCCGTGGGGTGCGGGTCGAGCGCGGGGCGCTGGCCGTGTCGGCGCAGGAACGGGTCGTCGTAGCCGGCGATCCGCAGGCCGGCGACGCGCACGACGCGCGGGCCGAGCTCGCCGTTGGCGCGCAGGCGCCCGTCGCGCGTGAGCACGACCGCGCCCGCCTGCGCGAGCTCCCGCTCCAGCGCCGCCGAGTCGTGGTTGCCGGCGACGAACACGAGCGGGTCGCCGGCGCGCACGACCGTGCGCGTCACGGCCGCCTCGAGCGGCGAGCCGCGGTCCGTCAGGTCGCCCGCCAGCACGAGCGGGCCGCCGGCCGCCGCACGGCGCAACGCGGGCAGCACGAGCACGTTGTTGTGGACGTCGGAGGCGAGCGTCAGCCGCGGCGCGCCGCTCGCCGGCCGGCGCTCGCCCGGCGCGATCACGAGCCGCGCGAGCCCCACGAGCTGCGCGTCGAGCTCGTCGCCGAGGTCCTGCGAGGAGCGCGTGGCGGACTCCACGAGCCGCAGCGCCTGCGGGATGTCGGCGCCGTGGGCGAAGTACTCCGGCTGCTCGAGCCGCCCGCGCGGCGGCAGCAGCAGCGCGACCGCCGCTGCGCATACGAGCGCGGTCAGGCCGCCGCACGCCAGCAGCCAGCGCACGCGCGGACCGCTGCGGCTGCGGACCGCGAGCGCGACGAGCGCCGCCAGCAGCAGCCCGCCGGCGAGCGCGAGCAGCACGAGCGCGCGCAGGTAGCCGGCGACGGCGTCGCGCACCTGCGCGCGCAGCTCCCGCACGTCGAGGCGCTCGTCGCGCGCGATCCGCTCGACCGCGGCGCGGTCGATGCTGCGCACGTCGAGCCGCAGCTGCGCTGGCAGCCGCACGACGGGGAAGCGCACGCCCCAGTCGACGAGCGGGACGTACAGCGCCAGCCCGCGGTCGGCGCCCGGATGGACCGACAGCCGCACCGTCGCGACGTCGAGCCGGCGGTCCTCGTGGAAGGTCGCCAGCACCCCGGCGACGCCGATCGCGGCGGCGACGGCGGTCGCGAGCAGGGCGGCGGCGGCGCGTGCGCGGCGGGCGCGCCGAGCGGCTGAGCGCTCCTGTTCGCGTCGTGCGGCCACACCGACTGTCTACCAGCATGCCCAGCAAGCGGCCTCGCCCGGATCGTTCGCGATCCGCTGGTCGCGTCACAGATCCCTGCGGTAGACCGCCTGGAGACCTGTCGGTACCTTCGACTCGTGGCCAGCACGACTGACATCACTGTGCGAGACGGCGACCTGCGCGTCGGCGGCGAACTGGCGTCGTGGCTCGAGTCCGAGCAGTTGGAGGAGCTGATCCATGACGCCTACGCGGACCCGGCGTTGCTGCGCGAGCTCGACGCGCTCCTGCCGGACACGATTGCGGATCTGTGAAGCGCGCCGTCCTGGACACGTCTGTGTTCGTCGCGCGGGAAAGCGGGCGGCCACTCGGCCGCTTTCCACGGGGACGGAAGGTCGCCGTCTCGATGGTGACCGTCGCTGAGCTGGAGCTTGGGGTGCTGGCGGCAAGAACCTCCACCACCCGTGCCTGTCGTCTGCGGACGCTCGCCGTGGCCGAAGCGACAACGCCGCTGCCGATCACGCGCGGTGTCGCCACGCGCTTCGCACAGCTCGTCATGACGATGCGCACATGCAGACGCGCGAGACTCAAGGTTCAAGATGCCTGGATCGCTGCGACGGCACTTCATTGGGACGCCGAGCTGTGGACCCAGGACGGCGACTTCCGCGACGTTCCGGGCTTGACCGTCCGTCAGCTCTGACGCGCCGGGAACCGGCGTCTTGATCGATCGTCACGTACTACCGTCCCCGCGATCATGGGGATCACGATCGAGCAGCTCACCGATGGCTGGCACCCGGCGCGTCTAATCCCGACCGCCGGCATCCGAGGGCAGGAGGAGCAGGAGCGTCGTGCCACGAGCTCGCTGCTCGCCGTCGTCGCGGCTGTGCCCGAATTCGGATACGCGCTTTTCGGACCGCTCGGAGCCCCGAAGGGTCGGCTCCACGCGTTCACGGAGGTGCAGTTCAAGGACGCGGACGGCAGAACCTGCATCCCTGATGGAGCGGTGATCGTCGAACGCGGCAGCAAGCGCTTCACGCTGCTCGTGGAGGTCAAGACCGGCGACGCGGAGTTGCGGTCGGATCAGGTGTCGCGATACCTGGACATCGCGCGGGTGAACGGGTTCGACGGCGTCCTCACGCTCTCGAACGCGATCACTGCCACGCCGAGCGACTCGCCGGTTCGTGTCGACGGACGCAAGCTGCGGACGACGAAGTTGTTCCATCTGTCGTGGTGGCGGGTCATCACCGAAGCGGTCGTGCAGCATCGCTTCCGCGGCGTCTCTGATCCCGATCAAGCGTGGATTCTCGGCGAGCTGATCGCCTACCTCGACCATGAAGCCTCAGGTGCGAGCGGGTTTCACGACATGGGACCGTCGTGGGTATCCGTACGGGACGCAGCACACGAGGGGACGCTGCGAGCGACCGACCCCGACGCGCAGGTGGTGTGCGAGCGCTGGGAGCAGTTCATCGAGCATCTCGCGCTCGGGCTCGCGCAGGACCTGGGAGGCGACGTCTCGGTCGTCCGACCGCGGAAGCAGACCGCTGAGCAGCGTGTGCAGACCCTCGTTCGCGCTCTTGCAGACGACGGAAGGCTTGTCGGCTCGGTGAGAATCCCAGATGCGGTCGCCGCACTCGATTTGTGCGCCGACCTGCGCACGCGACGTGTTAGCGCGAGCGTGACCGTCGACGCTCCCGGCGAAGGACGCCCGCTCTCACGCATCAACTGGTTGCTGCGGCAGATTGCTCACGCACACGATGACGTACGAGTCGATGTCGCTTTTCAGGGCACTCGTGAGACTACGAGCCTGCTGCTGGCTAACGCCCGCGCGGATCCCAGCGCGTTGCTCTCGCCGACGGACGCCAAGCGCACCCCTCGCGCGTTGACGATCACTGCTACGCGCCCGCTGGGGACTAAACGAGGCAAGGGAAAGGGATCGTTCGTCGCCGATACGCGGGCGCAGGCCGTCGACTTCTACGGCGAGATCGTCCAGGCGATCAGCCCATGGCGCGCAAAGCCGCGGCGACTGCCGGAGAAGGCGCCAGAGCCTGATCCGCCGGCCACTCCTGACCCCCCGCCGTTCACCGATCCGGATGCGCGTGAGACCGGGCAAGCCGACGAACCTCCCGTATCGCGGCTCGGTGGCTGGACCGCCTATCCCTGAGTCGAGCGTGCGGCGCGGTTTCTGAGCCACGCCGTCGGCGGAAGACGCGGCGCCTACGCGCCCAAGCTGCGCCGCTGCCCGCCGCGGGTCGCCAGCTCGCGCAGCTTCGCCGCCTCGGCGTCCCAGTCGTACACGACGGCCGTGTCGGCGATGCGGTCATAGAGCGCCTGACGGGTTTGGCGCAGGACGATGCCGAGGAAGCCCGCGCCGAGCGTGAGGAAGCCGAGCGGGAACGCGACGAGCCGGATCAGCGCGTGACGCCGGTCGAGGTCGGACCCGTCGGCGCGCACGATCCGCAGGCCGAGCAGCGACATGCCGGGACTGCGCGCGAACACGACCCACGAGGCGCCGAAGTAGAGCGCCGCCCACGCGAACGCGCCAACCGCGAACGCCACGCCCTCGACGTCGAGTCTCCAAGGCGTCGCCGCGTCGACCGCGAAGCGCAGCAGCGCGATCCCGGCGGTGTAGAGCACGCCGATCAGGAACGTGTCGGCCGCGTATGCGAGCAGCCGGCTGACCGGTCCCGCGTAGTGGCCCTGGAACAGCAGCGCGTCACGGGCGCGGGTCACCGGCTGGGCTCCGCGGGCGGACCATCTGCTG
>DASVFS010000233.1:0-91925 GCA_036379915.1 Conexibacter sp. | reverse complement strand
CTCCGCGAGCGCGCCCTTGTCCTCGCCCGCCAGCACGACGCGCACGCCCGGCGTCTGCGCGGCGGCGAGCAGCAGGTCGCGCACGCCCTTGTCGGAGCGCAGCTGGCCGAACAGCAGCACGACGAGCTCGTCGTCGCCGGTCCCGGCGCCGATCGCGATCCGCGCCTCGTCGGGGTCGGCGTCCGGCGCGCCGCGGCGCGCGAGCCCGCCGTACTCGCCGTGCGGGATCACGACCGCCTTCGCCGCCGTCGCCGCCGGCAGCGCGGTGCGGTCGTGCTCGGCGTGGATCACGAGCCGCGCCGCGCAGCGGTCGGTCAGCGCGCGCGAGCGCGCGTACGCATGCTCCCCGCGCTCGAACGTGTTGTGCGGCGTCCACACGAACGGGCGCCGCGTCGCGCGCACGAGCAGCGCCTGCAGCGCCCCCAGCGGCGGCCACTCGCCGCCCTGCACGTGCACGACGTCGGCGCGGCGCGCGAGCCGCAGCAGCGGCGCGTGCGCGGCGAGGTGCGTGAGGCCGTTGACGGGCTTCGACAGGCGCGCGCGGCGGATCGCGCGGCCGAGCGGGGTGCGGCCGCGCACGTAGGGGAAGAGGGCGTGGACGGCGACGCCGGGCGCGGGCGGATGGCCGTGGTCGCGCGCGGTCGCGACGTCGACCGCGCAGCCGGCGCGCGCGAGCGCGGCCGCCAACTCGGCGGTGTAGTCGGCGACGCCGCCGACCCCGCCCTCCTCGACCATCAGGACTCGCGGCGCGCTCATGCGCGCGGAGGCTATCGAGCCCCTGACCGGCTACCCGGTCAGGCCGGCTCTGTAGTGCGCCGCGACCTGCGTCGCGCTCAGCACGGCGTTGTAGACGGCCGGCTCGTCGATCGTGCCGTTGAAGAACTCGCTGGCGCCGTCCCACGAGCCGATCACCAGCGGGCTGGTCGTCACCGTCGCGGAGCCCGACAGCGACGCGGACGCGACCTGCGTGCCGTTGACATACAGGCGCTGCGTCGTGCCGTCGAACGTGCCGACGACGTGATAGGTCCCGCCGGCGACGATCGCGCCGGTCGGCGTCTGCAGGCGGCGGCGCGTGCCGTTCTGGATGATCGTCAGCTCGAGTCTCGGGCCGTTGAACTGCAGCGAGTACGACTCCGCCTTCGTCATCACCGTGCGGAAGACGCCGGTCGACGGCAGGCTCGTCGGTCTGATCCAGGCCTCGAGCGAGACTCTGCTCGTCAGCTGCAGCGCCGCCGCGTTGGGGACCGTCACGCGGCCCGAGCTGCCGTTGAACGCGACCGCGCGGTTGACCATGTCGGTCGCGAGCAGCGACGGCTGGTTGAGCGTCACGCCGCCCGCGTAGGCGCCGGCGCCGCCGCCCGCTTGGTTGGCCGCGCTCGTGCCCGAGGTCTCGCCGAGCCGCCACCAGCCGACGGGGGCGTCCGTCGTGACGACGCTCGCGTACGAGGCCGGCGGCGGGGCGGCCTGCGTCGTCGCGGTCGCGACCGGCGACCACGCCGACTGGTCGCTCGCGTCGACCGCTCTCACGCGGTACCAGTACTGCGTGCCGGCGGCGCGGCCGCCGTCGGAGTAGGACTCGACGTTCGCGCCGAGCGAGATCGTCGCGGGCGCGCTGAACGCCGCGTCGGTGCTGCGCTGCAGGACCTGCCCGGTCTCGGCGCTCGCGTTGTCGGCCCACGAGAGGTCGATCTGCGACGAGGAGACGGACGTCGCGGCGAGGTCGCTCGGCGCGCCGAGCGGCAGCTGCGAGGCGGCGAAGTGGGCCGCGACCTGCGCTGCGCTGAGCGCCTTGTTGAAGAGCGCGACCTCGTCGATCGTGCCGACGAAGAACTGCTGCGCGCCGTCCCACGAGGCGATCCGCGCGCCGTTGACGGTCGTGTCCGCGACGCCGGACAGGGCGGCGGAGGCGACCTGTCTGCCGTTGACGTAGAGCCGCTGTGAGGAACCGTCGAACGTGCCGACGACGTGGTAGGTCCGCCCGGCGACGATCGTCCCCGCCGGCGCCTGCAGGCGCCGCGCGACGCCGAGCTGGTAGATCGTCAGCTCGAGCGTGGGGCCGTTCAGCACGAGCGCGTACGAGCCGGTCTTCGCGACGATCGAGCGGACGCTGCCGGCCGCCGGCAGGCTGGTCGGCTTGATCACCGCCTCGAGCGACAGCGCGCCGCTGAGGTCGAGCGAGCCGGATTGGCCGACGCGCACGTCGTCGCCCGCGCCGTCGAACGCCACGGCATGGTCGACCTGGTCGGTCCCCAGCAGGCTCGTCGCGCCGAGCGTCGGCGGGCCGTTGTAGGTGCCCGGGTTCGCGACGGTGATGTCGCCCGCGATCGTGCCGCTCGTCTCGCCGAGCCGCCAGTAGGAGACCGGGAGGTCGGCTCTCACCGTCCCGAAGTAGGTGGCGGGCGCCGGCGTCGAGACCTGCGCGACGTTCGAGTACGCCGAGGAGGTCGCGCCGTTGACCGCCTTCACGCGGTACCAGTAGGTCGTCCCGGCCGTGAGGTTCGTGTCCGAGTAGGACTGCTGGTTCGCTCCGAGCGAGATCGACGTCGGCGCGCTGAAGGCTGCGTCGGTGCTGCGCTCGAGCACCTGGCCGCTCTCGCCGACGGAGTTGTCGAACCAGCCGAGGTCGACCTGCGTGGTCGATCTCGCCGTCCCGGTCAGCCCGCTCGGTGCGTTGAGCGCCGCCGTCTGGGCGGCGTCGTAGTGCGCTCTCACCTGCGTCGCGCTCAGCACCGCGTTGTAGACGGCGGGCTCGTCGATCGTGCCGTTGAAGAACTCCTGTCTGCCGTCCCACGAGCCGATCACGAGCGGCGCGGTCGACGTGCTGGCCGACCCCGAGAGCGACGCCGACGCGACCTGCGTGCCGTTGACGTAGAGCCGCTGTGAGGAACCGTCGAAGGTGCCGACGACGTGGTAGGTGCCGCCCGCGACGATCACGCCGGTCGGCGTCTGGAGGCGGCGGCGGGTGCCCGACTGGATGACGGTGAACTCGAGTCTCGGTCCGTTGAACTGCAGCGAGTAGGCCTCGGCCTTCGTCATGACCGAGCGGAAGGCGCCCGTGGACGGCAGGCTGGTCGGCTTGATCCAGGCCTCGAGCGAGATTCTGTTCGTGAGGTTGAGGGCGGCCACCGGGGGAACGCTCGCGTAGCCGCTCGAGCCGTTGAACGCGACCGCCTTGTCCGTCTCGGCGGGGACGAGCGCGGTCTGGCCGAGCGTCGTGCCGCCGGCGTAGCTGCCGTTGTCGAGGCCCATCTGGTCGACTGCCGTCGACGAGCCGGATCTGTCGCCCAGGCGCCACCAGCCGGTCGGGGTGTCGGCCGCGACCGCTCTGCCGTACGCGGAGGTCGGCGGCGGCGGTGGCGTCGGCGGGTCGTACGAGATCGTGTCCGTGATCTGCGGGCTCCACTTGCCGGTGTTGTCCTGGAACAGGACGCAGACGGTGCGCAGGCCGGACTGCGTGGAGCCGCCGGCGGACGCGTCGGTCAGATCCCACGAGATCGTCTGCGGAATCGAGCCGTACGACGTGTTCGCGTACGTTCTCCAGGTGGCGCCGTCGTTCGAGACTCTGAACGCTCTGACGCCGCTGACGTCGTCGCGGCCGAGCACGTCGAGGCTGACGGCGCCGGTGCTCGTGCTTCTGTCGACGTGGTTGATCGTGACGGTGCCGGAGGGGTCGTCGCTGTCGACGATCTGCCCTCTCGAGACCGTGAAGGTGGTGATCGCCGAGTTGTCGGCCGAGCCCTCGCGCGCGTCGTCGGCTTTGCTCGGGCTCTCGTAGACGAGGTTCTGCGGATCGGAAACGGAGCGCAGCACATAGGTGCCGTCCGCGAGCGTCCCCTGCCCGAGGTCGATCCACTGCTCGAAGCGGTAGTAGTCGTACGTGTCGCCCCAGCCGGACGAGAGGCCCTGCGCGATCACGTTGTTTCTGTCCGGCATGCACGCCGCCGGCGGATAGGCCGACGGCCATACCGCGGACAGGATCGACGTGACGAACTCCTCGTCCTCGACGCAGCTCGTCGTCTTCTGACCCACGAGATCGGGTCTGCCGACCGTCTGGCCGCTCGCGATCCAAGCGTCGTACGCCGGCTTCGTCCACAGCTCGTAGCCGCCCCAGTGGTCGAAGTGGTAGTGGACGTGGACCGCGTGGTAGTAGAGCGTGCTGCCGGACAGCGGGATGTCGACGTGGCCGCCCTGGTCGTCGTAGATGCGCTGGATCGCGGGGCCCGACGGGGGGTTGAGGCTCTTGTTGATGGTCGCGCGGATCTCAACGGGGCCCTCGCCCGTGTTGTAGACGGTGTTCGAGAAGCGCAGCACGTTGTGCAGGTCGCCGTGCGAGTCGGCGCTGACGTCGGTGCGGTCGAAGCGCAGCTCGCGCGGCGGCAGCGTTCTCATGTTCGGGTACAGCAGGTTCGCCGCATGCGCCGCCGCAGGGCTCGCGAGCAGGAGCGCGAGCGTGAGGAATGTCAACAGACGTGGACGCATGTGCGAGTAAGCCACGATGGTGGGGGCGAATTCCCTTGTCAAGCCGCCACTGGACGCTCTTGGACAAGAACGGACACACGCCAGCTTCGGCGTGAAGCGTCCAGTCCTCACGAGCGTCTCAACCGGGGCCCGAGGCGGCGAGCCACGACCGCGCGCGCGCCGGCCAGGCCGGGCCCCGGGTCGCGCGGGTCGAGCAGGCCCAGCTCGCGGGCCTTCAGGTACGGACGCAGCAAGCGCAGGAGCCCCAGCGGCCGGCGCCATGGCGGAAGCGCGCGCAGTCGCTCGCGCACGACCTTCACGTCGAGCACCGGCACGACGATCCCCACGCCGGCCCGCGGCGTCGGCGGCGGCCCGAGCTCGCGTCCCGCGAGCGCGGCCACCAGGCGCGTGCTGGCGTCGGCGCCGCAGGCGTCGCCCAGGCCCCACTGCGCGGGCACGCGCACGTTCACCTCGAGGAACCAGCGCTGGTCCGTGTCGCGGTGGCGCTTCGCCTCGACGCCGGCGACGCCGACGAAGCCGGCCGCGTCGAGCACCGCTCTCGCCATCGCCGTCGTCTCCGGCAGCGGGTCCGAGAAGCCGACGGCGGTGGCACCGAAGCCGCTCGGCGACTGCCGCAGCTTGCGGCAGCCGAAGCTGACCGGATAGCTGCCGTCGGCCAGCCGCACGAGGATCGCCTCCTCGACGTCGGCGTCGTCGCCGGGAATGTACTGGCACAGCAGCATCCCGACGCCGTCGCGCAGCGGCCGCTCCACGAGGCGCGCGGCCTCCTGCGCATCGTGCACGACGAACACGCGCTCTTCGCCGTAGAGGCCGCGCCACGCGTGCGAGTAGATCGGCTTGAGGACGCAGGGCCACGGCGCCTCGTGCGCCAGCGCCTCGAGCTCGGAGACGCTCCCGACCACGTGCGTCCACGGCACGGCCACGCCGGCGCGCCGTGCGATGCCGTCGGCCGTCTGCTTGTCCATCAGCGCCATGTGCGCGTCGCCGGAGCGCTCGAAGGCGCGTACGTTCGACGGCAGGCGCTCGCGCGCCATCACCAGCAGCTCGCTGCCGCGGTCGGTCATCGGCAGGATCGTCAGCTCACCGCTCTCGCGCGCCGCGAGGCGCTCGATCGCCTCCAGCCACGACGCGCCGTCGCCGTCGAACGCGGCGACGACGTGCTCGACGCCGCGGCTGTGGCTCTCCCAGTCGTGGCCGGGCTCGACGACCTGCGTCACGCGCGCGCCGGCGCGCACCATCGCGCGCGCGAGCGCCAGACCGGCGCTCTCCGGCTCGAGCACGACGACGTGCGGCCAGTCGTCGGTGCGCTGACGCCTCATCCCGACCGCCTCAGCAGCCGGCGCAGCTGCTCCTGGCGCTGCTCGGGCAGCCGGCGCGCCTGCTCGCGGAGCGCGAAGCGGAGGTGCTTGGGCGCCAGCCGCAGGCGGATGAGCGGATAGCGCCGCCCGCGCGGGAACAGCGTGCGCCAGGCGATCGGCTGGTTGCCGTCGGACATGCGCCACTTGTAGTCGTGCGCGCCGCCGCCGAGGTCGGCCGCGCGCACGCCCCAGCCGGCCGCCGCCTCGAGCGCCAGCAGCATCGCCTGCGTGCCGGGCGCGTGCTTCGCCCACGCCGGGTCGAAGCCGCCGGTCCAGAAGACGACCGCGTCGCCGGCGCGCAGCACGAGCTCGGCGGCGATCGGCCCGTCGGGACCTTCGAGCAGCGCGATCGCGAGCCGCCGCTCGTCGTCGAGCAGGCGCGCGGCCTCGACCACCACGCGCTGCGCCTCGTCGCCGACGCTCGAGCCGCCGCGATCCTGCCAGCGCGCGTGGTGCAGGCGCAGCAGCGCCTCGATCGCCGCCGTCTCGTCGGTCAGCCGTCCGCTGACGCCGTCCTCCTCGAGCCGCCGCGCGACGCGGCGCGCCTCCTTGCGGAACTTGCGCTCGCGGCGCGCCATCCACGCCTCGTAGTCGGCGTCGAGCGCGAGCGACGGCGCGTCCATCGTCACGTCGGTGCGCACGCGCGGGCGCCGCCCGCCGCATGCCTGCGCCCAGCCGTCCGCGATCAGCTCGTGCCACGGGTCGGCCGCGTCGATCCCTTCGAGCACCACGCTCGCCGCGGGCGGCGTCGCGCTCGCCAGGCCGGCCGCGATCGCCGCCGCGACGGCGCGCTCGTGGCCGGCGCGTGCGAGCGGGCCGATGCGATGGCAGAAGCCGGCGCCGAGCAGGCGGTACTCGGCGAGCCGCAGCGGCCCGACCTGCGCGAAGAACGGACCCACCCCGAGCAGCTGCCCGTCCGCGTCGAGCGCCAGCACCACGCGCAGGCGCGCGTCGCCGCCGCGTCCCTCTCTCCACCACGCGAGCAGCCACGCGGGTGCGCAGAACGGGCGCCCGGCCGCGGCCGCGAGCGCGTCCCACGCCTCGACGTAGGGCGCGAGCTGCTCCGGCTGCTCGACGACGAGCGACCGCAGCGCAGGCGCGGCGTCGGATGTCTGGGGGGACGGGGGGCTCACGAGCGGCGACCGGCAAGGGAAGCCCGGGCGGAGCGGGATAGTATGCCGCGCGCCGTGGCCTCCGACCGCATCGTCTCGATCCAGACCACCAACGAGCGCGGGGGCGCCGAGTACGCGAACGTCGATCTGCTCGAGGCGCTGCGCCAGCGCGGGCACGACGTGCTGCTCGTGACGAACGTACCGGACATCGCCGCGAAGACCCAGGTTCCGGTGCGTGAGATCGACCTCGGGCCGAAGCTCAACAGAAGCAGCATCGTGCGCACGGCGCTCACAGCGCCGCGCACGCTGTGGCGCCTCGCGCGCGCGCTGCGCGCCGCGCGGCCCGTCGGCGTCACGTACCTGCACTTCAAGAAGGAGCAGCTGCTGTGCGCGCTGCTGCCGCCGCGGCTGACCGGGCGCATCGCGTGGGCCGAGTGGGGACCCGTGCCGCCGAGCATGCGCAGCGGCCTGCCGCGCCTGCTGTACGCGCTCGCCGCCCGTCGCGCGCGCGCGATCATGGCCGTGTCGGAGGGCACGAAGCGGACCGTCGTGGGCGCCGGCGTGCCCGCCGAGAAGGTGCTCGTCGTCCCGAACCTCGTCGACGTCGGCGACGTGTCGTTCGACGCGGAGGCGCGCGCGCGGCTGCGCGCGGAGTGGGGTGCCGGGCCGGACACGCTGGTGGCCGGCTGCATCTCGCGCTTCCAGCGCCGCAAGCGCAACGACGTCGTGATCGACGCGATGGACCACGTCGACGGCGACGTGCTGCTCGTGCTGGCCGGCGAGGGCGAGGAGGAGGCCGCCCTGCGCGAGCGGGCCGCGCCGCACGGCGAGCGCGTCCGCTTCGCGCCGAACGTCCGCGGCCACGTCGAGGCGTTCCTGTCCGCGTGCGACGTGCTGGTGTTCGCGCCCAGCCCGACCGAGGGCGCGCCGCGCGTGATCGTGATGGCGCAGCTCGTCGGCGTGCCGGTGATCTCGACCGACCCGGAGGGCGCGGACGAGCTGCTGCCGCCCGGCACCGGCACGATCTGCTCGCCCTCGCACGATCCCGCCGCGCTCGGCGCGGCGCTCGCCGCCTACCGCGACGATCCGGAGCGGCGGCGGCGCGAGGGTGCGGCTGGACGTGAGGCGACGCTGGTGCGGCACGATCCCGAGCGGACGTTGCAGGCGGTCGAGCGGGCGCTCGGCGTCTAGCCGAACACCACGTTCGAAACGGCGTGTCTGTTGGTCAGTGAGCCGGTGCCGCCGGTGAAGCCGACGTAGGCCGACGCCGGCAGCGTCACCGCCTGCGACAGCACCTGCGTCCCGTTCACGGCGACGGTCAGCACGCCGCCCGCGGTCGTCACTCTCAGGTGGTTCGTCTGGCCCTGCAGTCTCGGCACGAGGTTCGCGGTCGCGATCCAGTGCAGGAGGTCGGTCGAGCCTGAGACGGGCCCGTCACTGATCCCGGCGAAGTTGTTCGAGGGGGCGACCGAGTTTCTGTACTCGACCAGTCCCACCGCGAGGCCGGGGATCCCGGAGAAGCCCAGGCCGCCGCCGCGCACGCCGAGCTTCGTCGGGCTGGCGCCCGTCGCGGCGGCGTTCTGGATCGTGAACGTCATGCCGTCGGCGCCGGTGCCGTCGCCGATGTAGGCGTCGAAGTCGACCGTCATCGCGCGCGGGTCGACCACTCTCGGCCAGAAGGCGCTGCCGGCTTGGAGCGTGCCGCTCGTCGACGTCAGCTGAAGCGCGCTGCCGTTGATCAGCGCCGTCCCGTGCAGCTGCCAACCGCCGAGCAGCGGGCTCGGGATCGGCGAGGCGGCCGGCGGCGTGTAGGTGCTCGCGAACGCGACGGTGTTCGCGCCGGCCAGCAGCGCGAACGTCGGCGCCGTGAGTCTGCCGCCGGACGCGGTGAGCGCCGCCGGCGCGCCGCCGTTGACGCTGACGGTCGTGCTCCAGCCGCTCTCGCTCGGCGCCGTCTGCGCGACGCTGCAGGACGCGCCCGCGAGCGCGCCGGTGAGCGTCGGCGTCGCGCTGCCGCCGTTGCCGAGCGCGGCCGTCGTGAAGCTCGACGGGCATGCGCCGGAGAAGGTGAACGTCTGCGCGGCCTGCGGCGAGCCCGAGGGCGCGCTGACCGCGTTCGTGACTCTCAGCGTCGCCGGGTCGGGCGGAGGCGGCGGCGGAGCGGTGCCGCCGTCGCCGGAGACGACGACGTTCGAGACCTGGTGGTTGTCGAGCACCCAGCCGGTCGCGCCGGTGAAGCCGAGCAGCACGTTCGGCGGCAGCGTCACCGCCTGCGACAGGTACTGGGTCCCGTCGATCGAGACTCTGATCACGCCGGCGTCGGCGTCGACGACGACGTGGCGCACGGCCGTGCGCAGGTTCGGGATCGTGCTCGAGGTCGCGAGCCAGAAGAGGCGGTCGACGGCGCCGTTCGTGCCGTTCGCGATCCCGACGAAGTTGGCGGACGGGTCGACCGTGCCTCTGTAGGTGTCGAACGCGACCGCGATGCCCGGGATGCCGCTGTAGCCGAGCGCGCCGCCGCTCGCGCCGAGCGCGGTCGGTCTGGCGACCGCCGCGTCCGCCAGTACGAGCGTCTGCCCGTCGGCGCCGCTGGTGCCGCCGCCGCCGATCGTCACGTCGAACGCGACGCGCAGGTGGCGGCTGCCGTCGAGCGGTCTCGTGAAGAAGGAGGAGCCGGCGACGGATCTCGTCAGTCCGGTCAGCTTCAGCACGCCCGCGCTGGGGAACGTCGCGGCGCCGTTGAGCGACCACGTCCCCGCCGCCGGCGCCGGCACGCTGCCGACGCCGTTGAAGGTGACCTGGTGCAGGCCGGTCGAATCGTCGCCGTTGATCGACCACGTGCCGGTCAGCGCGCCGGCGGCGTTGGGCGCGAACGTGACGCTCTCGGTGAGCGTCTGCCCGGGCGCGATCTGCGTGCCCTCGGCGAGCGTCGTCGTCGCCGTGAACGCGCCGCCGGTCGGCGGCTTGGACTTCGTGATCGTGATCGGGACGCCGCCGGCGTTGGAGACGGTGAACGTTCTGGTCGTGGTCGCGCCGACCGTGACCGTGCCGAAGTCGGTCGTCTCGCTTCTGACTTGCAGCACGCCCGCGCTGCCGGCGCTGCCGGACAGGCCGACCTCGTCGTTGCCGCCGGTCGTGTCGAGGCCGATCGCGTCCTCGAACGTGCCGGGCGCGGTCGGGTCGAACGTGACGGTGACGGTCACCTCGCCGCCGGCGGGGATCGTCGAGCCGACGGCCGGCACGCCGGAGGCGCCGAACGGCGCGCTCGGCAGGTGGACGGCGTTGATCGTGAGCGGGGCGCTGCCGACGTTTCTGAACGTCGCGCTGCCGGACAGGTGGCCGCCGACGGCGGTGCCGCCGAACGTCACGAGCGGCGGCGAGACCTCCAGCTGGGCGGCCGCCGCCTGGCCGACGCCGGAGAGCGCGAACTGAGCCGTTCTGCCGGCGCTCGTGGTCGCCGTCAGGGTTCCGCCGATCGGGCCGACCTGCGCCGGTCTGAAGGTGACCGGCACGTCGATCGTCTGGCCCGCGGCGAGCGTCGCCGGCAGCGCTCTCGACGGCGCGCCGACGACGAACTGCGCCGAGTCGCTTCTGAGGCTCGACAGCGTGATCGCGTCGGTCGCGGTGAGCGTGATCGTTCTCGTGACCGAGCTGCCGACCGTCGTCGTCGGGAAGGCGAGCGCCGAGCCGGTCAGCGGCGGCGTCACGGGCGAGCCGAAGCCCAGCACGTGGCCGTCGCGCGTGCCGACGTAGAGGCGGCCGGCGCCGACGCCGGGGGGATTGAACTTCGAGGAGGTCCCGACCGGCGCGCTCCAGCGCAGTCTCGGCACGCCGCTGACCGGCACCGGGTCGTACGCGCGCAGCTGCGCGCCGACGCCGGAGCCCCCGGGCGACCACACCATCCATACGAGCGCCGAGCCGGACGTCGTGCCGTCGGAGGTGATCACGGGCGCGCTGGAGCTGAAGCCGAACGCGTCGGTTGACGTGCCCTGCAGCGACAGGGCAGGCTTGCCGGCCCCGTCGAGCCCGTACTTGTAGACGCGCAGGTTGCCGGAGGAGCCGGCCGGGCTGTTGCCGCCGGAGGCGGTCGGGATGTACACGTAGCCGCCGTCGCCGGGCCACACGCCCGGTCGCGCCCACACGCCGCCGTACGGGCCGATCCGCTGCACGACGCGGTCCGAGCCCGACGGGCCCTGGCGCGAGCCGCCGAGGTCGTCGCGGTTGAGCAGGTAGACGTAGCCCTGCTTGCCGACCGCGACCGCGAGGTTCGGCAGCGCCGCCGTGCCGAACGGTCTCGGCAGGCCGGTCACGCCGCCGGAGGCGAAGTCCGCGTCCCAGCTGTCGAGCGAGAAGGCGTCGAACGGCGCGAAGAAGTCGGTCGCTCTCAGCGTTCCGTCCGCCTGCACGCTGAGCCGCACGACGGACTCGCCGAGGTTCCCCGGCGGCGTCGAGCCGAGGATCGCCGAGTTGGGCGCGCCGCCGTTGCCGGTCGAGAGCAGGATCCGGCCCGATCCGTCGGAGGTGAGGCCGGCGCCCGACTGCCAGATGCCGGCGCCGTTGCCGGTCTGGTCCGCCACCCAGCGCGCCTTCACGACGCCGCCGGTCGAGACGCCGAAGACCCAGCCCTGGTAGGGCGTGATGTCGCAGTGGCCGCCGAAGGCGGCGTACACGACGCCGTCCATCAGCAGCAGGCCCGGCCGCTGCAGCTCCGTCGTCGCGTTGAACGTCTGCGCGGAGGCGTTCTGCGCCGCGCCGGCGAGTCTCACCGGGAAGCCGGCCTTCTGCGCGCCGGTCGTGAGGTCGAGCGCGTCGAGCCAGTAGGCGGCCGGGCCGGTGGTGCCGGACGCGTAGGTCTTGTGCGTCAGGTAGGCGGTGTTGGTCGCGGCGTCGATCACGGGCGTCGCCGTCACTCCGATGTTCGGCGTGAGGTCGCCGCAGCCGATGTCGGCCGCCTTCCACGGCGTGCCGAGCGTGGCCGTCCACTTGACCGCACCGGTCCCCGGGTTGAGCCCGTAGACCTTGTTGTTCTCGGTCGCGACGAGCAGCGTGCCGTTCGCGAGCAGCGGCTGCCCGTAGACCTGGCCGTCGACGGCGGCCGACCACAGCTGGCCGAACGTCCCCCCGCTCACGAGCTGCGGCGTGAGCGACGACTGGTCGGGATACCAGCCGGTCCGCAGGTCGTCGCCGTCGCGCGTGACCCCTGCCGCGAGCGCGGATCCTGCGCCCGCGCCGAGCAGCGCGAGCAGCGCGCACAGCACGATCACGAAACGGGCTCGGGTCATCCTGATCCTCTCGTCGCGACGCTCCGAGCCGGCGATCCGTGCCGGCGAAGATGGAGCTTTCAGCCGAAACCGTAGCCGAAAGCTCTACATCGCGGGGTCACCGCCGGCGATCGCGCAACGCCCGCAGGCGCTCGACGCGCTCGGGCGGCAGCGCGCGCTTCGCGGCGGTGCGCAGCTCGCGCCACGTCGTCCGCGGCAGCGTCTGCGCGAGCACGCGCGGCATGCTGCGGCCCGGCGGCACCAGCACGGACCACGCCAGCGGCTCGTCGCCGTCGGCGAAGCGCAGCTTGTACGGCTGCGCGCCCGGCCCGAGGTCCATGCGCCGGTCGCCGCGCGCGATCGCGTCCTCGATCGCGTCGAGGATCCCGAGCATCGCGGGCTTGAACTGCGCGTGCCGCTCGTCCCAGCCGCCGTTGAGGTAGATCACCTCGCCGCCGATCGCCGCGAACAGCTGCGCCGAGATCGGCTCGCCGTCGAGCTCCAGCACGCGCAGGCGGAAGCCGCCCTCGTCGAGCAGCCGATGCCCGACCGCCTCGTAGGCCGCGGCGAGCCGCTCGCCGCCGGCGACGATCGAGGAGGCGCCGCGACCCTCCCAGCGGTCGGCGTGCAGACGCACCATCGCGGCCCAGTCCTCGTGCAGCGTCGCGCGCGTGGCGAAGCGCCCGCTGCCGCCGGCCTGCGCGAACTTTCTGCGCATGCGGCGCATCTGACCGCGGAAGTTCGAGCTCTTGGCGGCCAGCCACGCGTCGAACGACGCGTGGTCCAGCGACGCCGTCGGCGAGCTCATCGTGAAGTAGCGCCGCATCAGCGGACGCACGCGCGTGGGCCACTGCTCGGCGAGCGCGAGCGGCCAGCCGCAGGCGACCGGGATCGACTCGAGCGCGAGCGAGTCCGGGCGCGGATCCGCCGCCGCGAGCGCGCCCGCGACGGCGCCGGCGACCTCCCACTCGCGACCGGGGAGCGCGAGCGGCGTCGCGCGCGGCATGTCGCCGGCCATCAGCCGGTAGCCGGCGGCGCGCCGCGGCCGTTCGAGGTCGACGCACAGCGGCGCGAGGCCGACGAGCCGCTCGCCGTCGCGCACCGCGACGACCCGCGGCGTCTCGTGCGCGCCGCCCAGCTCCCGCGCGAACGTGACCATCCAGGCCGGTGCGGACAGCGGCTCGCCGCAGGCGGCGGCGAGCGCGTGCCAGTCGGGCGCGAGCGCGTCGAGCCGCTCGCGCTCGACGACGATCTCGGCGTCGAGGCTCATCGGGGCCCGCGCATCCTACGCTCCGCCCGGCAGGCGTCGCCGCGCGCTGCGCAGCTGCGCGACGCGCTCCTCGGACAGCATGCGGCGCGCGCCGTCGCGCAGCCGGCTGCGCACGAGCGCCGGCGCCGTGCGAGCGGCCGTCAGCGGCAGCCGCGCGCCGGGCGTCATCAGCACGCCCCACGTCAGCTGGGCGTTGCCGTCGGCGAAGCGCAGCTTGTACGACTGCACCCCGACGCCGAGGTCGAAGCGCCGCGCGCCGCGCGCGAAGACGTCCTCGACCGCGTCGAGCAGGCACACGAGCGACGGTCTCAGCGCGACGTGACGCTCGTCCCAGCCGCCGTTGACGAACAGGAACGTCCCGCCCGCGCCGACGAACAGCTGCGCGCAGATCGGCTCGCCGTCGAGCTCGAGCACCCGCAGCGCGAAGCGCCCCTCGTCCAGCAGCGCGCCGCCGAGCTCGGCGACGAACGCGGAGAAGCGCTCGCCGAGGTCGACGAGGTTGGAGTGCCCGCGGCCCTCCCAGCGCAGCCCGTGCAGTCGCGTCAGCGCGGCGGCGTCGTCGGCCAGCGTCGCGTGCGTGGCGAGCCGCGAGACGCCGCCCGCGTCGGCGAATCTGCGCCGCAGCCGGCGCATCTGCCCGCGGAAGTTCGAGCTCTTGGCGGCCAGCCACGCGTCGAACGAGCCCTCCTGCAGCGACACGAGCGGGTTGCCCTCCACCTGCGTGAGCCGCAGCGGCGGGCGCAGCGGCCCCGGCCAGCCGTCGCGCAGCGCGGCGAGCCAATGCCCCTCGAGCGGCGTTCCCTCGAAGCGCAGCGCGTCGGGTCGCGGCGCGGCGTGCGCGAGCGCGTCGGCGACCGCCGCGGCGACCTCCCACTCGCGGCCGGCGCGCGCGAGCGGCGCCAGCCGACCGGCGATCTCGATGCCGGGCAGGCGGTAATCGAGCCGGCCGCCGCCCGGCTCGGCGTAGAACGGCGCGAGCCCGACGAGGTCATCCCCGTCGCGCACCGCCACGGTGCGCGGAAGGGCGTGCCCGGGCGCGATGTGGCGCCACCACGCGAGCACCCACGCGGGGCTCATCTGCGGCAGCCCGCAGGCGCCCGCGAGCGCATCCCACTCCGGCGCCAGCGCGCCGAGCCGCTCGACGTCGGTGACCAGTTCGGCCGCGAGCATCGCCGCCTAGGGCGCCCCGTCGGCGCCCGGCGCGGCCGTCCCGCTCGGCGCGGAGGCCTGCTCCAGCGCCACGCGCGGATCGACGCGCGGGTCGATCGCCTGCATCGGGGCCCGCCCCTTCAAGACGATCTCCTGGTACTCGTCCTCGGGATCGGACTGCATCACGATCGCGCCGCCGACGCCGAGCGTCGCGTGGTCGCCCTCGATCACGATCGTGCGGATCACGATGTTGAGGTCGACGCCGCCGCTCAGCCCGAAGTAGCCGATCGCGCCCGAGTAGACGCCGCGCGCCTCGCCCTCGAGCTCGTCGATGATCTCCATCGTGCGCTTCTTCGGCGCGCCGGTCATGGAGCCCCCGGGGAAGCAGGCGCGGATGCAGTCGGGCGGCTCGACGTCCTCGCGCAGCAGGCCGCGCACGGTCGAGACGAGCTGGTGGACCGTCTCGTACGTCTCGACGTGCATCAGGTACGGGACGTGCACGGTGCCGACCTCGCACACGACGCCGAGGTCGTTGCGCAGCAGGTCGGCGATCATCAGGTTCTCGGCGCGCGTCTTCTCGTCGGCGCGCAGCTCCTCCGCGAGGCGCACGTCCTCGGCCGGCGTCGCGCCGCGGTGGCAGGTGCCCTTGATCGGCTTCGCCTCCGCCCAGCGGTCGCGTCCGATCGACAGGAAGCGCTCGGGCGAGGAGCTGAGCACGGCGGCGTCGCCGACGCGCAGGAACGCTGAGAACGGCGCCGGGTTCACGCGTCGCAGCGTGCGGTAGAGCGGCAGCGGGTCGGGCCGCACGTCGGCGGTGATCTTGTTCGTGAGGCAGATCTCGTACGACTCGCCGTCGCTCAGCTCCTGCTTGCAGCGGGCGATGTCGGCGAGGTACTGCTCGTGCGAGCGGCTGAGGCGGAACGCGACCGGGGGATCCTCCCGCTCGGCCGACTGGCGCTCCCAGTCGGGCGCGTCGACCTGCGGCAGCGAGAACAGCCGCAGGCTCGTCTCGCGGATCCAGGCCTCCGCCTCCTCGACGCCGCCGGGCTCCGAGACGGACAGCACGTACGTCACCCGCTCCACGTGGTCGAACGCGATCAGCCGGTCGGCGAACACGAACGCGGCGTCGGGCATCGCGGAGGCGTGCGCCGCGTCGCCCTCGCAGTCGGCCTTCAGCTCGTAGCCGAGGTAGCCGACGAAGCCGCAGTTGAAGTCGAACGGCAGGTCGTCGGAGAGGGAGCGCAGGCGGCGCATCTCGCGGCTGAGGTAGTCGAAGATCGACTCCTCGGAGGTCTCGACGACGCCGCCGCGATCGATCCGCACGACGCCCTCGCCGACGTCGTAGGTGATGACGGCCGACAACGGGCCGCCGGGGGCGCCCATGAACGAGAAGCGCGCGCGCTCGTCGACCTTCGAGCTGTCGAGCCAGAAGGCGTGGTCCGTCTCGCCGTAGAGCTGCACGAACGCGCGCTCGGGATCCGCGAGCCGGTCGAGTCGCTTGACGCTGAGCGTCAGGTGCGTGCGCTCGACGGGCTGGCGCGGCGGGCGCGCGGACGCTGCGGCGCCGTTGCCGACGCGTGCATGGCCGTTCGCCGTCTGGTGCTCGGCCGTGAGGTCGCGGAAGTTCGCCAGCAGCTTGCGCCCGTACTCGGTCGAGATCGACTCGGGATGGAACTGCACCCCCCAGCGCGGGCGCGTCCTGTGGGCGACCGCCATCAGGATCCCGTCGCTCGTCCACGCGATCGGCTCGAGCTCGTCGGGCAGCGGCGGCCGGACGCAGAGGGAGTGGTAACGCACCGCTCGGAACTCCCGGGGAATCCCCGCGAACAGCGGCGAGCCTTCGTGCAGGACCGCGCTGACGCGGCCGTGCATCGGCTCGGGCGCGTGCACGACCTGGGCGCCGCTCTTCCAGCCGAGCCCCTGGTGGCCGAGGCAGACGCCGAGCAGCGGCACGTCGGCCTGCTCGATCGCCGTGCCGCAGACGCCGAAGTCGGCCTCGCGGTCGGGCCGCCCCGGTCCGGGCGAGATGACGACGTTGTCGAACGCGAGCCGCGACAGCTCCTCCCACGACGCCTCGTCGTTGCGCACGACGATCGGCTCGTCGCCGTTCGCCTCCGTCAGCAGCTGGAAGAGGTTCCAGGTGAACGAGTCGTAGTTGTCGATCAGGAGCGTCTTCATGGCGATGCCCGCCGGCCGCGGGCGGCTACAGCAGGTACTGGCGCAGGATCTTGCCCGTCGGGCTCTTCGGGATCTCGTCGCGGAACTCGACCAGCTGGGGCACCTTGTAGTTCGCCAGCCGCTCCTGCGCGTAGCGGATGACGTCTCTCTCGTCGCAGGTCGCGCTCAGGACGACCGCCGCCTTGACGATCTCCTCGCCCGCGTTCTGACCCGCGACGCCGACGACGATCGCCTCGGCGATGGCCGGGTGGTCGTTGAGCACGTCCTCGACCTCGATCGGGTCGACCTTGTACCCGCCGACGGGGATCAGCAGCTTCTTGCGGCCCGTGATGTACACGCGACCTTCCTCGTCGATCCGTCCGAGGTCCCCGGTCAGGTACCAGCCGTCGCGGAACGCGGCGGCGGTCAGCTCGGGCTGGTCGAGGTACCCGGTCGTCATCGCTGGGCTGGAGACGGCGAGCTCGCCGACCGCGCCTGCCTCGACCGGCTCGCCGTCGTCGTCGACGACCTCGACGCGGACGTCGCCGACGGGCCTGCCGACCGATGCGGACGTGTCGATCGGGTCGTCGTCCAGGTTGGCGGCCAGCGTGCCCGTCTCGGTCGAGCCGTAGAGCTGCCGGACGGGGACGCCGAAGCGCTCGACGAAGGCGTCGAAGACCTCGCGGGGAAGGGCGGTGCCGGCCGAGAAGCACAGGCGCAGCGAGGACATGTCCGCCTCGCCGGGCGCCTCAGCGAGCAGGCGGAACGTGAACGGCACGCCCGGGAAGTGCGTCGGGCGCTCGCGCTCGATCAGCTCGATCGCGCGGTGGCGCTTGAGCAGGAACGGGTTGGGGTCCTCGAGCAGCACGAGCGTCGCGCCGGCCGGCGTGCTCGCGAGCAGGCTGCACGTCATGCCGTAGTCGTGGAACAGCGGCGTCACGCAGAACACGCCGTCGCCGACGCCGACGCCGAACGCGCTCGGGTAGGTGCGCGCCTCGGCGCAGACGTTGCCGTGCGTGCGCGCCACGCGCTTGGGCCGTCCGGTCGAGCCGGAGGAGAACTGGTAGACGAAGACCTCGTCCGGGGAGCGCGCCGGCAGGCGGCGGGGCTCGCCGTCCGCGATCAGCGAGGCGATCGTCGTGCCGTGACCGTGGGCCGCGCTCGTGGTGATGATCTCGGCCGGGTCCTCCCAGCTGGCCACGACGCGCTCGCAGACGCCCACGGCGCGGTCCTCGCTGACGATCGCGCGCACGCCGCTCTGGCGCAGCCGGAACTGCAGCTCGTCGTGCTTGAGCTGCGGGTTGAGCGGCACGATCGCGGCGCCCAGGCCGGTGATCGCGTAGAAGGCGACGACGAACTCCGGCGCGTTCGGCAGCAGCAGCGCGACCGGATCGCCCGCCCCGATGCCGCGTCCGGCGAGGCCGGCCGCGAGCCGCTCGACGCGCTCGACGAGCTCGCGGTACGTGATCCGCTCGTCGCGGTGGACGAGCGCGATCGCGTCGGGATGGTCCTCGGCGACGGCGTAGACGAGGTCGAGCAGCACGTTCGGACTCCGGCTCCGGCGGTCAGCTTCCGAGGCCGGCGCCCGCGTCCGACTTGGAGCTCACGAACCGCTCGATGCTCGCGATGCTCGAGAAGTTCTCGGGCGTGAGGTCCTCGTCCGCGACGGGCAGGCCGAAGCGCCGCTCGAGGAAGGCGACCAGCTCGAGGATGCCGTGCGAGTCGATCACGCCCAGCGCCAGCAGGTCGTCGTCGTGGCCGATCGCGTCGACGCCGCGACCGGGCAGCAGCTCCTCGACGATGAAGGCATGGATGTCAGCGGCAGCGCTCAAGCGTTGTCTCGTGGTCTGAGGGATGGACCGGCTCTGCCTGATGTTCGGCACGCGCGGACGCAACCTTGAACTGCGCCTGCCGCCGGCCGAGCGGCCACTAGGATACCCGCGCATGCGAACGCAGGTCGGGATCGTCGGAGCGGGACCTGCGGGCCTGATGTTGGCTCACCTGCTCGAGCGGGAGGGGATCGAGTGCGTCGTCCTCGAGGCGCGCGACCGGCCCTACGTCGAGGCGCGCGTCCGCGCCGGGCTGCTCGAGCAGAACACGATCGACCTGCTTGACGAGGTGGGCGTGGGCGAGCGCATGCACCGCGAGGGCTCCCCGCAGGACGGCGTCCACCTGCGCTTCCGCGGACGCACCTGCCGCGTCGACGTCCACGCGCTGACCGGCGGGCGCAGGACGCTGATCTACGGTCAGCAGGAGATCGTCAAGGACCTGATCGCGTCGTGGCTCGGCAAGGGCGGCGAGCTGCGCTTCGAGGTCTCGGACGTCGCGCTGTCGGGGATCGACACGAAACGTCCGGCGATCGAGTTCGTCCACGACGAGGCGGCGGCGCGGCTGGAGTGCGACTTCGTCGCCGGCTGCGACGGGTTCCACGGCGTGTGCCGGCCCTGCATCCCCGCCTCCGCGGTGACGCTCACGGAGCGGCCGCTCCCGTTCGGCTGGCTGGGGATCCTCGCCGAGGCCACGCCGCAGACGGACGAACTGATCTACGCGTGGCACGAGCACGGGTTCGCGCTGTACTCGTTCCGCTCCCAGCAGGTCAGCCGCCTCTACCTGCAGGTCCCCGCCGACGAGGACCCCGGCGCCTGGAGCGACGACAGAATCTGGGCGGAGCTGCAGCGCCGCTTCGCCGCCGAGGGCTTCGAGGTCGGGGAGGGCCCGATCATCGACAAGGGCGTGACGGCGATGCGCTCGTTCGTGTGCGACCCGCTGCAGCACGGCCGGCTGTTCCTCGCGGGCGACGCGGCGCACATCGTGCCGCCCACGGGCGCGAAGGGCCTGAACCTCGCGATGAACGACGTGCGCCTGCTGGCCGACGCGCTCGTGCGCCACTACCGCGACGGCGACGACACCGCCCTCGCGACCTACAGCGAGCGGGCGCTCCGGCGCGTGTGGCTCGCGCAGGACTTCTCCGAGGACGTGATCCGCCTGCTCCATCGGCTCGACGGCCGGACGTACGAGCACGCGACGCAGCTCGCCCGCCTCGACCATCTGTTCCGCTCGGAGGCCGCGCAGCGCGCCTTCGCCGAGGTCTACGCCGGCGTCCCGCCGACGTTCGACTTCTAGCGGCCGATCACCACCACGCGCCACCGCGCCAGCAGGTTGCGGTGGACGCGGACGTCCTCGAAGCCCGCGTCCTGCATCCAGGCCTGGATCTCCGACGGCCGGAAGTTGCGGCTGTGGCTCCACGCGTAGAACAGCAGGCTCGAGATCGCGCCGCGCTCGGAGCTCCGCTCGCCGGCCTCCGGCTGGGCCGCGTCGCCGATCACGAGGCAGCCGCCGGGGCGCAGCGCCGCTCGCGCCATGCGGCACAGCTCGCGGTTGCGCTCGACGGAGAGGTGGTGGACGAGGTTGAAGGACGACACGACGTCGACGTCCTCGCCGAGCCCGACCTCGAAGACGTCGCCCTCGCGGAAGCGCACGCGGTCGGCGAAGCCCTGCTCGGCGACGATCTTGCGGCCGACGGCCGCGCTCGGCGGAAGGTCGACGATCGTGGCCTCGAGCTCGGGATGACGCCGGCACATCGCCATCGAGAAGCCGCCGTGGCCGCCGGCGATGTCGACCAGCCGGCGCGGCGCCTCGAGCGGGACGACCTTCGCGTCGAGCGCGTGGTCGTCGCGCGAGATCTCGTAGAGCCCGCGCATGTACGCCTCCCAGCTCGCGGCGTCCTCGTGGCGCGTCTCGTGCATGGCGTACGCGTCGCCGGACCGCACGGCCTCGGTCATCGTCCCGAGGACCTCCCAGTGGAGGTCGCCCTGCGAGCCCACGAACGTGGCGATCGAGTCGGGCGACGAGCGCACGAGCCGCCGCTCGGCGACCGCGCTGTTGCGGAACGCGCCGTCGTCGCCGAGCTCCACGTAGCGCATCGCGAGCAGCGCCGTGAGAAGCGTCTCGGCGCCCAGCGGATCGAGCTGCAGCCGCGTCGCCAGCCCGTCGGCGTCGAGCGGACCCTCCGCGAGCGCGTCGAAGACGCCGAGGCTGGTCGCGCTGATCAGCGCGCGGGCGGCGACCAGGCCCGTGAGCGAGTCGAGCAGGGGGTCGGGGTCGTGCGCCTTGCTCATGCCTCTCCTCCTGCGTCGATCGGAACGATCCGGCTGCTCCAGCGCCGCAGCACGCGTGTGCGCTCCACCTTCCAGCGCGACTCGTACCCGCGTGCCCGGTACGTCCAGAGCGCCCAGCGGTTGTCGGCGGTGACGTAGCCCCACAGGCGCTCGAAGCCGTGCTCGTGCAACGCGGTCTCGATCTGGAACAGGAAGTCGTTCACCGTGCCGCCGGCCCGGTGGCGCTTGTGCACGTACAGGTCGTAGCCGTACACGTCTCCGGCGCCGAGCTCGATGCCGAGCCCCAGCTCCCCCATGTCGCGGTGCGGCGGCATGCTCGCGTCGGCCCACCAGTAGCAGCTGACGAGCTCCGCGCCCTTGTAGCCGACGAAGCCGCCGTGGCCCGCGTCGAGGTCGGCGGCGAAGCGCGCGTCGCCGTCGAGGTCCCCGCGCTCGCGGTTGAGCTCGCGCAGCGCCGGCACGTGCCGATGCTCGATCGCCTCGATCCGGACGGCGTCGCGTCGCAGCGGCACCACGATCTCGTCCAGCCGCTTGACGGCGACGAGCTGCGTCTCGCGCTTCGAGACCTGCGCGCGCACGCCCGCCGAGAGGAACGCGAGCACGCCGCGCAGGCCGTCCTCACGGAAGCGGCGGCGCAGCGCTCGGACATGCGAGACGAGGGCGTCTTGAAGGCGGTGCATCGGCCAGGGCGTGGCGAGGTGCGATCGGTCGAGATGATCGGCAGGCGGCGGGCGATGCTATAGGATCGAAGTGCCCGAGCCGCGACGTGGCACGTCGTGTTGCAGGGATGCGGTCAGATGGATCACGCGCTCGAGCCAGATCCCGCCCGCGGCGTCTTCTCGACGATGCTGGTCGTCGATGGTCGGCCCGTCGAGCTCGACCCGCACCTCGCGCAGCTGCGCGAGAGCGTCCGCGCGCTCTACGGGCTCGAGCTGCCGCAGCCGGCGGCGGAGCTGGTGGCCGGCGAGGCGCACGGCGTCGAGCTCGGGCGCGTGCGACTCGCGTGCAGCGTCGGCGCCGACGGGACGGCGCGGTTGGACGCGCTCGCGAGACCGATCGAGCGCGCGATCGTGCTACCGGACGACGGGCTCGACCTGTGCAGCGCAGCGGTCGAAGGCTGGCACGGCGCGCACAAGTGGGTCGACCGGCGGCTGCTCGAACAGCTCGAGGCGAGCGCGGCGCCGGCGGGCGCGCTGCTCGTCGAGCGCGACGGCCGCGTGCTCGAGACCACGCGCGCCAACGTCTTCGCGCTCGGAGCGGACGGCGTGCTGCGCACGCCGCCCGCGGACGGGTCGATCCTGCCCGGCGTGACGCGGGCGCACGCGATCGAGCTCGCCCGTGAGCTCGGCGTCGCGGTCCGCGAGGAGCCGCTCACGCGCGCGACGCTGCACGCGGCGCGCGAGGCCTTCGCGACCGGCTCGATCCGCGGGCTCGAGCCGCTGCGCTCGCTCGACGGGGCGCCGCTCGCCCGCGGCGTCCGCGTCGCGCCCGCCTGAGCCGCGCGCGGCACGGGGCTGTCCAAATCGACGGCGGGCGTCTAAACTCGCCGCCGCGCGCAGAGAGCCCACGGCAGAACGCCGTGGGAGCGCATTCGATGAACCAGTCGCACGACGCGAGCATCGCGCAGGGGTTGCCGCACGAGATTCCGGCGTACCGGATCGACGCCTACGTGCCCGAGCGGCAGGTGGACGAGATGTACGGCGTCGGCGACCTCGCGCGCCTCATCCGCAGAAAGCTGCGCCGGCGGCTGCTGCCCGGGACGCGCTCGGCCGAGGTGGTGGCGGCCAACTACGCCGGCCTCGTCGTGTTCGACAGACGCGAGCAGCACTGGGCCGGCCTGGCGGTCGGCCGCGACTTCCCCCGCGTCCTGAACGAGCTGGGGGTCGGCCGCTGCAGACGCCTGTTCGAGTTCTGCGCAGGCCCCGGCTACATCGGCTACGGATTGCTGGCGAACGGCTGGTGCGAGACGCTCGCGCTGTCGGACATCGACGCCGAGTCGATCGCGACCGCGATGCGCACCGCCGCGTACAACGGCATCGAGCACCGCGTGACCGGGTATGCCTCCGACGTGCTCGACGACATTCCGGAGCATGAGCGCTGGGACGTCGTCGTCGCGAACCCGCCGGCGTTCGAGTCGCATCCCGACAAGCAGCTCGCGGAGGGCGACTGGGATCGCGGCTTCGACACGAACTGGAGCGTGCGCCGGCGCTTCTACGCGTCCGTCAAGGCGCACATGAACCCCGGCGGCGTCGTGGTGATGTCGGAGAACCTGCGCGGCTCGGATCCGGACGTGTTCGCGGAGATGATCCGCGAGGGCGGCGGCGAGCCGCGCGCCGTCCACGTCGGCACGGACGTGCAGGGCCGTGCGAACGGCGTCTACTACCAGCTCAGCGTCTGGTGAAGCGCGCGCTGCTGCACGACTACGCGACGCGCGCCGCGGAGACGCGCGGAGACGCCGTGGCGCTGTCGATGGGCGAGGAGCGCCTGACGTACGCCGAGCTGGCGCAGCGCAGCGACCGCCTCGCGGCGCAGCTGGTCGCGGCGGGCTGCGCGCCCGGCGATCGCGTCGGGTTGCTCGTGCCGAAGTGCCCGGCGGCGATCGTCGCGATGCACGCGGTGCTGAAGGCCGGCGGGATCTACGTCCCGCTCGACGCCGAGAGCCCGGCGCAGCGCCTCGGCCGCATCGTCGAGGCCGCCGAGCCGCGCCTGCTGCTGGCGCTGCCGGAGGCCGCGGCGCGGCTCGACGCGCTCGCCGAGGCGCACGCGCTGCCGCCGGTGTGGTCGCTCGATGACGAGCCGGTCGCCGGCGAGCGCGTGCAGGGCGAGCGCGCTCGCGGCGCATGGGACGTCGACGCTCCCGCTGCGGACGTGCGCGTGCGCCCGGAGGATCCGGCCCACCTGCTGTTCACGTCCGGCTCGACCGGCCAGCCGAAGGGCGTCGTGATCACGCACCGCAACGCGACCGCGTTCGTCGAGTGGGGGGTGCGCCACTTCGGCGTCGGCCCCGAGGACCGCACCTCGGGGCACCCGCCGCTGCACTTCGACCTCTCGACGTTCGACGTCTACGGCGCGTTCGCCGCCGGCGCGCAGCTGTGCCTCGTGCCGCCCAGCCTCGGCGTCGACGCGCGCGGGCTGGCGCAGCTGATCCGCGACGAGCGCCTGACGCAGTGGTTCTCGGTGCCGTCGGTCCTCACCTACATGGCGAAGTTCGACGTCGTCGCGCGGGAAGATTTCCCGACGCTCCGGCGTCTGTTGTGGTGCGGCGAGGTGCTCCCGACGCCCGTGCTCGCGCACTGGATGCGTCGCCTGCCACATGTGACGTTCACGAACCTCTACGGACCGACCGAGGCGACGATCGCGAGCAGCTTCTACACGGTGCCGGCCGTGCCGGCCGACGAGACGGCGCCGATCCCGATCGGCGTCGCGTGCGAGGACGAGGAGCTGCTCGTGCTCGACGAGCAGCTGCGGCCGACGCCGACCGGCGAGATCGGCGACCTCTACATCGCGGGCGTCGGCCTGAGCCCCGGCTACTGGCGCGACGAGCGGAAGACGGCCGAGGCGTTCCTGCCCGATCCGCGCGCGCCGCAGAGCGGCGACCGCATCTACAGAACCGGCGACCTCGCGCGCGTCGACGAGGAGGGCCTCGTGCACTTCCTCGGGCGCGCCGACTCGCAGATCAAGAGCCGCGGCTACCGCATCGAGCTCGGCGAGATCGAGAGCGCCTTCAACGCGATCGACGGGGTGCGCGAGTGCGCCGTCGTCGGCGTCGAGGCGGACGGCTTCGAGGGCGTCGCGATCTGCGCGGCGTACGTGGCGGACGGCGAGCTCGACCCGCCGGCGCTCCGGCGTACCCTGGCGGAAGCGCTGCCGTCCTACATGCTGCCGGCGCGCTGGCTCGCGCTCGACGCGCTGCCGAAGAACCAGAACGGGAAGACGGACCGGCCGGCGCTGCGGGAGCGCTTCCGGGAGCAGATGGCCGAGCGACGGAGGCAGCGGGCATGAGGCAGGGGACGGTCACCACGTTGACGGACCAGGTCGCGGAGCTGATCCGCGAGGTCCTGCAGGTCGAGGCGCCGGCGCCGGACAGCGATCTCGTGGCGGAAGGCCTGATCGACTCGCTCGCGCTGGTGAGCCTGATCACCGAGGTCGAGCTGGAGTTCGGCGTCAAGCTGCCGATCGGCGAGTTCGACCTCGACCGCTTCCGCAGCGCCGAGCAGATCGCGGCCGTGGTCGCCGAGCTGTCGCGCGACGGTCAGCCGGCGTGAGCGACGCCGTCCGACCGCTCGTGCGCGCGGACCTGCCCGCGGTCGCCGCGCTCTACGCCGGCTTCATGGGCTGGGACCCGGGTGCGGCGGAGCCGGGCCTCGTCGCCTACTACGCGCGCACGATGCTCGACTACCCGTCCGTCGACCCGCAGATCCCGACGCTCGTCTACGACGATCCCGACGACGGCGTCGTCGGCGTGCTGGGTTCGAACGTGCGGCGCTTCGCGTTCGGCGAGCGCGAGATCCGCGTCGCCTGCGACGGGCCGTTGATCGTGCATCCGGCGCACCGCCCGCGCGGGATCGGCGCGCTGCTGCTGCGCAGCTACCTGGAGGGGCCGCAGGACCTGACCGCCGACGACCGCGCGATCGACCAGGTGCACGCGATGGGCGTGCGCCTCGGCGGGGAGACGCACGGCGTCGCGGCGATCGGCTGGTCGCTCGTGCTGGCTCCGGCCGGCTTCGTCGCCAGCGCGCTCGCGCGTCGCGCGAGCGGCCGCGAGCGGCCGCCGGCGGGCGTGGTCGCGCGGCTCGGCTCGCTCACGCGCCGCCGCCGCCGCACGCAGCCCGCGTCCGGGCGGGTGGAGCCGCTCGAGAACGCGGCGCTGATCGACCTCGTCGAAGGTCTCAGACGCCCGTTCGCGCTGCGCCCGCGCTACGACGAGGCGCACCTGACGTGGCTGTTCGGCGAGATGGAGCGCGTCAACGTGGACGGCGGTCTCGTGCGGCGGCTCGTGCGCGCGGACGACGGACGGCCGCTTGGCAGCTACGTGATGTACGTGGAGCCGCACGGGGTGGCGGAGGTGGTCCAGCTGGCCGCGGCGGAGGCCGACGCCCCGCTCGTGCTCGAGCACCTGATCCACGAGGCCGTGAGCGGCGGGGCCGTCGAGGTGCGCGGACGCTTCGAGCACCACCTGCTCAGAGCGCTGCGCCGCCGGCGCTGCCGTCTGCTGCCGGTCGACTGGGCGTTCCTGCACGCGCGCGACCCGCAGCTGCTGGCGGCGGTGCACGGCGGTCGCGCGCTGTTGACGCGCCTCGACGGCGAGTGGTGGATGCGGCCCGACCCGTTCCGGTCGGCCGCGACCGCCTGAGCCGACGCGCTATGCCGCCGCGCCGCGCTGCGCGCGCAGGGCGCGCAGCTCGTCGACGTCGATCACGCGCAGCGCGAACAGGCCGCCGACGTAGGTCAGGCCGCCGATCAGCGCGGCCGGGATCAGCCCGAGCGGCGCCGTCAGCTCCATCACGCCGGCCGTCGCGGCGGCGACCGCGAGCGTCCCCAGCAGCCGCCACGGCCGCACGCGCAGCCGCAGCGCGTAGAGCGCCGTGCCCAGCATCAGCGTCATCGTCAGCAGCTCGGTCGCGACCGTCGCCCACGCCGAGCCGATCGCTCCGTAGCGCGGGATCAGCCACACGTTGAGGCCGATGTTGGCGGCTGCGCCGAGGCCCGAGTAGAGCGCGAGCCGCCAGTGCAGGTTCAGCAGCGGCGCGAGGAAGCCGGCGAGCGAGCCGAAGCAGATCGAGACGAACGCGATCATCAGGATCGGCAGCACCTCGCCCGCGCGCGCGAACTCCGCGCCGTAGAGCGCGTGCACGATCTGGTCCGACAGCGCGATCGTGCCCGCCAGGATCGGCAGCGAGATGACGGCCATCAGCTCGGCCGCGCGCTGCACGAGCCGGCGCACGCGCGCCGGGTCGTGCTCGTTGACGGCCGACAAGACCGGGAAGAACGACGACATCACCGCCGCCGGCAGGAACAGCAGCGGCGCGAGGAAGCGGTAGGCGGCGCCGTAGACGCCGGTCTCGTGCTCGGTCGACAGCTGCAGCAGCAGGACCGAGTCGATCTGGTAGTAGACCGTGATCAGGACGCTCGCGATCCCGAGCGGGACGGCGACGCGCATCAGCGGCCTCCACAGCGCGCGGCCGGCGCGCCAGGCGATGTGCGCGTAGCGGTACGTCGCGCGCACCTGCAGCGTGCAGATGACCGCCAGCACGCAGACGTAAGCGATCGCGAACGCCACGACCGACGCGCCGGTCATGTAGAAGACGACGGTCACGCCGAGCCACAGGAAGCTCTGGACGACGCCGAACGAGAGCGCGAGCCCGGCGCGCAGGCGCGAGTTGAAGACCGACATCAGCGCGCTGCCGCCGCTGGAGAAGATCGTCAGCGTGAGGATCCACCCGACCGCGTGGCCGGTGTCGAGCACCAGCGGGACGGTGATCGCGCACAGCGTCGCCGCGACCGCCGCGAGCAGCAGGCGCATGCCGGCGAGCGCGCCGAGCCACTCCCCCTCCCGCTCGGGCTCGGCCGACATCTTCTGCATCGCGACGGTCGTGAGGCCGAGGTCGGTCAGCACGCCCCAGAGCCCCACGAAGGCGCTCACGCCGGTCCACACGCCGAAGCCGTCGGGGTCGAGCGTGCGCGCCGTCAGCGAGACGGTGAGCACGCTGACCGCCATCGAGATCAAGCGCAGCACGAGCTGCGTGCCGATGTTCGAGGCGATGTGCCGCCCGCCCGCCTCGCCCGCGTCGCCGGCCTGTCCGCCGTGGAGGAAGCGCCGCCGGAGCGTTCGGATGCGGACGGCCATGTGTGGAATACTCTCGCAGCCTTGCGCGTCCTCGTCGTCCTGCCGTTTCCACCACTTGTCGAGGGCGGAGCGGCCTCGCGGTGCGCGATCGGGATGCTGCGCGGCCTCGTGGCTCATGGGGTCGAGCTCCAGGTGCTCGCGGCCGACCTGCGCAACGACATGCGCGACGAGCGTCGCATCGACGTCCCGGACGACCTGCCGATCGAGCTCGTGCCGGTCGCCCACCCCGGCCGCGGGCGCACGCGCTGGCTGCGCTTCGCGAAGCCGTACGCCCTGCTCGGCACGACGTCGTTCGCGCCGCTCGTGCAGGAGCGGGCGCGCGACGCCGACGCCGTCCACTTCGTCGAGCTGGCCGCCTCGTCGCTCATTCCCCTCGTTGATCGGCCGGCGGTCGTGCAGATCCACTGCCTGACGCGCCGAGACCGGGACATTCGTCCGCCGTGGACGAGCGACGGCCGCACCGCGCTCGAGCTGCTGCGCGCCGAGCGCCGCGTGTTCGGGCAGACGAGATGGCTGTTGGTGAACTCGCGCGAGGTCGCCGAGCCGCTCACGCGCAGCGCGCCGCACGCGCACGTCGCGGTCGCGCCGCTGCCGCTCGATCCGGCGGTCTACGCGCCGCGGGCGCCGCTCGACGCGCCGGTCGCCGGGCTGATCGGCACCGCCGTGTGGCCGCCGACGGCGAACGCGGTCGACCGGCTGCTGACGTCGGTGTGGCCGCGCGTGCTCGAACGCCGGCCGGACGCGCGTCTGCTGCTGGCCGGCTTCGGGATGGAGCGGAGCGCGTTCGCGCACCTGCCCGACCTGCCCGGCGTCGAGTGGCGCGGCACCGTCCCGTCGGCGACCGCCTTCCTGCGCGAGCTCGGCGTGCTGCTGTACCCGCTCGGGCGCGGCAGCGGCGCAAAGATCAAGGTGCTCGAGGCGCTCGCGCTCGGCGTGCCGGTGGTCACCACGCCCGACGGCGCGGAGGGCATCGGCGGGCGGGGCGGGCTCGTCGTCGACGTCGACGACGGCGCCCTCGCCGACGCGACCGCCGCCCTGCTCGAAGACGCGCAGGCGCGCCAGGTCGCCGGCGACGCCGCGCATGCCACGTTCGCCGACCACCACGCGCCATCGCCCGCGACGCTCCCGCTGCTGGAGCTCTACGAGCAGATGGTGGCGTCCGGCGCGCGCGCTACCACCCTCGCATGAAATCGGTGGGAAGCGAGCGGTCGACCGCCCTCGGACGGCTGTTCGGGTGCGGGCTCGTCGCGGCGCTGCTCGCGTGCGCGGCGCTCGCCGGCTGCGCCGGCGAGGCCGGCTCCGTCACCGTCCCGCCGCCGCCGAGAGGGGCCCCGCCGCTGCGCGCCGGCCTGATCCTCAACGCACTCGGCGCCGGCAGCGACCGTCGCCGGCGCCTCGAGCTCGGGCGCGCCCGCGCGCTCGGCGTGCGCTGGATCCGCGAGGAGCTGTCGTGGTCGTCGATCGAGCGCACGCGGGGCCACTATCGGTGGCGTCAGTTCGACACGCTGCTGGTGGCCGCGACGCGTGCGCGCCTGCATGTGCTGCCGCTGTTGCTCGGGACGCCCTGGTGGGCCGGCGCCGGGCGCTTCGCGCTGCCGAACGACACGCAGGCGTTCGGCGCGTTCGCGGCGCGCGCGGCGGCGCGCTACGGCCCCGGCGGGACGTTCTGGCGTGCGCATCCGCGGCTCGACAGCCGGTTCGCGCCGCAGTGGTTCGAGATCTGGAACGAGCCGTACTACCGCTTCTTCTCGACCACGGGCATCGATCCGGTCCGCTACGCGGCGATGGTGCGAGCGGCGACGGTGTCGGGACGCGCCGCCAACCGCGCGACGCGCTGGCTGATGGCCGCCGACATGACCTACCTCGACGCGACGGGCCGGCGCCAGCGCTGGCTGCCGGCGCTCGCGGCGGCCGACCCCGGGCTGATGCGCCTGGTCGACGGGGTCGCCGTCCACCCCTACGTGTTCGGTACGCCCGGCGCCGACGACGGGATCCCGCTGCCGTTCCGCTTCGAGCGCGTGGAAGCGATCGCGCGCGAGCTGACGGCGCTCGGCGCGAGTCGCGTGCCGTTGTGGATCACCGAGATCGGCTGGAGCACCTGCGACTCGCGGCCCGACTGCGGCTCCGAGCAGGAACAGGCGCAGCGGCTCGCCCAGGTGTTCGCGCGCGTGCGGCGCAGACCGCTGTCCGACCACGTGCGAGCCGTCTTCGTCTACCACCTGCACGACTTCCCGGGACGTGCGCGCGACGACCGCGAGGGCTGGTTCGGCCTGCTGCGCGCGAACGGCTCCCGCAAGCCGGCGTGGGGCGTGGTGCGGCAGGCGGCGCGCGCCGCGGGCGGCTGACGGGAGCGCGGCGGCTCAGGCCGGCGCCGCGAGGAAGTTCCAGATCGGCTCGCTGAAGACGGCCTCGAAGCCGTCGCGCGTGTAGGGGCCGTCGCCTTCGAGGTCGAAGATCCGCAGGCCGCAGTCGGCGAGCAGGTCGAACAGCTCGCCCGGCTGGGAGCCGTACAGGTCGGCGCCGCCGATCCCGTGCTCGAAGATCACGAACGGACGGTGCCGCGCGAGCGTCTCGGCCGCGCCGCGCATCACGAGCAGCTCCGCGCCCTCGACGTCGATCTTCACGAGCGACGGGACGTAGCCGTCGGGCAGCGCGTCGTCGAGCTTGTCGAGCTGGACGGTGATGCGCTCGACCTGGGCGGCGTGCGCCGGCAGGTCCTCGCGCTGGCGCAGGCCGCTCATCGCGGGCGCGCCCAACACGTGGGTGAACTCGGCGCTGCCGGCCTCGTCGGAGCAGGCGGCGTTGCGCACGTCGACCTGCGGATATCTGGCGGTGAGCTGCTGCGCCAGGAACGGGATCGGCTCGTACGCGACATGGCGGCCGTCGGGCGCGACCGCGAGGATCATCTCGAGCGTGTCGCCCCGGTTGGCGCCGACGTCGATCGCGTTGCCGTCGCGTCGCAGCGCGGCGGCGAGCACGACGCGCATCGCGTGCTCGTCGCGCAGCATCCGCCGCGCGGACGGGTCGAACGCCGAGCGCGCTTCGCGCATGCGGCCCACGACGACGCGCGCCTGCTGCTCGCGTCCGCTGCGCTGGACGACCGAGCGGGCGGAGCGGCGCAGCGCGTCGGCGGTGGAGCGGAGCGGGGAGCCCATGCGGCGCGGATGCTAGTCGGTCGGCGGGACGGCCGCCCGGCGGTGGACGAGCGTCCGGGATGAAAGCGGTAAGAGCGGGTGGCGTCATCCGTCTGACGTCTCTAGGATTCCCGTTAGACAGGGGATACGCCGTACGGCCATGGGCTATGGCGTCGAACGCGCCGGGATGACGGCGCGGCGACCGCATCGATCGGGGGACGATGACGTTTCTGGACACCCGTCGGGAGGCGGGGCGAGCGGCGTCGCACGAAGCGCCGCGCGCCGACCGGCGGACGCTCGACCGACGGGCGCTGGCCTGTGGCCTGCTCGCCGTCGTCGCGCTCGCCGCGGGTCTCGCGATCGCGCTGTCCCGCTCCGAGCGGCACCGCTCCGGCACGAACGGCGTGCTTCCCCAGGCGCAGCTGATCGCGCCGGCCGGCACGACCGTGTGCCAGGGACGCGAGCTGCTGCCCGCCGGCACGACGGCGCTCGAGATAACGGGGGTCACGGCGGCGCCGCCGCTCGTGACCCTCAGCCGTCACGGACGGACGATCGCCACCGCCGAGGCGGCGGTCGACGGCAGGGCGATGGTCCTGCGCGCGCCGATCGGGCGGACGCCGACCACGCTCGACGACGTCCGCGTGTGCCTGGAGATGCGCGCGCCGGCCTCGCTCGGGCGCGGCTTCACGCCCCCCGGCGTCGGCGCGGCGAGGGCTGGCCAGACGTTCGCCGGCACGTCGATCGCGATCGCGTATCGAACGGAGCGCAGTTCGTGGTGGGGCTTCGCGGCGACGCTCGCCGAGCGGATCTGCGGCGACCACGGGCACGGCGGCCTGTGCTGGCACGGGTGGGCCGTCGTCGCGCTGCTCGCCGCATCGCTGCTGCTGACCGGGTTCGTCGTCGTGCGCGCGCTCGTGCTGGACCGCTCCACGCCGCGGCTCGGCCTCGCGATCGCGTCCGTCGCGGTGCTCAACGCGGCGGCCTGGTCGCTCGTCACGCCGCCCTTCCAGGTGCCGGACGAGGTCGGGCACGTGGCGTACGCCCAATCGCTCGCCGAGACGGGCAGGCCGCCGGGGCGCCCGCCTGCGCTCGTGCTCTCGCGCGAGCAGGCGACGATCATGCGCGACGTCGGCTTCGGCAGCGTCGGAGCCTGGACCTACCGCGCCGCCGCCTGGTCGCGCCAGGGTGAACGGCAGCTGGCGGCCGACCTCGCGCGGCCGCTGTCGCGCACGCCGACGATCGCGGCCGGCGAAGCGGAGCCCGAGCCGCCGCTCTACTACGCGCTCGAGGCGATCCCCTCCCGCGTCGCCGACGGCCGCTCGCTGCTCGATCGCCTCATGCTGATGCGCCTCGGCTCGGCGCTGCTCGCCGGCCTCACGGCGCTGCTGTGCTTCCGCTTCGTGCGCGAGTGCCTGCCGGCCGAGCCGTGGGCGTGGACGGTCGGCGGGCTCGCCGTCGCCGCGACGCCGATGCTCGGCTTCGTCGCCGGGGGGGTGAACCCCGACGCGCTGCTGCTCGCGATCGCGGCGGCGCTGTTCCTGTGCGTCGCGCGGGCGTGGCGGCGCGGCGCCACGATGCGGGGCGCGCTCGCGCTCGGCGCGCTGGTCGGAGCGGGGATGCTCACCAAGGTCAACGCCTACGCGCTCGTGCCCGGTGCGCTGCTCGGCTTCGCGCTGGCTGCGCGCCGCACGACCTTCGCATGGGACCGGCGCGTCGTGCGGATGGTCGGCGGCGCGGCGCTGCTGGGCGTGGGGCTGTTCGCCGCGGGTGCAGTGTTCGAGGCGCTCGCATGGAACCGCTCGGTGCTGGCGGCTCGCCCGGTCGCGCCCGAAAGCCACGTCGGGCTCTGGGCGCACGTCGGCTACGTGTGGCAGGTGTTCCTGCCGCGCCTGCCGTTCCAGCCGCCGACGGCGCTCACCGAAGCGGGCTATCGGCAGCTGTTCGAGTCGTTCGTCGGCGCGTTCGGCCCGATGGCCGTGTGGTTCCCGAGAGCGGTGTACGAGCTGGTGGCGGTCGGGCTGGCGCTCGTCGCGCTGCTCGTCGTCCGCGTGCTGCGCGCCGACCCGCGCGAGTTGCGCTGGCGGCGCGGCGAGCTGTTCGGCTACGTCGCGATGGCAGGCGCCCTGCTGATGCTGATCGGCCTCTCGGCCGACCTGCGCCGCCATCTCATCTCGATAGTGCAGGGCCGCTACCTGCTGCCGCTGCTGCCGCTGTTCGGCGCGCTGCTCGCGCTCGGCGCGCGCGGCGCCGGCGAGCGCTGGGGCAGGTCCGTCGGCGTCGCGATCGTCTCGAGCGCGGTGACGCTCGGCCTGTTCGGCCAGCTGCTGACGATCGCCTGGTTCTACGGCTAGGGCCGCCCGCCGCCGACCGCGGCGCGCAGCGCGCGCCGCAGGCGGCCGAGCGTCACGACGCCGCGCAGCACGCCGCCGCCGTCGAGCACCATCATCGCCCCGAGCGTGCGCAGGCCGTCGGCGTCGAGCAGCGCCCGCAGCGACTGGTCCTCGTCGATTCGCCAGCGACCGGCCTCGTCGGCCTCCATCAGCTCTCTCACGAGGACATGGTCTCCGCTCGCTCCCGTCTCGACCGCGCGGCGGGCGCCCTCCTCGCGCAGCACGCCGACGAAGCGGCCGGCGGCGTCGACGACCGGGAACCACGGCCAGCGGTACCGCAGGAAGAACTCGTCGAGCGCGCGTGCGGCCGGCAGCTCGTCCGGGACGCTCACGGGGTCGGCGTCCATGATGTCGCCGACGCGCACGTCCTCGAGCTGCTCCGTGATCGCGGTCTGCGCGAGCAGCGCGCGCGAGGCGCCACCGATCATCAGCCCGACGAGCACGAACCAGATCCCGACCAGGCTCGCGAGCCCGATCGTCACCCACAGGCCACCGCCGATCAGCACGATCGAGAAGGCCTGGCCGAGTCGCGCGGCGACGCGCGTGCCGCGGTTGCGATCGCCCGTCGCGCGCCACACGAGCGCCCGCACGATCCGCCCGCCGTCGAGCGGGTAGGCGGGGATCAGGTTGAACAGCAGGACGATCAGGTTCATCGTCACGAGGAAGCCGATCGTCAGCAGCACCGGCGTGACGTCCGCGCCCGTGGCGAGCAGCGCCGCGTCGACGAAGCGCTCGGGACCGACGAGCGCGAAGCCCGCCAGCACGCTCGCGACGACGATCGCCAGCGTCGCGAGCGGCCCGGCGGCGGCGACGTCCAGCTCCTCGCGCGGCGTGCGGCTCTCGCGGCTCATCAGCGCGAACCCGCCGAGCGGCGAGATCGTGATGCCCGCGACCTCGATGCCGTGGCGCCGCGCGGCGAGCGCATGGCCCAGCTCGTGCACGACGATCGAGGCGAACAGCAGCAGCGCGCTCGCGACCGCGGTCAGGTAGGCGGTCGTGTCCGAGCTGCCGAGCGTCTCCTGGAAGGAGCCCGACAGCCAGAAGATCACGAGGAACAGCACGACGAACCAGCTGGCGTCGACGCCCACGCGGATGCCGAAGATGCGCGCCAGCTGAATCGATCCGGGACGCCCGAACATGGTGGAATGGTGGCACAGCGCGCGCAAGGCTCCTGGCGGCGCTCCACCATCCGGCCAACCCATCCGATAGGACCTCGAATGAGCGACGCCCTGACCGAGCTGCGCGAGCGACTCGCGGAGATCGCCGACCTGAACGCCGCCGGCGGCCTGCTCGGCTGGGACCAGCAGACGATGATGCCCGAGCGCGCCGCGCCGCAGCGGGCCGAGCAGCTCGGCACGCTCGGCAAGCTGATCCACGAGCGCTTCACCGACGAGGCGATCGGGCGGCTGCTCGATGACGCCCGTCCCGAGCCGGGGTCCACGGACGAGGCGCTCGTGCGCGTGACGCGGCGCGATTGGGACAAGGCGCGCCGCGTCCCGTCAGAGCTCGCCGCCGAGCTGGCGCGCGCCGGCGCGCTCGGCCACCAGGCGTGGGTCGACGCGCGCGAGCGCGCCGACTTCGCCGCCTTCCTGCCGTTCCTGCGCCGCAACGTCGAGCTGAAGCTGCGCTACGTCGAGTGCTTCGACGGCTACGACGACCCCTACGACGTGCTGCTCGACGACTACGAGGAGGGCATGACGAGCGCCGAGGTCGACGCGCTGTTCGCCGAGCTGCGGGCCGGGCTCGTGCCGCTGATCGCGGCGATCGCCGAGCGTGCGGACGCGGTCGACGCGTCCGTGCTGCACGGCGACTTCCCGCTCGACGGCCAGCGCAGGCTCGTGCACCGCGTCGTCGAGCGGCTCGGCTGGACGGCCGACGGCTGGCGGCTCGACGAGGCGGCGCACCCGTTCGCGACGAGCTTCGGACCGGGCGACGTGCGGCTCACGACGCGCTACGACGGCGCCTACGTCGGGATGGCGCTGTACGGCGCGATCCACGAGCTCGGCCACGGCCTCTACGAAGCGCAGGTCGATCCGGCCCTTGCCCGCGGGCCGCTCGGCGAGGGCGTCTCGCTCGGGGTGCACGAGTCGCAGTCGCGTCTGTGGGAGAACGTCGTGGGGCGCGGCCGGCCGTTCGCCGGCTGGCTGCACGGGCAGCTGCGGGAGGTCTTTCCGGAGCGCTTCGGCGCGGTCGACGCCGAGGCGTTCTACCGCGCCGTCAACAAGGTCCAGCCGTCGCTGATCCGCGTCGAGGCCGACGAGGCGACGTACGGACTGCACATCATCCTGCGCTTCGAGCTGGAGCGCGCGATGATCGCCGGCACGGTCGCGCTCGAGGACCTGCCCGAGGAGTGGAACGCGCGGATGAAGCGCTACCTCGGCGTCGACGTGCCGAACGACGCGGCCGGCGTGCTGCAGGACGTCCACTGGTCCGGCGGCGACATCGGCTACTTCGCGACCTACGCGCTCGGCAACCTGATCGCGGCGCAGCTGTGGGAGCGGGCGCGCGCGGACCTGCCGGGGCTCGACTCGCAGTTGGCCGCCGGCGACGGATCGGCGCTGCGGGCGTGGCTGGGCTCGCATGTGCACCGGTTCGGGCGGACGCATCCGCCGCGCGAGCTGGTGCGCCGCGCGACGGGCGGCCCGATCGCGGTGCAGCCGTTCCTCGACTACCTGAACGGCAAGCTGCGCCCGATCTACGGGCTCGACGGCTGAGGCGCTCCGCTCGGGCGCCGGCTCGCGCTCGCCGTGCCGCCGATGGCATCGAGGGGGAAGTGCGGCGGGGTCCGCGCCCCGGCCGCGTCCTCGCCCTCGACCGGGGCTGGCACCCGGTCTGGCATGCACCGAATCTACGTGTGTCACGGAGGGGGTCGTATAGGGACCCTGAGCGACACAGCTCGGAAGAACCGGGCGGTGGCGCAACGGCTCCCTCCCCCTCGATGCCCACAGTTCACGCGGCGGGCTCGGCGAACGCTGGAGCGGAGCGCCGGCCTCAGAGCACCGGCCGATGCCGGTCCACGATCGCGCGGAAGTCCAGCCCGGCCGGCAGCGTGCCGAACACGTGGCCGGCGTCGCCGGCGAGGCGTGAGGCGCAGAACGCGTCGGCGACCTCCCGCGGCGCGTAGCGCACGACCAGAGACCCCTGCAGCGCCAGCGCCATCGCCTCCACCACGCGCCGCGCCCGCGCCTCGATCTCGACCGGATCGGACAGCTCGGCGCGCAGCTTCGCGACGTGCGCGTCGAGCCGCGCGTCCGCGCCGGCCGACTCGTCGAGCTCGGCGAACAGCGCCGGCGCGGCCTCCGGCTCCTTGATCAGCGCGCGCAGCACGTCGAGGCACATGACGTTCCCGGAGCCCTCCCACACGGAGTTCAACGGCGCCTCGCGATAGAGCCGCGGCAGGCCCGACTCCTCGACGTAGCCGTTGCCGCCCAGGACCTCCAGCGCCTCCGCCGCGTGCGGCGGCGTGCGCTTGCAGATCCAGTACTTCAACACCGCCGTGGCGATCCGCTTGAACGCGTGATCCTGCTCGTCGTAGGCGCGCGCGAGGCGCATCGCCGACAGCGTCGCCGCCTCCGACTCGACGCACAGGTCGGCGAGCACGTTCGTCATCAGCGGCTGCTCGATCAGCAGCTTCCCGAAGGCGCTGCGGTGGGCGGCGTGGTGGGTCGCGAGCGCGACCGCCCAGCGCATCCCCGCCGCCGACCCGGTCACGCAGTCGAGCCGCGTGTGGTTGACCATCTCGATGATCGTCGGGACGCCGCGGCCCGGTTCGCCGATCAGCTGCGCCCACGCGCCGCGGAACTCGATCTCGCTGGAGGCGTTCGAGCGGTTGCCGAGCTTGTCCTTCAGCCGCTGCAGCTGGAAGCCGTTGCGCTCGCCGTCCGGGCGCCAGCGCGGCATCGCGAAGCACGAGATCCCCGCGTCCTCGACCTGCGCGAGGATCAGGAAGAGATCGCACATCGGGGCGGAGGTGAACCACTTGTGCCCGGTCAGCTCGTACTCGGCGCCCGGGCCGCCGCCGTTGACCGGCTTCGCGACCGTCGCGTTCGTGCGCACGTCGGAGCCGCCCTGCTTCTCCGTCATGCCCATGCCGCACAGCGCGCCGGTCTTCTCGTCGGCCGGGACGTCGCGCGGGTCGTAGCTCGTCGACGTGAGGCGCGGCTCCCAGGCGGCGAGCACGTCGGGCTGCGCGCGCAGCGCCGGGATCGCCGCGAACGTCATCGTGATCGGGCAGCCGTGGCCCGCCTCGACCTGCCCGCCGGTGAGGCCGAGCGCCGTGCGGACGGCGTGCGCGCCCGCTCGCTCGGTGCGCCACGGCAGCGCGTGCGCCTCGTGCGTGACGCTGTTCTCCATCAGGCGATGCCAGGACGGGTGGAACTCGACCTGGTCGACGCGGTTGCCGAAGCGGTCGTGCGTCTTCAGCCGCGGCGGGTTGTCGTTCGCCTCGAAGCCGAGGCGGATCCCCTCGCCGCCGGCCAGCGCGCCGACGGCCGAGGCCCGCTCGGCGCCCCAGCCGCCGCCCTCGCGCTCGAGCGCCTCGACGAGCGGGCGGTTGACCTCGAAGAGGTTCAGCCCCTCGAGCGGCGGGGGCTGGTTCGTGACGGCGTGCGTCGCGTGCGACGCGCGTGACGGCGCGACGGCCATGCCCACAGTGAAGCACGGCCGCCGCGACGCAAACGCAGGTTCAGCCGATCGCGGCCTTCAGGTTCTCGTCGATCGCGGCGAGGAACTCCTGCGTCGTCAGCCACTCCTGCTCGGGTCCGACCAGCAGCGCGAGGTCCTTCGTCATCTGACCGCGCTCGACCGTCTCGATACACACGCGCTCGAGCGTCTCGGCGAAGCGCGTCACCTCGGGCGTGTCGTCCATCCGCCCGCGGTAGGCGAGCCCGCGCGTCCACGCGAAGATCGACGCGATCGGGTTCGTCGAGGTCGGCTTGCCCTGCTGGTGCTGGCGGTAGTGACGCGTGACCGTGCCGTGCGCCGCCTCCGCCTCGACCGTTCTGCCGTCCGGCGTCATCAGGACGCTCGTCATCAGGCCCAGCGAGCCGAAGCCCTGTGCGACCGTGTCCGACTGCACGTCGCCGTCGTAGTTCTTGCAGGCCCACACGTAGCCGCCCTCCCACTTCAGCGCGGAGGCGACCATGTCGTCGATCAGGCGATGCTCGTAGGTGAGTCCGGCAGCGTCGAAGTCAGCCTTGAACTCCGCCTCGTAGACCTCCTGGAAGAGGTCCTTGAAGCGCCCGTCGTACGCCTTCATGATCGTGTTCTTCGTCGACAGGTACACCGGGTAGCCGCGATCGAGCCCGTACCGCATCGACGCGCGCGCGAAGTCGCGGATCGAGTCGTCGAGGTTGTACATCGCCATCGCGATGCCGGCGCCCGGGAAGTCGTACACCTCGAGTTCGATCGGCTCGCCGGCCTCCTTCGGGGTGAAGGTGAGCGTGAGCGTCCCCTCGCCGGGGATCAGCGTGTCGGTCGCGCGGTACTGGTCGCCGAACGCATGACGGCCGATCACGATCGGTCTCGTCCAGCCGGGCACGAGCCGCGGCACGTTCGAGATGACGATCGGCTCGCGGAAGATGACGCCGCCGAGGATGTTGCGGATCGTCCCGTTCGGAGACTTGTACATGCGCTTGAGGCCGAACTCCTCGACGCGCGCCTCGTCGGGCGTGATCGTCGCGCACTTCACGCCGACGCCGTGGCGCTTGATCGCCTCGGCGGCCTCGACGGTGATCGCGTCGTCGGTCTCGTCGCGCTTCTCGATTCCGAGGTCGTAGTACTTCAGCTCGACGTCGAGGTAGGGGAGGATCAGCTGCTGCTTGATGAACTCCCAGATGATGCGGGTCATCTCGTCGCCGTCGAGCTCGACGACGGGGTTCTTCACCTTGATCTTGCTCATGGATGTCGGTTCCTCGTGGGGAGGCTTTGGGAGGCCGGGTTGTAGCATCGCGCCCCGATCTGCCGCATACAGGAGATGACCACGTGACTGACAAGACACCCGTCCGCGTCGCCGTGACCGGCGCCGCCGGCCAGATCGGCTACAGCCTGCTGTTCCGGATCGCGAGCGGCCAGCTGCTCGGCCCGGACCAGCCGGTGCAGCTGCGACTGCTGGAGATCACCCCGGCCCTGAGAGCGGTCGAGGGCGTGATCATGGAGCTCGACGACTGCGCCTTTCCGCTGCTCGCAGGGGTCGAGGCGACCGACGACCCGAACGTCGCCTTCGACGGCGCGAACGTCGCGCTGCTCGTCGGCGCCCGCCCCCGCAGCAGAGGCATGGAGCGCGCCGACCTGCTCGAGGCCAACGGCGGCATCTTCAAGCCGCAGGGCCAGGCGATCAACGCGCACGCCGCCGACGACGTCAAGGTGCTCGTGGTCGGCAACCCGGCGAACACGAACGCGCTGATCGCGGCGAGCAACGCGCCGGACGTGCCGAAGGAGCGCTTCCACGCGATGGTGCGGCTCGACCACAACCGCGCGATCAGCCAGCTCGCGGCGAAGACCGGCGCGACCGTCCCGGACATCAGAAGAGTCACGATCTGGGGCAACCACTCCGCGACGCAGTACCCCGACGTCTTCCACGCGACCGTCGGCGGTCAGGCGGCGTCCGAGCTCGTCGACGAGGCGTGGCTGGAGGGCGACTTCATCCCGACGGTGCAGAAGCGCGGCGCGGCGATCATCGACGCGCGCGGCGCCTCGAGCGCGGCGTCGGCCGCCAACGCGGCGATCGACCACATGCGCGACTGGTGCCTCGGGACGCCGGAGGGCGACTGGGTCTCGATGGCGGTCCCGTCGGACGGCTCCTACGGCATCGCGGCGGGGATCATCACCGGCTTCCCCTGCACGACGCGGAACGGCGCGTACGAGATCGTCCAGGGCCTGGAGGTCAACGCGTTCTCGCGGGCGCGCATCGACGCGACGGTCGCGGAGCTGCGCGAGGAGCGCGCCGCGGTCGAGCAGCTCGGCCTGGTCTAGCGCGCCGCCGCCGACGAGGGCGGGCGGGCCCCCGCTACGCGGGGTGCCAGCCCTTGCCCTCGCGGCGGACCTTGCCCTCGTCCGCCAGCTGCGGCAGGACGCGGTAGAGGTAGTTGGGCTTGATCCCCATGTGGCCGGCGAGCTCCGGGATCGTGATGCCCGGTTGTGCGCGCACCAGGTCGACCGTCTGCGCCGCGCGCGTGTTGTCGCCGCGCCCGCCGCGCGGACGGCCGCGGCGACTGGAGCCGTTGGCGTTCGCAATGCGGCGGCGACGGGTCGAGGCCGATACGGAGCCGGCGTCGCTCACCCCCTCGAGCGCGGCCGACGCCGCCTCGAGCCGGTGGAACTCCTCGATCAACGGCCGCAGCTCCTGCAGTCGCTCCTCGATCTCCCGTACTTTCGCGTCAAGAAAGTCCGCCACGTGTGCCTCCGGTCCCCTGTGGTTCTCTCTGCTAATCATCGACAGCCTATTGCGCGGTCAAGACGTTCGGTAGCGCCCTTGACGAAAGTATGAACGTTCAGCGTATGAATGTCGCGCTGCGAATCGCCGTTCATTGCTCGTTCGGATCTGTGCGCTGCCAGCTCAGCGCTCCGACCCGTTTCGCATCCTAGCGGAGCATCGCGGCGCCGCAAGGCGTGACGGCGAGAACTTACTCGGACTCGATCAGTGCTTTCAAACGCTGAAGCGAGCGTTGCGCCTCACGTTGCGACAGTCCGCCGACGAGCACCCGTCCGGCGACGGCTCCGAGGGCACCACCTGGAGGTCTGAATTCGTTGGTGTAGTCGAAGATCGTTCCGTTCTCACCGTCGCCGCGCAGCTCGTAGACGATCGAGGCGCGTGAATGAGCGGGCCCCTGTCCCTCCCACTCGGCGCGGCGCGGAGGGTCGACGGCCGCCACCGTCCACGCCACGTGGAGCGGGGCGCCGCGCAGATTCAGCGTCTGCTCGAACGTCGAGCCGCGTCTGAGCTTGGCCGGCACCTCACCCACCCGCCGGTGGATCGTCACCCAATCGGCGAGGCGATGCGGGTCCATCACCACCTCCCACACGCGGGTCGGCGGAGCGGCGATCGCGATCGCACAGTGCACCCGTGTCATGGCCGGCACCCTACCCGGCCTTCAGCGCGCCGCGAGCGGCTCGCTGCGCTCCCACTCACCGAGCGCGTGCTCGATCGCCGCGTCGAGCGCGTGCAGGCGCACGCCCAGCAGCTGCGCGGCGTCGCCGTCGCGCGGCAGCAGGTCGCTCGTCAGGCCGCCCATCAGCGGGCCGACCAGCTCCTGCCGCTCGCCGGCGATCGCGGCGGCGACGTGGCTCGCGACCGCCGCAGGCGCCGGCATGCGAGGGAGCCGCCACAGCGGACGGCGCAGCACCATCAGGTCGCGGATGCGCTCGATCAGCTCGCCGTAGCTGACGACGTCCGGGCCGGCGACGTCGAGCGAGCGGCCGGCGGCCGCCGGGACGACGGCCGCGCGCGCGAGCGCCTCGATCACGTCGCGCTCGTCGACCGGCTGCGTGCGGTGGTCGCGCCAGGGCGGCAGCGCGACGAGCGGCATCCGCTCGATCAGCCGCACGAGGAAGCGGAAGGAGCGCGAGCCGGCGCCGATCACGATCGAGGCGCGCAGCGCGGTCGAGTCGGGGAGCGCGTCCAGCAGCAGCTGCTCGACCGCGAGCCGGCTCGCGAGGTGCGGGGAGGGGGGCGCGTCGCGCGGGACGAGGCCGCCGAGGTACACGATGCGCTGCACGCCCGCCGCCCGCGCCGCCGCCGCGAAGCGCTCGGCGGCGACCCGCTCGCGGTCGCGGAAGTCGGCGGCGGCGTCCGCGCTCGCGTCGGAGACAGGCTCCATCGAGTGGATCAGGAAGTACGCGACGTCGATCCCCGCGAGCGCGGCGTCCAGCCCCGCCCCGGTGACCGCGTCGCCGGTGACGAGCGGCACGTCGATCGCGACCCGGCGCGGGTCGCGCGCGAAGCCGCGCACGTCGTGGCCGTCCCGCCGCAGGCGCGGCACGAGCCGTGCGCCGACGAAGCCGCTGACACCGGTGACGAGCACGCGCATCGTGCGCCTAGCATGACGACACCCCCGCGCGCGGCCGCCGCCAGGAAAGGACCGCAAAATGCGGGTGCTTTCCGTTCCCGGTCCGTGAAAAGCCATGAATTGCAGGCATTTCACGCGTCGTTCAAAAGTTCCTGCGATTTGCGGGAAACGACGTTGAGGCGCTCTGCCGCGTTCGCTTTCATGGCCGCTCCCAAGCGACGGGCGAGCGGTCGAAGGAGGTCGGAGGACAGCATGGCGAAGGGTCGTGGAAGCGCAGGCAGAGTGAGTTGCGAGCAGTGCTTCTTCCGCCAGAACCTGCTGTGCGCACTGCCGGACGACGAACCGTGCGCGACCTTCCGCCCGGCGCATCCGGACGGCCTGCGCCCGCCGCGTCAGCTGCGCTTCCAGTTCCGCCAAGAGCGCCGCACGCAGTCCGTGTGGGCCTTCCCGACGGCGCAGGAACAGGCGTCGCTCCACGCCTGACGCCGGCATCTCCGGCGATTCGGGCTACAGTGCCGTCGCTGTGAGGATCACCGTGCTCGGCAAGTCGCCGGCCTGGCAGGACGCGGGCGGCGCGTGCAGCGGATACCTCGTCGAGGCCGGTGATCGCTGCCTGCTGCTCGACTGCGGCAACGGCGTGTTCGGGAAGCTGCGCGCGAACCGCGCCTTCACCGACGTGTGCGCGGTCGTGATCTCGCACCTGCACGCCGACCACTTCTTCGACCTCGTGCCGTACGCGTACGCGCTCGCGTACTCGCACGAGGCGCGAGCGGCGGGCGCGCGTCCCGCGCTCTACGCCCCGCCCGGTGCGCGGGAGGCGTTCCGGCGGATCGGCGGCGCCTGGCACGCCGAGGAGCTGATCGAGCAGTCGTTCGAGCTGCACGAGTACGACCCGGCCGCCGAGCTCGCGCTCGACCCGCTGCGCGTCCGCTTCCACGAGGTGCCGCACTTCATCCGCACCCACGCGGTGCAGGTGCGCGACGGCGCCGGCAGCTTCACCTACGGGGCCGACTGTCGGCCGAACGACGAGATCGTCTCGTTCGCGCGCGACACGGACCTGCTGATGCTCGAGGCGACACTCGAGCAGCCGGAGGTCGCGGGCCACCGCGGACACCTGACCCCGGCCGAGGCGGCCGAGCACGCTCGGCGAGCCGGCGCGCGCCGGCTCGTGCTGACGCACTTCTCCGCCGACCACGACGCCGCGCTCGCGCTCGAGCAGGCCCGCGGCCGCTACGACGGACCCCTCGAGCTGGCCCGCGAAGGCGCCGTCTACGAGCTCTGAGTCGCCCGCGCGGAGCGGGTAGATTGCAGCCGTGCCTCCCGAACGGGATCTGTTCGCCAACTTCGAGCGCATGCGGCGCGAGATGGACGAGCTGTTCGGGGACGTCTTCCACCGCTCCGGAATCGCGCCGCGCAAGCGCACCGGCTTCTCGCCGGCCGTCGACGTCTCCTACGCCGACGACCCGCCGCGCGCGATCGTGACGGCCGAGCTGGCGGGCATCGACGCCGACCGGCTCGGCCTGGAGATCCAGGGGCGCGAGCTCGTGCTGTCGGGCGAGCGGCGCGCGATCGAGCGCGAGGGTCGCGTCTACCAGCAGGTCGAGATCGAGCACGGGCCGTTCCGCCGCGTCGTGCAGCTCGGCGCCGACGTGCGCGCCGAGGAGGCGAGAGCGGTCTACGAGGACGGCCTGTTGCGCGTCGAGCTGCCGCTCGCCCAGCCGGAGACGCGCCGGCACAGCGTGCCGATCGAGGTCCAGACCGGCGACGAGGACGCGACCGGCGGTCCGGCCGACGACGCCGACGCGATCCCGCCCGGCCGATGATCGAGGTCGGCAGACCGGGCGGCGCGCGCGAGATCGAGGTGCCGACGCAGCGCGGGCTGCCGGCGACGCTGCCGGTCCTGCCGCTGCGCGACACGGTCACGTTCCCGGAGACGCTCGTGCCGCTCGCGGTCGGGCAGGAGCGCTCGATGGCGCTGATCAACGACGCGCTCGGCGGCGACCGCATGATCGCGATGGTCGCCGGCCGCGATCCGGAGATCGAGGCGCCCGGTCCCGAGCAGCTCTACGACGTCGGCGTCGCGGGCGTCGTCGCGCGCATGCTCAAGGTGCCCGACGGCACGCTGCGGATCCTCGTGCAGGCGACGCAGCGGATCCGCCTGACCGGCTTCGCGCGTACCGAGCCCTACCTCGTCGCGCAGATCGAGGAGCTGCCCGACGTCTCGACGACCGAGACGCCGGAGCTGCTCGCGCTCGTGCGCAACGTGCAGGCCACCTTCACGAACATCGTCGAGCAGGTCCCGTACCTGCCCGAGGAGCTGCACGTCGCAGTCGCGAACCTCGACGACCCGGGCGCGCTCTCGCATCTGATCGCCGGCGCGCTGCGGCTCAAGACGGAGGACAAGCAGGCGCTGCTGGAGGAGCGCGACGTGGCACGCCGGCTGCGGCGCCTGTCGGAGTTGCTCGCGAGCGAGCTGGAGGTCGTCGCGCTCGGCTCGAAGATCCAGTCGCAGGTCCAGAGCGAGCTCGACAGAACGCAGCGCGAGTACTTCCTGCGCCAGCAGCTGAGAGCGATCCAGGACGAGCTCGGCGACGGCGACGAGATGCAGGCGGAGGCGAACGAGCTGCGCGAGCAGCTCGACGCGCTGGAGCTGCCGGAGGAGGTCCGCAAGCAGGTCGATCGCGAGCTCGCGCGACTCGAGCGGCTGCCGCCGGCGGCGGCCGAGCACGGCGTGATCCGCGGCTACCTGGAGTGGATCGCCTCCCTGCCGTGGAGCGCGCGCACGCACGACAACCTCAACCTCAGACACGCGCGCAGAGTGCTCGACCAGGACCACTACGACATCGAGCAGGTGAAGGAGCGCATCCTCGAGTTCCTCGCCGTGCGCAAGCTGACGGCGGAGCGGGACGACGTGGCGGCGCGCTCGTCGATCCTCTGCCTCGTCGGTCCGCCCGGCGTCGGCAAGACCTCGCTCGGCAGATCGATCGCGCGGGCGCTCGGTCGCAGATTCGAGCGCATCAGCGTGGGCGGCGTGCGCGACGAGGCGGAGATCCGCGGCCACCGTCGCACGTACATCGGCGCGATGCCGGGCGTCGTGATCCGCGCGCTGCGCGACGCCGGCACGCGCAACCCGCTGTTCATGATCGACGAGATCGACAAGATGGGCTCGGACTTCCGCGGCGATCCGGCGAGCGCGATGCTCGAGGTGCTCGACCCCGAGCAGAACGCGACCTTCCGCGACCACTACCTCGACCTGCCGTTCGACCTCTCCGACGTGATGTTCGTGACGACGGCGAACACGCTCGAGACGATCCCGGGCCCGTTGCGCGACCGCATGGAGACGATCCAGCTCGCCGGCTATACGGAGGAGGAGAAGCTGGAGATCGCACGCCGCTACCTCGTCCCGCGCCAGATCGAGCGCAACGGCCTCACGCAGCGGCAGATCGCGTTCGCCGACGCGGCGCTGAAGGCGATCGTCGCCGAGTACACGCGCGAGGCGGGCGTGCGCGGGCTGGAGCGCGAGATCGGATCGATCTGCCGCAAGGTCGCGCGCCAGGTCGCCGAGGGCAGAGCGAGACGGAAGGTGACGATCTCCGCCGCGCGGGCGCGCGAGCTGCTCGGCAAGCGCAGAGTCTTCGGCGAGACGCGCCGGCGCACGTCGGAGCCGGGCGTGGCGACCGGGCTCGCCTGGACGCCCGCCGGCGGCGACGTGCTGTTCGTCGAGGCGACCGCGATGCCGGGCTCCGGCAAGCTGACGATCACCGGCCAGCTGGGGGAGGTGATGCGCGAGTCGGCGCAGGCGGCGCTCTCCTACGTGCGCTCCCACGCGCCGGACGGTGTCGCGGACGACTGGTTCGCCAGACACGACCTCCACGTCCACGTGCCCGCCGGCGCGGTGCCGAAGGACGGTCCGAGCGCCGGCGTGACGATGGCGACGGCGCTGTTCTCGCTGCTGAGCGGCCGGCCGGTGCGCGCGGACGTCGCGATGACGGGCGAGCTCACGCTGACCGGCCAGGTGCTGCCGATCGGCGGGCTGAAGGAGAAGGCGCTCGCGGCGCAGCGCAGCGGCATCCGTCACGTGATCGCGCCCGCGCGCAACGCGCAGGACGCCGACGAGATCCCCGCGCACCTGCGCAGAGGCATTGAGCTGCACTTCGTCTCGCGCGTCGACGAGGCGCTGGAGCTGGCGCTCGCGCCGCGCCGCGTGCGGCGTCGCGCGGCCGCCTGAACGCGGCGGTTCGCGCCATGGAGGGAGAAGCTCCTCCCATCGGCAACCAATCTCACTCCACGGATGGTGGAATGCCATTCAGGGGTGGCGCAGGATTTCTGCGCGATGGGAGGCGAAGGGGCAGACGGTGTCTTCGGCAGGACGTTGAGACGTGCGCGTCGCGAGCGCGACCTCAGTCAGGACGCGCTCGCGCTGCGGGCCGGCCTGGGCGCGAAGCACGTCAGCGAGCTCGAACGCGGAAACAAGGATCCGCGGCTCGACACGTTCCTCCGCCTCGCCGCCGGCCTGGGCCTCACCGGGACGGAGCTGATGGCGCTGTACGAGCGCCAGCTCGAAGGCGGCTGAGGCGCGGGCGGGATCGTCGCCGCACGCGTCGGGAGGCGTCCCGGCCCCCCGCCGGGAACGCCTCCTGTCCCCCGGCAATACTCCCACAAACTGACCATAAAGTCCACTGATCAATAGAGAAACTCCAATCATCATGGGTAGAAATACCCCGATCGGCGGTCGAGGCTTCCACTCCAGATGCGGACGCCCGATGCCAGGCTGGTCGACTTCGGGCGCGCGGTCCGTCGCGCCCGCCGCGATCGCGAGATGAGCCAGGAGGCGCTCGCGCAGGCGGCGGGCCTGGCCGCCAAGCACGTCAGCGAGATCGAGCGCGCCAACCGCGACGTGCGGCTCACGACGCTGCTGCAGATCGCGGACGGCCTGGAGCTGCTGCCGAGCGAGCTGCTGGCGCTCTACGACGAGCAGCGCCGGCGAAGCTGAGCCGCCGCGCGTCGCTCCGGTGGGCGCGGGGTATGCTCGCCGCACATCCGAGCAAGCGAGCGCAAGGGAGCACCCCGCATGGCAGCACGCACGAAGCAGGCGAGGAAGGCGGCGAGCGCCGCAGCGGCGACGACGAGCCCGTGGGTCCAGCGGCTCGCCGAGGACGAGGAGCTGCGCGACAACTTCCGCGTCGCGTTCGAGGCGGCGAAGGACGCGTACGAGCGGATCACCGACAGCAAGAGCCCGAAGGACGCCGTCGGCGACAAGAAGGTGCAGAAGGACCTCAAGATCGCGGCCGACGCGCTGAAGGACGCGGGCAGCGCGCTCAAGGAGGGGCCGAAGCGGAAGCACCGCAGGGGCGGCTTCCTGCGCAAGCTGCTCGTGCTCGCGATCGGCGCCGGGATCGCGCTCGCCGTGAGCGAGGACCTGCGCTCGAAGGTCCTCGACGCGCTGTTCGGCAAGGAGGAGGAGTTCGACTACGGCTCCACCGCGCCGAGCACGCCGCCGCAGACGGGCGCCGCATAGCGAGATCGCAGCCAGGCGTTCGCCGGCCGGTGGAGACGCCGGCCGGCCGTCCGACCGACTACGATCGGACGATGGCCGTCACCACGCCCGGCGCCGACAGCAGCGCGACGACCGCCCGCCCGCTCGAGAGCGACAAGGCGAAGCGCATCGTCGACGCGATGCGCCACAGCGTCGCCGCGCGCGGCGCCGCCGGCTCGACGTTCGACCACGTCGCGCGCGAGGCGGGCGTCTCGCGCGGGCTGCTGCACTACTACTTCGGCACGAAGGAGCGGCTGCTCGTCGAGGTCGTGCGGCGCGACTCGGAGATCCGCCTGGCCGCGCTCGCCGCGTCGCTCGGCGACGCGCGCACCGCCGACGACTTCATCGACGCGATGGTGCGCAGCCTGGAGGACCTCGTCGGCCGCGACCCCGGCTTCGTCGTGCTGATGCACGAGCTGTTCACGCTCTCGCGGCGCAACGAGGAGATCGCCGGCGAGCTGGCGACGCTCGCGCGCGCCGCGCGCGGCGATCTCGCGGCCTCGCTGAGCGCCAAGCAGGACGAAGGCGTCGTGCGGCTCGGCGACGACCCGGACGCGGTCGCCGGCGTGCTGCTGGCGCTCGCCGACGGCTTGGCGCTGCGCTTCCTCACCGAGCCGGACCTCGACCCGCGGCCGATGCTCAAGGCCGCGGTCGCGGCCGCGCACGCGCTGATCGCCGACGCGCGCTGAACGCGTCGCTCAGGCCGTCGCGAGCTTCGGCGTCGTCCACGGCGCGCGCAGGCGCCGCTCGAGCTCGTCGCCGACGTCGGCGATCGGGAGGCGCACCTGCTCGAGCGTGTCGCGGTCGCGGAGCGTCACCGTGCGGTCCTCGAGCGTCTGGTGGTCGACGGTCACGCCCCACGGCGTGCCGATCTCGTCCTGACGGCGGTAGCGCTTGCCGATCGAGCCGCCCTCGTCGTACTCCGCCTGCATGCGGCGGCGCAGGTCGGCGTAGAGCTCGCGCGCGACCTCCGGCTGGCCGTCCTTGCGCACGAGCGGCATGACCGCGACCTTGACCGGCGCGAGCCGCGGGTGCAGCCGCAGCAGCGTGCGCGTCTCGCCCTCGACCTGCTCCTCGTCGTAGGCGTCGACGAGGAACGCGAGCGTCGCGCGGTCGGCGCCGGCGGCCGGCTCGATCACGTGCGGCACGTAGCGCTCTCTCGTCGCCGTGTCGACGTACTCGAGCTTCTCTCTCGCGTGCTCCGCGTGTCTGGAGAGGTCGAAGTCGCCGCGGTCGGCGATCCCCTCCAGCTCGCTCCACCCGATCGGGAACAGGTACTCGACGTCGCTCGTGGCCGAGGAGTAGTGCGACAGCTCGTCGGCGTCGTGCGCGCGCAGGCGCAGGTGGTCCGGGCGGATCCCCAGCTCGACGTACCAGCGCTCGCGCTCTCCCAGCCAATGCTCGAACCATCTGCCGGCCTCGGCCGGCGGCACGAAGAACTCCATCTCCATCTGCTCGAACTCGCGCGTGCGGAAGACGAAGTTGCCGGGCGTGATCTCGTTGCGGAACGACTTGCCGATCTGCGCGATCCCGAACGGCGGCTTTCTGCGGCTGAACTGCAGCACGTTCTTGAAGTTGATGAAGATGCCCTGCGCCGTCTCGGGGCGCAGGTAGACGGTCGCGCCCGCGTCCTTCACCGGTCCCACGGTCGTCTCGAACATCAAGTTGAAGTCACGCGCCTCGGTGAGGTCGCAGTCGGGCCCCTCGCCGGGGTGCTTGGAGGGCTTCTGCCCGCACTCGAGCTGGTCGAGATGGTCGGCGCGGAAGCGCTTCTTGCACGTACGGCAGTCGACGAGCGGGTCGGTGAAGCCGGCGAGGTGACCGCTCGCCTCCCACACCTTCGGGTTCTGGATGATCGCGCTGTCGAGGGCGACGACGTCGTCGCGGTCCTGCAACATCGCGCGCCACCACTCGTTCTTGACGTTCGTCTTCAGCAGCACGCCGTAGTGACCGTAGTCGTACGTCGACCCGACCCCGCCGTAGATCTCGGAGGAGGGGAAGATGAAGCCGCGCCGCTTGCACAGCGACACGATCTTCTCCATCGTCACCACGTCAGTCATCGCCGGCGGACTCTATCCTTCTTCGCCTGATGCCGATCTACGAGTACCGCTGTGAGAAGGGGCACACCTTCGAGGTGATCCAGCGCATGAGCGAGGACGCGCTGGACGCCTGCGAGGTCTGCGAGGCGCCCGCCGTACGCGTCCTGCACGCCCCGGCCGTGCACTTCAAGGGCTCCGGCTTCTACAACACCGACTATGGGACGAAGAAGCGTGCGCGCGAGAGAAGCGCGGACGGCGAGGGGAGAGCCAAGAGCGGTGGCGAGAGCAGCGCCAAGAGCGACGGCGGCGACAGCAGAGCGGCGCCCTCCAAGGACGGCGGCGGCGCGAAGAAGGCCGACGCGGCGTAGCGCCGCGCTGGCGCTGGTCGCGCTGACCGCGCTCGGGCTGCCGCCGGCGTCCGCCGGCGCGGCCGCGCCGCGCCGCTTCGCCGGTCAGGTGACCGACGCGCTGCGCACCCCGACGCACAAGCTCGCGGCGAGCGCGGCGACCGGCCGCGCGGCGGCGGACCTCGTGTTCACCGATGCGCAGGCGGCGCGGACGCGGTTCCGCACGTGCGTGCGGCGCCGCGACGTCGCGCCGGCCAGACGTACGTGCTTCGCGCTCACGACCGGTCCGGCGGGCGCCGCGACCGTCACGCCGCTGCGCTTCCCGCCGGGCAGATACGCCGTGCGCTGGTCCGTCGGCGGCGAGGTCGTCGCGCGCTGGCGCTTCGTCGTGGCGCCGGCGCCGGACGCCTGACCGGCGGCGGTCGGTCAGCCGTCCAGGAAGCGCCGCACGGCCGCCTGCTTGTCGGCGTCCGAGACGACGAGGCCGGAGCCGCCGTCGGGCAGCGTCTCGAAGGCGGAGGGCTTCAGCACCTCGACCGGCGGCGAGCCGCCCGCGGCCGCGGCCGCGAAGAAGCCGAGCAGCGTGGGGCCGCCCATGTCGGTGCGCATCGTCTTGGGCGTGTACCAGGAGACCCACGGCAGCCGCAGGAACGTCGTCGGCGCGAACAGCCGGTCCTTCATGGCGGACAAGATCTGCTGCTGGCGTCTCGCGCGGGTCAAGTCGTTCTCGGCGGGGTTGCAGTCGTTCTTGCGCGTGCGCGCGAGCGCGAGCGCCTGTCTGCCGCTGAGGTGGTGCTCGCCGCTGTGCAGGTTCAGCGTGACGCCGCCGTTCGCGCGGCCGCCGTTGATCTTCGAGCAGACGCGTCCGGTCTTCACGTCGACGCCGCCGAGCGCGTCGACGAGCTTCGGGAAGTTCTCGAAGTCGACCTCGACGAGGTGGTTGATCGGGACCCCGAGGTACTGCGAGATCGTGCGGATCGCAAGCGCCGCCCCGCCGAACGCGTAGGCGGCGTTGATCTTCTGGCGTCCGTGGCCGGGAATCTCGACGACCGTGTCGCGCGGAATCGACAAGCGCGACGCGTGGCCGCCGCCGACGCGCCACAGCATGATCGTGTCGCTGCGGCTCGGGCCGCCCGGGTTCGCGCCGGGCTCCTTCGAGCCCTCGGGGCGCGCGTCGGAGCCGAGGATCAGGATCGTGTTCGGCGAGGTGAGCGGGTAGCCGGCCGAGCGCAGCGCGGCGTGCGCGTCGTCCGACACCTTGCCTTGCTCGATCTGCGCGCTGACGAGGAACAGCACGAGCGAGAGCGCGAGCCAGGCGCCGATCGCGAGCGCGACCCACAGCACGATGCGTCCAGGGGTGATCCGCCCGCCGCGTGCGCGCAGGCGCGGCAGGCGCAGGCGGTGGCGAGACCGCGGCGCTTCGTGCGCCTGCAGCTCGTCCAGTCCGGCGTTCTCGCCTCGCAGCCGCTCGCGCAGACCCGGCGGCCGTGACCGATATCGGTTGTAGGGGACCCGCCCGCCCGGCCCTCGGTCGTCTGCCATGCCGGTCTATAGTGGCCGAGATGTCGTCGGATTGCGTTATCGGCGTCGATCTCGGCGGCACGAAGCTGCTCGCCGGCGTCGTCGACGCGGACCTCAACGTGCACCACCGCGTCCATCGCGCGGTCCGCGGGCTCGGGCAGCGCGAGCTGCTCGACATGGCCGTCGAGGCGGTCGAGGAGGCGCGCGCGGCGACCACGAGCGAGGTGACGGCGGTCGGCTTCGGGATCCCCTGCCTGATCGACCAGCGTCGCGGGGTGGCGACGATGGCGGTGAACCTGCCGCTGAGAGACGTGCCGTTCCGCGACCTGATGGCGGAGCGGCTCGGGCTGCCGGTCGAGGTCGACAACGACGGCAACGTCGCCGCGCTCGCCGAGTGGCGCGCCGGCGCCGCGCAGGGCGCGACCGACGTCGTGCTGCTGACGATCGGCACCGGCATCGGCGGCGGGTTGATCCTGAACGGCGCGCCGTTCCGCGGCGCGATCGGAGCCGGCGCCGAGCTCGGCCACATCACGATCGACCTCGACGGACCGCCGTGCCAGGGCCACTGCCCCAACAACGGCTGCCTCGAGACGCTCGCGTCCGGCACCGCGCTCACGCGCGAGGGGCGGCGGATCGCCGGCGAGCAGCCGGAGTCCGCGCTGGGGCGTGCGCTCGCCGACGGGCGCGACGTCACCGGCGCGCTGATCACCGAGCTGGCGCACGACGGCGACGCCGCCGCGATCGAGGCGATCACGCTGGTCGGCGTGAACCTCGGCGTCGGGATCGCGAGCCTCATGAACGTCTTCGACCCCGACGTGGTCGTGATCGGCGGGGGCGTGATCGCCGCCGGCGCGCTGCTGCTGGCGCCGGCGCGCGCGGAGGCGGTGCGGCGCGCGCTGCCGACGATGTCCGCGCACGCGCAGATCGTGCCGGCGCAGTTCGGGACCGAGGCCGGGCTCGTCGGCGCCGCGGCGCTGGCGTTCGCCGGCGCGCAGCGGAGCGTCGCGTAAGCACATGCCCGGCCATCTGATCGTCTGCCCGACGCCGATCGGCAACCTCGAGGACGTCACGCTGCGGGTGCTCTCCGCGCTGCGCGAGGCCGACCTCATCGCCTGCGAGGACACGCGCCGCACGCGCACGCTGCTCGACCGCTACGGGGTGTCGTCCGAGCTGCTCAGCTACCACGAGCACAACGAGCGCGAGCGCGCGAACGAGCTCGTGCGACGGATGCAGGCGGGCGCGAACGTCGCGCTCGTGTCCGACGCCGGCATGCCGCTCGTCTCCGACCCCGGCTTCCTGCTCGTGCAGGCGTGCGTCGCGGCCGGCTTGGCGGTCGAGGTGCTGCCCGGGCCGAGCGCTGCCCTCGCCGCGCTGGTGGCGAGCGCGCTGCCGGCCGAGCGCTGGCGCTTCGCCGGCTTCCTGCCGCGCAAGCGGGGCGAGCTGACAGCGGCGTTCGGAACGCCCGAGACGCTTGTCGCGTTCGAGTCGCCGAAGCGCGTCGCGGCGTCGCTGGAGGCGCTGGCGGAGCTCGACCCGGCGCGGCCGGTCGCCGTCTGCCGCGAGCTGACGAAGCTGCACGAGGAGGTCGTGCGTGGCACGGCGGCCGAGCTGGCCGAGCGCTATGCCGCCGAGCCGCCGCGCGGCGAGGTCGTGCTCGTCGTCGGCGCCGCGCCGGAGGCCGACGCGCCGCTGGCCCCGGCGCTCGACGCGCTGCGCCGGCTCGTCGACGCGGGCGCCAAGCCGCGCCCGGCCGCGGGCGTCGTGGCGGAGCTGACGGGCGTGCCGGCGAACGCGCTCTACAAGGCGCTGACGGACGCCGCGGCCGAGTAGCCTTCGGCGCGCCCGTGTCCTACTACGTCACGACCCCGATCTACTACGTCAACGCGCAGCCTCACCTCGGGCACGCGTACACGACGATCGCGGCGGACGTGCTCGCGCGGCACATGCGCCAGCGCGGCGAGGACGTCTTCTTCCTCACCGGCACCGACGAGCACGGCGAGCCGGTCGCGCTCGCGGCCGAGCGAGAGGGCGTGACGCCGAAGCAGCTGGCCGACCGCAACGCCGCGCGCTTCGAGGCGCTGATGCCGCAGCTGGAGGCCAGCAACGACTTCTTCATCCGCACCTCCGACCCGCGCCACGGCGAGCGCGTGCAGGAGGTCATGCAACGCGTGCACGACAACGGGCACACGTACCTCGGCACGTACGAGGGCTGGTACTGCCCGCGCTGCGCCGACTTCAAGTCCGACAGCGAGATCGCCGAGGGCAACACCTGCCCGATCCACCACATCCCGCTCGACCGCGAGCAGGAGGAGAACTGGTTCTTCCGCCTGTCCGCCTTCCAGGAGCCGCTGGAGCGGCTGCTGGCGGAGGGGTCGGAGTTCGTCGCGCCGGTCGCGCGGCTCAACGAGGCGCGCGCGTTCGTCGAGCAGGGGCTGCGCGACGTGTCGCTCTCGCGCGGGAAGCTGACGTGGGGCGTGCCCGTGCCGTGGGACCCGAACCACGTCTTCTACGTGTGGTTCGACGCGCTGCTGAACTACGTGACGGCGCTCGGCTTCGGGAGCCGCGACGGCGACGACGTCACCGCGACCTTCTGGCCGGCGGACGTCCACCTGATCGGCAAGGACATCCTCAAGTTCCACGCCGTCTACTGGCCGGCGCTGCTGATGGCGGCGGGGCTGGAGCTGCCGCGGCGGATGTTCGTGCACGGCTTCCTGCTGATGGACGGCGAGAAGATGAGCAAGTCGCTCGGCAACGTGCTCGACCCGTTCGAGGTGATGGAGCGCTTCGGCACCGACGCGCTGCGCTTCTACTGCTTCCGCGAGGTCTCGTTCGGCCAGGACGGCTCGGTCTCGACGGCCGGCTTCGAGGCGCGCTACGAGAGCGAGCTGGCGAACGACTACGGGAACCTGGCGTCGCGGACGCTCGCGATGCTCGCGCGGTATCGCGACGGGGTCGTGCCCGCGGCCGCGACCGACGACCTGCTCGGTGACACGCAGCACGCAGTGGCGTCGATGCTCGACCGCGTCGAGTTGAGCGCTGCGCTCGGCCACATCTGGGAGTGCGTGCGTCGGCTCAACAGATACGTCGAGGACCGCGCGCCGTGGCAGCTTGCGAAGGACCCCGCGCAGGCCGACGCGCTCGACGAGACGCTCGCGACGCTGGCCGAGGGTCTGCGGGTCGTCACGGTGCTGCTGCACCCGTACATGCCGTCGACCACGGCGAAGCTGCTGGCCGCGCTCGGACGACCCGAGACGGACTACGACGCGGCGCGCTTCGCGGACGCCGGCTGGGGCGGCACGGTCACGCAGGTCGAGCCGCTGTTCCCGAAGCAGCGATGATCGACAGCCACACGCACCTCACGTCGTGCGCGCCGTCGCCGGAGGAGCTGGTCGCCGCGGCCGAGCGCGTCGGCGTGCGGCGGATGCTGACGGTCGGCACCGACTCCGACTCGTGCCGCGCCGCGCTGCAGCTCGCCGAGGACTTCCCGCAGGTGTACGTCGCGGTCGGCCGCCACCCGAACCACGCGACCGGCTTCGACGCCGCCGACCTCGCCGAGCTGGAGGCGCTCGCGGCGCATCCGCGCTGTCGCGCGATCGGCGAGACGGGGCTCGACTTCTTCCGCCAGACCGCCTCGCGCGAGGACCAGGAGCGCGCCTTCGCCGCGCACATGCAGCTCGCGCGCGCGACCGGCAAGCCGCTCGTGATCCACACGCGCGCGGCCGACGACGACACGCTCTCGATGCTCGGGGGCCAGGCGGAAGGCCTCAGAGTGATCCTCCACTGCTTCTCGATGCCCGACCGGCTCGACGCGTGCCTCGAGCGCGGCTACTGGATCTCGTTCGCCGGCAACGTCACCTACCCGCCGAACGTCGCGCTGCGCGCCGCCGCACGCGAGGTCCCCGCCGGGCGGCTGCTGGTCGAGACCGACGCGCCGTACCTCACGCCGCAGGCGGTGCGCAAGGAGCGCAACCAGCCCGCCAACGTGACGCTGACCGCCGAGGTGGTCGCGGCGGAGCGCGGCGTCGCCTACGAGGAGCTGGAGGCGCAGGTGGAGCGCAACGCCGCCGAGCTGTTCGGCTGGTGAGCGAGCTCCCCACCCAGCCGACGCTGCGTCGCATGCGCGCGTTCGGCGTCCGGCCGAAGCGCGACCTCGGCCAGAACTTCCTGATCGACTCGAACATCCTCGACGTGATCGGACGCGCGGCGGAGCTGGCGCCCGACGACGTCGTGCTGGAGATCGGCGGCGGCGTCGGCGTGCTGTCGGAGCACCTCGCCGCGCGCGTCGCGCACGTGCACGTCGTCGAGGTCGACCGCTCGCTGGAGCCGGCGCTGCGGGACGCGCTCGACCCGTTCGGCGCGCGCGCCACGCTGTGGCTGGCCGACGCGATGGCGCTCGACCTGCGCGCGCTCGACCCGGCGCCGACGAAGGTCGTCGCGAACCTGCCGTACGGGATCGCCGCCGGCGCGATCCTGCGCACCGTCGAGCAGCTGCCGTCCGTGACGCGCTGGGTCGCGATGGTGCAGAAGGAGGTCGGCGAGCGCTTCGCGGCGCAGGCCGGCACATCGGCGTACGGCGTGCCTTCCGTCCTCGCGCAGCTCGCCTGCGAGGTGCGCGTGCTGCGGCCGATCTCGCGGCAGGTCTTCCAGCCGGTGCCGAACGTCGACTCGGTGCTCGTCGGGCTCGAGCGGCGCGGCGGCGCGGGCGGGCGGGCGGGCGGGCGGGATCCGATTCCTCCTGGCCTGCGCGCGTTCGTGCAGGGCGCGTTCGCCCACCGCCGCAAGGCGCTCGCGAAGTCGGTCGCGCTCGCGGGCGTCGCCGGCCGCGACGTGGTGCGGGCCGCGCTGGAGGCGCTCGGCGAGCCGGCCGACGTGCGCGCCGAGCGGCTCTCGCCCGAGCGGCTGCGCGAGCTGTGGGAGGCGGTCGAGCGCGCGCCGCACACGAGCGGCGCCGCCGGCGAGCCGGAGTCGCGCGCATGAGGCTCACCGCACTCGCACCCGGCAAGACGAACCTGTGCCTGTTCCTCGGCGGCACACGCGCCGACGGGCTGCACGAGCTCGTCTCCGTGATCGAGCCGCTGTCGCTCGCCGACGAGCTGACGCTCGAGCCGCTGCCCGGCGCGGCGCTCGTCGCCGCGGCGCCGGGCGCGGGCGACATGGGCTGCGCGGCCGGCGAGGACGAGGTCGTCTGCGCGGGCGTCGAGGGGCCGAACCTGGCCGGCGCGGCGCTCGCCGCGTTTCGCGCCGCGAGCGGCTGGGAGGGCCCGCCTCTGCGGCTCACGATCGCCAAGCGCGTGCCGGTCGCCGCCGGCATGGGCGGCGGCTCGGGCGACGCCGCCGCGGCGCTGCGCCTCGTCGCGCACGCGGCCGGGCGGCGCGCCGACGATCCGCTGCTCGCGCGGCTCGCGCCGCAGCTCGGCGCCGACGTGCCGTCGCAGGTCGCGCCCGGGCCGCTGCTCGTCGGCGGGGCCGGCGAGGAGCTGCGGCCGTTGCCGTCGCTGCCGCCGCACGGCGTGCTCGTGCTGCCGTCGCCGCACGCCTTGTCGACGCGCGACGTCTTCCGCGAGGCGGATCGGCTCGGGCTGGGGCGCTCGGCCGACGAGCTCGCGGAGCGCCGCGCCACGCTCGAAGCCGTCCTCGCCGCCGCGGGCGCCTCGGCTGCATCGGCCGGGGCCGCCGCGCGCGCGGCATCGCCGCTGCCACCCGAGCTGCTCGTCAACGACCTCGAGCCCGCCGCGCGCTCGCTGTGCCCCTCGATCGACGCCGCGCTCTCCGCCGCGCGCGCGGCCGGCGCCGATCACGCGCTCGTGTCCGGCTCCGGCCCGACCGTCGTCGGCGTCTTCGCCGGCCCGGACGGCCCGGCGGCGGCCGCCGCCGCCGCGCAGCAGCTGCGCGCCCGCTTCCCCGGTGCGGTCGGCGCGCACCCCGTCGACGCCGCGTTCGCGGCGGTCCGCGGGGTGTGGAACCATGAGCCGCCCGCATGAGCCACGACGCGATCACCCAGCTCGTCGCCATCTGCGCCGGCCTCGCCGGTCTCGCCGCGTTCGTCGGCCTCGTCCTGGTGCCGGTCGTCAACTCCTACCAGCGCGTGTGGGAGCGGATCGTCGCCGGCCTGCTGACGCTGTGGGTGCTCGGCGCGTTCGTCGGCGTCGGCGTCCTCGCCGGCATCGCCGTCATCGTGCTCTGGCCGCGCTACTTCTAGCGACGTCGACGGCGACGGGCGATCCGGAACGTCGCCGTACAATCCGGCGATGCCCCCGCACGCGCGCGACGAGACGGCGTCGACGCCGGACCTGCGGGCACTCGAGGCGATCACCGAGGCGGTCGCCGCGGGCGCCGGCCTGCCGGAGATCGTGCGCGCGGCCGCGCGCGCGCTCGACGCGAGCCTCGTGCTGATCGACCGTACGAGCGTCGTGCTCGCCGTCGCGGCCCGCTCGCCGGCCGAGGAGCAGGCGCTGCTGCGCGAGGCGGACGGCGTCGAGCGCGTCGAGCTGCGCGTCGCCGACGCGGCCGTCGGGCAGCTGCGGCTGCGCGGCCGCGAGGGCTCGCCGGACCCGTCGATGCTGCGGCTCGTCACGACGCTCGTGGCCTCCGAGGTCGAGCGCGTGCGCGGGCCCGAGCGCGCCTCCGAGGCGGCCGCCGCGGAGTTCCTGCACGCCCTGCTCGCGCGCGAGATCGCCGATCGCGAGGACCTCGTCGCGCGCGGCAAGGAGCTCGGCATCGCGCTCGAACGCGGCGGCAGCGTGGTGGTCGTGCGCGCGCACGCCCGCACCCCGACCGACGACGACTGGCGCACGCGCCTGCTCGCGCTCGCCGAGCGCGCCGCCCGCTCGATCGCCCCCGGGTCGATCGCGGCCGCCACGCGCGGCGGCGACGGCGACGAGGTCGTCGTGCTCGCGGCCGACGCCGACGGCGAGGCTGGGCGGCGCGTCGCCGCGACGCTCCTGCGCGAGCTCGAGGCCAACCTCAGCGGCTTCGCGTTCGCGGTCGGCCGCAGCCGCGTCGCACGCGACCCGATCGACCTGCACCGCGCCGGCAACGAGGCGCTGCTGGCCGCGAACGTCGTCGAGGGCGACCAGGACGAGGCGCTGCTCGCCTACGACGACACCGGCACCTATCAGCTGCTGCTGCCGCACATGAGCGACCCCGGCGAACTGCGGCGCTTCTACGACGAGACGGTCTCGAAGCTCGTGGCCTACGACGAGCAGTACGAGACCTCCGACCTCGTCGGGACGCTCGAGACGTTCCTCGAGTGCGACGGCAACGTCAACGCGACCGCCGCGCGACTGATCACGCACCGCCACACGGTGCGCTACCGCTTCGAGCGCGTGCGCGAGATCACCGGGCTCGACGTCAACTCCACCGACGGGCGCGAGAAGCTGTCGTTCGGCCTGAAGGCGATGCGCGTGCTCGGCATCGCCGCACCGCGCGGACCGGCCTCCGAGCGCGGCGTCGCCGCCGGCCGCGTGCGCCGCGAGGCGACCGATCGGCAGACGCCGTCGCGCCGCCCGAACGGGTGAGGCCACAGCACCTGATCGACCGCCGCGGGCGCTGCCGCCTCGTCTACGAGCCGATCGCCGACCTCGCGCGCGGGACGATCTGCGGCTACGAGGCGCGCGAGCGCTTCCCCGGCGCGATCGCGCCCGACGCCTGGCGGGTCGAGGCGCTGCGACGCGGGCTCGAGCCGGACTGGGACGCGTTCGTCGCGGCGTCGCTGCTGCATGCGCGCGAGAGCCTGCCCGACGGCTGCTTCCTCGCGTTCAACGTCCGCCCCGCGACGCTGCTGCGCGAGGCGGTCAGGCGCGTGCTCGCGCGGGCCGGACGGCTCGACGGGCTCGTGGTCGAGCTCGTGCCGCGCGTCGTCAGACGCGACGAGTCGCGCCTCGCCGGCTGCGTCGCGGAGCTGCGAGAGGCCGGCGCACGCTTCGCCGTCGACCACGTCGGCGGCGAGGACGGCGTGCTGCGCCATGCGGCGCTGCTGCGCCCCGAGCTCGCGAAGCTCGAAGGGACGCTCGTCGCCGACCTCGACCTGCTCCCGGCCAAGCGCGCGCTGCTGTACGAGATCGAGCGGCTCGCGACCCGCTTCGGCACGACGTTGGTGGCAAGAGGCGTGACGCGCGTCGAGGAGCTCGACGCGCTGCTGCGCCTGCGCGTGCCGCTCGCGCAGGGGCCGCTGATCGGCGTGCAGGCGAAGACGCTCACGCCGGTCGCGTTCGCGCTCAGCCGCTATGTGGGCGAGCGCGGCGCGGCGCTGCTGCGGCCGGGCACGCTCGCGCCGCTCGTCGAACGCGCGCCGGCGCCGGCGGCGTCGGGCCCGGCGGTCGAGTCGTTCCGTGAGACCGACAGCTTGGCGGCGGCGGCGCAGCGCGCGCTCCTGCGCCCGCCGGAGCGGCGCTTCGACGCGCTCGTGTGCTGCGACGCGAACGGCGACCACGCCGGGATCGTCCCGTTCGAGCGGCTGGTCGAGGCGCTCGCGCACGCGGCGGACCGGCCGTCCGCCGCATAGCCGGCGGCGACCGCCGCGCCGCCTAGTCGACGTCCTCGATGTTCGCCCTGACGGCGTCGAGCACGTCGTGCGGAACGTGCTCCATCCCGTGGTCGTCGCGGGCGTGGCGCACGACCTGCGCGAGCAGTCCGGCCTCGCTCTCTGCCTCGAAGCGCGCCGTGCAGTCTGGCACCACGGCCGCGCAGCGGAACTGCTTCATCCTGCCCTCCTCTCGGCGGGGGAGCTCGGAATCCTACGCGGCCGAGGTGGATGGTGGAGCGCTTGGGTGTCTCGCCGATCTCCGACATTGGTACACCGGTCGACCACTCATGGTACGCTGCTGATGCATGTCGACCGCGGCCAGGAGAGAGTTGCCCGAGGGGCTTCAGGTGACGCAGCGGGGCAGCCTCGTGGTCGTGGCGTCGACCCCCGCCGCGGAGCCGTCGGATGCCGGAGAAGCGTGGCTCGTCGACGCGGTCGCGAACCTCGTCGTCGCCGTGCGCGAGCAGACGCTGGAGGCCCCCACGCCGCCTTCACGGCTTGCGCTCGTCTTGCACGCACCGCGCGGACGCGACGCGCAGGAGCGTGCGGTCGCCGCCGGCCTCGCCGGCGCCGTGCGGGGGATCGCGCAGTCGCTTGCCCTCGAGCTCGCGCCGGCTACGTGCGTCAACGCCGTGCTGTGCGACGCGCTGGAGGACGCCGAGCCGACGCTGGCGCTGCTCGCGGACGCTGACGGGGGATTCGCCACTGGGGCGGCGATCGACCTGAGGACAGTCGCGTGAGCGTGCTCGTGACCGGCGCCGGCGGCGCGATCGGCGGCGCGATCGTCGCACGGCTGCTGGCGCAGGGACGCGCCGTCGTCGCGCACGACATGCGCGCGCCGGCGACGCCCGTGGACGGCGTGCGGCAGATCGTAGGCGACATCGGCGACCAGGCCGCGCTGACGGACGAGCTCACGCAGCTCGGTGTCGAGCTCGAGGCCGTGATCGCGGCGCACGGGGTCGATGGCTCGGCCGCGCTGATCGACCTCGAGGACGCCTTCGTCCGCCGTGTGATGACGGTCAACGCGGCGTCGCTCCCGCGACTGCTGCGGGCGGTCCGCCCGCACCTCGGGGCGGGCGCGCCGTTCGTCGTGGTCGGCTCGCAGGCGGGACTCGTCGGCGAGTCGGACAACGCGGCCTACTGCGCCTCGAAGTTCGCCGTGCACGCGTGGGCGCTCGCCGAGCGCGACGACGGCGTCGTGATCCGGGTGCTCGCTCCTGGTTGCACCGAGACGCCGCTGCTGTACGCCGCGCAGGAGCGCTTCGCGAACGCCCAGGGCGTGCCGACGCAGCAGTTCGTCGACGCGCGCCGCGCACGCATCCCGCTGCAACGCTTCGCGCGCGTCGAGGAGACCGCGGCGGCTACCGTCTACCTCGCCGGAACCGATGGGCCGCGGCCACGGCTGCTGACCGCGAGCGGCGGCGAGGTGCTGTGGTGATCGCCGCCGGGCAGATCCCATTCGACGCCGAACGGCTCGACGAGCTGCTGGAGCAGGCCGGCGCCGACGTGCTCCTGGCCACCTCCGGACACGCCGTGCGCTACCTGCTCGGCGGCTACCGCTTCTTCCTCTACGCGGTGCTCGACGGAATCGGGATGGACCGCTATCTGCCGGTCGTCGGCTACGTGCGCGGCGCGCCCGAGCGCGCCTTCTACGTCGGGGCCGGCAATGAGGCGTGGGGCGTCGACGTGTCGCCGCCGTGGGTCCCGTCGCTCGAGCTGTCGGCGTGGACCGGTGCCCAGGCGGCGGAGATCGCCGCGCGGCGGCTCCAGCGCGAGGGGTTCGGCCGCGCCACGATCGCGATCGAGCCTCCACATGTGCCGAGCGACGCGATCGACCGGTTGCGCGCCGAGCTGCCCGCGGCGCGCCTGATGGACGGCGGCCAGCTGCTGGAGGACTTGCGCGCGGTCAAGCAGCCGCATGAGCTGGAGCTGCTGCGCGCGGGCGCGACGGCGGTCGTCGACGCGATGCTCGCGACGTTCGCGGGTGCCGCTGCCGGCATCACGACCGGCGAGCTTGCGGAGCGCCTGCGGGTGGAGCAGACGGAGCGCGGGCTCACGTACGGCTACTGCCTCGTGGCCGCTGGTGACTCGATCAACCGCGCGCCGTCCGGGCGCCTGGTCGAGGAGGGTGCGGTCGTCTCGCTCGACTCGGGCGCGCACATGCGCGGCTACGTCGCCGACCTCACGCGCATGGCCGTGGCGGGCGAGCCCGCGCCGCGCGCGCGGGAGCTGCTCGACCAGATCGTCGAGGTGCAGGCGGCTGCGCGCGCTGCAGTCGCCGGCGGGCGCCGCGGCGGCGGGGTCTTCGACGCCGCCGATGCTGTGATCGCCGAGTTGCCAGACGGCGCCGCGATGACGTTTCTCGCGCACGGCACCGGCCTGCTGAGCCACGAGGCGCCGCGCCTCACCGCCACGGGCTCGCCGCCGTACCCGGCGACGCACCGCGAGCAGCCGCTGCAGGCGGGGATGGTGCTGTCGATCGAGACGCACGCGATCGACGACGCTGTCGGCTTCGTGAAGCTGGAGGACACGGTCATCGTGACTGCCGACGGCTGCGAGGCGTGCGGCGACCATGGGCGCGACTGGAACCGGCTCGGTGGCTGAGCCGGATCCCGCGAAGCTCGTCGTCCTCGACGACGACCCGACCGGCAGTCAGACGGTCCGCGACGTGCCGCTGCTGCTGCGCTTCGAGCCCGCCGACGTGCGCTGGGCGCTCGAGCAGCCTTCCGATGTCGTCTTTGCGCTGACGAACACGCGCGCTCTGCCCGAGGCAGCAGCGGTCGCGCTCACGCGTGCGGTGGCGGCGCGCGTGTGGGACGCGGCCGCTGAGCTCGGGATCTCAGTGCGCTTCGTCAGCCGCTCCGACTCGACCCTTCGCGGTCACTACCCCGCCGAGATCGAGGCGCTCGCCGCCGGCCTCGCCGACTGCGGTGCGCCGCCGTTCGACGCGACATTGCTCTGTCCGGCGTTCCCCGAGGCCGGGCGCGTGACGGTAGACGACCTCCAGCTGCTGCAGCGCGACGGCGTGCGCGTGCCGGTCGGCGAGACGGAGTTCGCGCGCGACCCTGTGTTCCCGTACGCGACGTCCGACCTGCGCGAGTGGGTCGCGGCACGCCATCGCGCGCGCGGCGCGACGCCGCCGCGCGTCGCGCATGTGACGCTCGCGCAGGCGCGCGAAGGGACGGATGCGGTTGCGCGGCAGCTCGACGCGGTCGCACGCGATGGAGCGGTCGTCGTGCTGAACGCCGAGACGCCCGCCGACCTCGCGACGCTCGCCGCCGGCGCGCGAGCGGCAGAGCGCGACGGGCGGCGCTTCGCCTACCGCACCGGCCCTTCGTTCGCCTCCGCGCTCGCCGGCCGCTCGACGCCGGCGCCGATCGTGCAGCCGGCCGCCGGCGTCGGCCACGGGCTCGTCGTCGTCGGCTCGCACACTGACCTGACGACTGCGCAGCTCGCACGCGCGAGTGCACGCCGCCGCCTGCATTCCGTAGAGCTCGACGCGGCAGAGCCTGAGGTCGCGCGCGCGGTCGACGAGGCTGCCGCCGCGCTCGACGAGGCCGATGTCGCGCTCGTCACCAGCCGCGCGCTCGTGACCGGCGCCGACCCGCAGGCGACCGTCGCGCTCAAGGCGCGAATCGCCGACGCGGTCGTGGCGACCGTCGCCGGCGTGCTCGAGCGGGTGCGCCCGCGCTTCGTCGTCGCCAAGGGCGGGATCACCGCGCACGACGTCGCAGCGCGCGCGTTCGACGGCGGCCGCGCGACTGTGCTCGGCCAGCTGTTCCCGGGCCTCGTCTCGGTCTGGCGGCTGGAGGACAGCCGGCGCGCGCCCGGCATGCCCTATGTCGTGTTCCCGGGCAACGTCGGTGGCGAGGAGTCGCTCGCCGACTGCATCGCGCGCCTGGAGGAGGCGGCCTGATGCTCGACCGCGGGATCGGCATGCTGCGCGAGGCGCAGCGCGACGGGTGGGCGCTCGCCGCGTTCTCCGTCTACAACTTGGAGCAGGCGCTCGGGGTCTGCCGCGCCGCCGAGCGGACCGGCGTCCCGTTGCTGCTGCAGGCCGGCAGCAGCGCCTTCGCGTACGCCGGCGAGCGGCCGCTCGCGGCGCTTGCGCTCGCCGTCGCCGACGCCTCGAGCGCACGCGTCGGCGTCCACCTCGACCACGCGACGAGCGAGGACGAGATCCGGCGTTGCCTCGAGGCCGGCTACACGTCGGTGATGTTCGACGGCTCCGCGCTGCCGTTCGAGGAGAACGTCCGCTCCACGCGCGCGGTCGCCGCGCTCGCGCACGAGCACGGCGCATGGGTCGAGGCGGAGCTGGCCGGGTTTGCGGGCGACGAGGATCGCACCGACGAGGCCGCCGCGGCGGGCGGTGCGCTCACCGACCCTGCGCAGGCTGAGCGCCTCGTGGCCGAGACGGGCGTCGACGCCCTCGCCGTCGCGATCGGCAACGTGCACGGGATTCCCTCGGCGCCGGTCGTGCTCGACTTCGAGCGGCTCGCGGCGATCCGCGCGCGCGTGGACGTGCCGCTCGTGCTGCACGGCGCCTCCGGGCTGCCTGACGACGACGTGCGCCGCGCGATCGCCGGCGGCGTCGCGAAGATCAACGTCAACACCGAGCTGCGGCGCTCGTTCCGCGGCGCGCTCGGCGCGATCGCCGCAGCGCCGCCGCCCGGCGACGGCCTCGCGGACTACCTCACGCCGGCGATGGTGGCAGTGCGCGACGTAGCCGAGGCGAAGCTGCGCGCGTTCGGCGCATGTGCGCGAGAGGCGGTCGGCGATGCCCGCTGAGCATCGTGCGCCGCTCGCCGAGCGCCTGCGCGCCGGCGAGCGGCTCGCGGGTCTGATCGTGAAGATTCCCGGTCCGCAGGTCGTGGAGTGCGCCGGTCACAGCGGGTACGACCTGGTCGTGATCGACACGGAGCACGGGCCGGCCGACACGGAGGCGCTCGAACACCACTTGCGCGCCGCGGCGAGCGCTGGCATCCCCGCACTCGTGCGCGTCAGCGGCCTCGCGCGCGGCGAGGTCCTGCGCGCGCTCGACGCGGGCGCCGACGGCGTGGTGGTGCCGCAGGTGGAGAACGCGGCGGCGGCGGCGCAGGCGGTCGCGCTCGCGCACTATCCGCCGCGCGGCGCCCGCGGCCTGGCGACGAGCACGCGCGCCGGGCGCCATTGCATGACCGACGTGAGAGAGCATGTGCGACGCGCGCGGGAGCGGACGCTCGTGATCGCGCAGGTGGAGGACGTCGCGGCCGTTCCGCACGCCGCCGCGATCGCGGCCGAGCCGGGGATCGACGGCGTCTTTCTCGGGCCGACCGATTTGTCGATGTCGCTCGGCCATCCCGGCGAGCTCTCGCATCCGCGCGTCGCCGCGACGATCGACAGCGTCACCGAGCAGGTGCAGGCCGTGGGCGGCGCGGCCATGCTCGCGCTCGTCGGAAGTGAGCAGGAGGCGCGCGCCTGGTGGGGCCGCGGGGCGCAGGTCGTGCTGTTCGTCGCCGCGGCCGTGATTTCCAAGCGTCTGAGCGAGATCGCCTGCGCCCTCGACGGCGCGCGGGCCGAGCTGGACGGCGAGGCCGTCCTGGAGGAGGTGGGCCCGTGACCGGCGAGGACGACGTGGTCGCGGGCGCCGGCGGGCGCTGGATCCTGGAGCGGATGCGGCTCGACGGCCGCCGCGCGCTCGTGACAGGCGGCGGCCAGGGCATCGGCCGCGCGTTCGCGCATGCGCTCGGTGAGGCGGGCGCGCGGGTCGCCGTGATCGACCTCGACCAAGCGCGCGCGGACGCGGTCGCGGCCGAGCTCGCCGCGAAGGGCGTCGAGGCGTTCGGACTGGCCGCCGACGTCGCCGCCGACGGGGCGGCCGACGCGTACGTCGGCGCGGTCGTCGAGCGCTTCGGCGGGCTCGAGATCGCCGTCAACAATGCGGGCGTCAACCGCAACGCCGCCGCCGAGGAGACGAGTCCGCAGGAGTGGGACGAGGTCTTCCGCCTCAACACGCGCGCGGTCTTCCTCGGCTGCCAGGCGCAGGCGCGCACGATGCTCGCGGCGGGCTACGGGAAGATCGTCAATACCGCCTCGATGGCGTCGTTGATCGTCCCTCACCCGCAGAAGCAGGCGGTCTACAACGCCTCGAAGGCGGCCGTCGTGACGCTCACGAAGACGCTCGCCGCCGAGTGGGCCGACCGCGGCGTGCGCGTCAACTGCATCTCGCCCGGGATCATCCGCACCGCGCTGATCGACCGCAGCGAGGCACTTGCCCCGCTCGTCGAGGAGTGGCTGACGCAGATTCCGGCCGGGCGGCTCGGTGAGGTGACCGACCTGCAGGCCGGGATCGTCTATCTCGCCTGCGAGGCGTCGGACTACATGACCGGCCACAACCTCGTGATCGAGGGCGGCCAGACGCTCTGGTGAGGCGCTCAGCCGGCTACGGGCGCTGGGTCCGCCGACCCGTCGGCGAGGAGCGTCTCCCGCAGGCGGCGGTCGGCGCGCGCCATGTGCGCCGCCATCGCAGCGCGTGCACCGTCGACGTCCCGTGCCTCGATCGCGTCGACGATCGGCGTGTGCATCGCGAGCGAGCTCGCGGTCTCGCCGGCCGCCTGGAGCACGCGGGTCGTCCAGACGCGCAGGAGCGACTTGATGCTCGCGACGAGGCCGGCGAGCACCTCGTTGCCGCTCGCCTGCGCGATCTCCAGGTGGAAGGCGATGTCGGCTTCCGTATAGGCGGGGATGTCGTCCTCCGCGGCGGCCATCTGCGTGAGCAACGCGCGCAGCCGCTCGACGACCTCGTTCTGGCGCCGCTCGGCGGCGAGCCCCGCGAGTGTGATCTCCAGGTGCGTGCGGGCCTCCATGAGGTCGTACACGCGCCGCTCGCCGAGCAGCAGGCCCCACTCGATCACGCGCGGCAGCAGGTCCGAATCGGTGCGGCTCAGGTACGTGCCGTCGCCCTGACGCACGTCGAGCAGGCCGAGCAGGCTCAGCGACTTGATCGCCTCGCGTACGGCCGAGCGGCCGACCTGCAGCGCCTCTGCGAGCTGGCGCTCGCTGGGGATTCGCTGGCCGGGGCGCAGGTCGCCTGACAGCAGGTAGTCGAGCAGGTGTCGCGTGATCTCCGCGCTCGGCGTCTCCCGGCGAGGGACCGCGGCGGGAGGGAGCGGCACGACGGCCAGCGGCTTGGGCTGTGGCATGGGCGCACAATACCGCTTGGGTGGCATGTGTGGGGTTGGTGGGCGACTGGTCGACCACCGCGGGAGGCGCGCTCAGTAGCAGATGGTGTGCGCGGACACTGGCATTCCTGTGGAGGCGAGGCCTTCTTTCGCAGGGCCTCGAGCAAATTGGTCGACCGGTTGACTTTTCGGGAGACGCGTCCTAGACTCTGCCGCTCACGCTACTGAGCCGTGGGCCGGCGTCCCCCCCGCAGACGCGAACGCGCCGCGGAGCCGGCCGGGCCGAGCCAGATGTACGGAGGAGAGTTGATGGAGGAGATCCAGGCGCCCGACCGGCGGCAGATTGCCCCTGGGCGCAACGAAGGACGTCGTGTACGGACGTTGCGTGCCAAGGCCGCGCTCATGGCTGCCTTGGCGGCGCTCGTCGTCGGTGCACTGCTCACCGTCGGATGCGGTGGGTCGAGCAACGACGCGACCGGCCCGAGCGGCGGTTCGGCGCATGCGGCCGGTGAGAAGAAGCTGAAGATCATGTTCGTCGGCCACGGCGCGCCCAGCGGCGACCCGGCCGTCCAGGTGGTTCTCAACGGCTTCAAGGCGGGGCTCAGAACGTTCAACGCCGAGGGCGAGTACCGCGGCCCGCACAACACCGGCTTCAACGCCGCCGACATCGCGAAGCTGATGGACCAGGCGCTTGCGACGCGGCCGGACGGGCTGGTCCTCACCGACCCGACCCCCCCGGGACTCAATGCCAAGATCAAGCAGATCGTCGACTCCGGCATCCCGGTCGTGATCACCAACCTCGGCGCCGGCCAGGCACGTGCGACCGGCGCCCTCACGGCCGTCGTCAACGACGAGGTCTCGAATGGCAAGGCGGCCGGCGACCGACTGCGCGCCGCGGGCGTCCAGCATCCGCTGCTGATGACGATCCCACCCGGGATCCCTGTCGCGGACGAGCGCAACAAGGGCTTCCTCGATGCGTTCCCGGCCGGCTCCGTCATCAAGCTCGAGGTGCCGCTCGCAAACCTCAACAACCCGGTCGCCGTGTCGAAGGCGCTGCAGGCCTCCCTCGCCAAGCACCCCGAGGCCGACGGCGTCCTGTCCGTGGGCGAGCTGTTCAACGCGCCGATGCTCACTGCGCGCGGGACGCTCGGCGACCGAGCGAATCAGATGCACTGGGCGACGATCGACGTCGGCCCGCAGGTCGTCACGGCGCTCAAGGCGCGGCAGATGGACTTCGCCGTCGACTCCCAGCACTACCTCGAGGGCTTCCTGCCGGTGCAGTTCCTCGCCTTCTACATCCGCTATGGGCTCGTGCCCCCGCTGCCGGACACGCTGGTAGGTCCCCAGTTCGTCACGTCGGACAACGTGGACAAGATGGACGCGGCGATCAAGGCCGGCGTGCGAGGCTCCTGATGGCCGTTGACGTGTCCGATCACCGTCCGGTCGCCTCCCCTCCCAGGGAGGCGGCCGGACGCCGGGCGCACGAGCGGCACCTGCTCGTGCGCATCTTCCTGCGGCCGGAGACGACGGCGGTCGTCGGCACGCTGCTGGCGTTCATGTTCTTCGCCTTCGACGCGGGGGACAGCGGCTTCCTGACATGGGACGGCACCACCAACTACCTCGACGTCGCCGCGATGATCGGGATTCTCGCCGCGCCCGTCACGCTTCTGCTGATCGCCGGTGAGTTCGACCTGTCGGTCGGCGCGGTCGTCGGCGCGACCGGGATCGTCGTCTCCTACCTCGTGGTGAACCTGCACTGGGCGGTCTGGAGCGCGCTCGCCGTCGCGCTGCTCGCGGCGGCGGCGATTGGCGTCGTCAACGGGCTGCTCGTCACGCGCACCCGCATCCCGTCGTTCCTCGTGACGCTGGCGGTCATGTACATCCTTCAAGGCCTCACGATCTCACTCACCACGTCGCTGACATCGCAGACGTCGATTGCCGGGATCAACGAGGCCGGCGACGGTCAGCTGCTGCTGGCGATCTTCTCGGGCAGCGTTCTCGGCCTCCCCGCCTCGGTCTGGTGGTGGCTCGGGATCACCGCCGTCGCCGCGCTCGCGCTGGCCCGCACGCGCTTCGGCAACTGGATCTTCGTCGCCGGCGGCAACGCGGAGGCGGGGGTCCGCATGGGAATCCCCGTGCGCCGCGTCAAGACGCTCCTCTACATCCTCACGGCCTGCTCGGCGGTGGTCGTCGCGATGCTCTCGGCCACCGAGGTCAATCAGGCCGACGCCGCCCGTGGCGGCGGGATGGAGTTCCAGGCCGCGGTCGCCGCGGTGATCGGTGGCAGCCTCATCACCGGCGGCTACGGCTCGCCGATCGGCACGCTGTTCGGCGCGCTGCTGTTCGGCATGGTGAGCCAGGGATTCTTCTTCACGAGCATCGACAACAACTACTTCCTCACGTTCCTCGGCCTGATGCTGCTGATCGCGGTGGCCGTGAACCAGTACCTGCGAGGCCGCAGCATGCGCAGCGGCAGAAGGAGCCACGCATGACTCCGCTGCTGGAGGCGCGGGGGATCGCCAAGTCGTACGGTCCCGTCGCCGCGCTCGACCGGACCGACCTCTCCGTCCACGGCGGCGAGGTGACGTGTCTGCTCGGCGACAACGGCGCCGGCAAGTCGACCGTCATCAAGGTGATCGCGGGGGTCGTGGCGCCGGACGCCGGCGAGCTGCTCGTCGACGGCGTGCCAGTGCGCTTCTCCTCGCCGAAGGACGCGCTCGCACGGGGGATCGCGACCGTCTTCCAGGATCTCGCGATCGTCCCGGTCCTGCCCGTGTACCGCAACTTCTGCATGGGCTCGGAGCCGACGCGCGGGCGCTGGCCGTTGCGCCTGCTCGACGTCAAGAGCGCGATCGAGACGACGCGCAGCGAGCTGGCCGCGATCGGCGTCGACCTCGCCGACGTCGAACGGCCGATTGCCACGCTGTCCGGCGGACAGCGCCAGTGCGTGGCGATCGCGCGCGCGGTGCACCTGGGGGCGAAGGTCCTGATCCTCGACGAGCCGACGTCCGCGCTGGGCGTCCGGCAGGCGAGCATCGTGTTGCGCTACGTGCGCGAGACGAAGCGGCGCGGGATCGGGGTCGTGCTCGTGACCCACAACCCGCGTCACGCGTACGCGATCGGGGATCGGTTCACGATCCTCAAGCAGGGCCGCGTGGACGGCGCCTGGAGCAAACCCGAGCTGAGCCTCGAGGAGCTCGTGATGCGGATGAGCGCGGGGCACGAGAACGGCGAGTTCGCGTGAGCAGCGAGGTCCGGTGCCTGCGCGTGCGGGTCCACTTCGCCGGCCGCGCCTAGCCTGCGCGCTCGGCCTCGCGCTGGCGCAGCTCGATCCGCCGGATCTTGCCGGTCAGCGTCTTCGGCAGGCCGTCGACGAACTCGATCCGGCGCGGGTAGGCGTAGGCGGACAGGCGGTCGCGCACGAATGCTCTGATCTCGTCGCCGAGCGCGTCGGACGGCTCGTGCCCCGCCGCCAGCACGACGAACGCCTTCACGATGTTGCCGCGGCGCTCGTCGGGCACGCCGATCACGCCGGCCTCGGCGACGGCGGGGTGCTCGAGGCAGGCGGACTCGACCTCGAACGGGCCGATGCGGTAGCCGGCGGCGATGATCAGGTCGTCGGCGCGGCCCTCGTACCAGTAGTAGCCGTCCGCGTCGGCGCTCGCCGCGTCGCCGGTGTGGAACCACGTGCCGCCGAAGACCCGCTCGGTGTCCTCCGGGCGGTTCCAGTAGCCGAGCGGATAGTGGGGGTTGGTCCGCGCCTTCAGGCAGATCTCGCCGCGCTCGCCGGGCGCGACGGGCTGCTCGTCCTCGTCGAGGATCGCCATCTGCCAGCCGGGGCAGGGCTTGCCCATCGAGCCCTCGCGCACGTCCATGAACGGATAGTTGCCGACCATCGGGTACGACTCGGTCATCCCGTAGTAGTCGAGCACCGTGAGGCCGTACTGCTCGCGGAACCAGCGGATCGCCTCGGGGTTGAGCGGCTCGCCCGCGCTGCAGACGATCCGGAAGCGCTGCGGATAGCGCGTGCCGGCGTCGGCGATCGCCATCATCGAGCGCATCGCGGTCGGCGTCGTGAAGACGTTCGTGACCTCGTGGCGCGAGAGGAAGTCGAGCTGTCTGTGCGGGTCGAAGCCGCCCTCGCGCTGGTAGACGCACTGCACCGCGCCGAGCCGCCACGGGCCCAGCAGCGGCGCGATGCCGGCGGCCCAAGCCCACTCGCCCATGCCGTGGAAGCGCTCGCCCTCCTGCACGTCGTGGCAGTACGTGAACTCGTTGTGCGCGAGCAGGTAGCGGTGCGCGTGCACGATGCCCTTCGCGAGCCCGGTCGTGCCGGACGTGTAGTAGAGCTGCGCGGGGTCGTCGCAGGCGGTGTCGAGCGTGGGGTAGTCGGTCGGGTGGCCGTCGAGCAGGCCCTCGTCGAGGATCAGCACGTTCTCGTGCATGCCGTCGAAGCGCGACGCGTTCGCGCGGTCGGTCACGACGACGGTCGCGCCCGAGTCGGTCAGGCGGTGCTGGATCCCCTCGTCGCCGTAGAGCACGCTCATCGCGAGCAGCAGCGCGCCGAGCTTCCACGTGCCGAAGAAGATCGCGGCGGTCTCGGGCGAGGGCGACAGCACGACCGCGACGCGGTCGCCGCGGCCCACGCCCGCCGCCGCGAGCGCGTGCGCCGCCCGGCCGGACAGGTCCTGCAGCTCGCCCCACGAGACGTCGCGGCGCGCGCCGTCGAAGCGCTCGTAGACCATCGCGAGCCGCTCGCGCGGATGCTTGTCGCACACGTCGGCGGCGATGTTGTAGCGATCCGGCGCCGACCACTCGTGGTCGGCGACCGCCTCGTCATACGACTTGAAGCCCACAGCGTCCACCTCTCGTTCTCGCGGCCGTCTGCGCGACTCTAGTCTCGCGAGTGCGCTGGGGCCAGCGTGGGCCTCAGGCGCATGTCGATCGCCCGATCGATCTCGATCACGCCGCGGAACGGCACGATCCGCGGCGCGGCGTCCTCGCCTGATCTGCGGCGAGGCGGTCGGCGTGCAGACCCGCACAGACGATCACGCGGTCCGCGCGCAGGGCATCCCCGGGCTCGGCCGATCTGATCGCCCCCGAGCCTCGAGAATGACAAGCGGGATCTCGCGGTCGGTGCGCCGCTGGTAGTCCTCGTAGCCGTGGTGGACGCTGACTGCAATCGGCCAAAGGCGCTCCCGCTCGTCTGGAGTTGCGACCCGTGCGTGGACTGGCCGGCACTCGGAGCAGATCTGGACGCTCGTGTCGGGGTTGGCCTTGAGGTTGTGGAACCAGGCTGGGTGCTTCGAGTAGCCACCCTTGGCGGCCACCAGGACCGCGTCGTTGCCGTCGTGGATGTAGGAGAGGGGAGAGGTGCGCTTCACCCCGCTCCTCGCGCCGACGTGGTCGAGCAGCAGGATGGGCGCCCGGACGCCCGGTATGCGGTGTCCGATGCGGCCCTTGGTGGCGCGGTAGGCGAAGGTGTGGAGTCCCATCACGCGACGCAGCACGGGCCAACTGCGGTCGGCGAGGTTTGGCGCGGCGCGCTTCCTCATCGAACCCGGATAGCCGGCTCCAAAGGCCGGGGCCGGCGTGCCCTTCTGTGCCCTCGTGTGCCGTGGAACAGGCGATTCCGGCGATTCGAGGGAACCTGAAGGGACAGGAGTTCACGATCAGCGGTACACGCTGGGGACACAGATTTCCGCTTGCAGCCAGCCGAGATCGTGACTAGGATATTGGTCATGTCAGAGACGCTGCCGCTGTCGTCCGTCAAGGCCCATCTGTCTGAGCTCGTCGACCGCGTCGAGGACCAGCACGACCGCATCGTCGTCACTCGCAACGGCAAGCCGGCCGCGGTGCTGGTCAGCCCTGAGGACCTCGAAAGCCTCGAGGAGACGCTCGCGATCTTGTCGGACCCGGCCGCGATGGAGCAGATCCGCGAGAGCGAGAAGTCGCTCGCGGCAGGTGAGCCCACCACCTCGCTCGCCGAGATCCAGGCGCAGCTCGAGGCTCGCCGGCGCGACGCCACGACGTGAGCGAGCGGCCATGGGACGTGCAGCTGACGGCGCCCGCACGTCGCCAGCTCGATCGCCTGCCGATCTCGGTCGCCGCCGCGGTCGGCGAGACGCTCGGTGCGATCGCATCGAATCCGCGTCGCCTCGGCAAGCCGCTGCGCTTCGAGCTGGAGGGCCACTGGTCCGCGCGACGTGGCCCGTACCGGATCGTCTACCGCATCGACGAGGAGACGCGAACCGTCTCGGTTGTTGCAGTCGCGCATCGAGCTGACGTCTACCGGCCGAGATGATGGCGGGCCGCGGGCACGTCAGAACGGCACGGAGGTCCATTTTCCATCGATGCGGAAGATGGTGCCCTGGTCGAGCATCTGCTGAAGCCGTGTTTCGACCCAACGTGGAGGCGCTTCAGCGTGGTCTATGACCTCATCGGTCGTGAACTTGCCATCGCCTTCGAACAGCGTCCTGATTCGTTTCCGTGCCACCGTCGCTGGTACGAATCCATCTCTTCGACTCGATGACCCGCTAGAGACTGAACGCGCGAGCAGGCGCATCTCGTCGCGCATCTCGTTGATCGTGGAGAGGAGCGCTCCCGTTGCCTGTTGCTCGGGGTCGTCACTCTGCTGCAGGAGCGTGACGTTCCGGGCCACCGTGATCGGGTTCCGGACCTCGGCGGAGTTCTCTTCGATGGCACGAACCTTCTGCTCCAATTCCTCTTGTGCGGTCTCAAGCTTGTCGGGGTCGTGCAGGTCGTAGAAGACTGTTCGCACATCCTTCAGATCAAATGGGATGTCCTCGCCGAAGGTCATGAGGGTGATCACGGGTCTGCGCGCTGCGTGGCGGACCGCAAGCTCGTAGAACACGTTTGGATTGAGTCCGGTCAGATCCGCTATCACGAGGTCGTCGTCCAGCAGTCGCTCGATGATCTGATGCGTGATCTGGCCGAGGTCGTCGATGTCGTCGGCACGCTGAACGTCGTAGCCCATCGGCTCAAGCACCTTCTTCACCAGATGCTTCAGCATCTGCTTTCGTTCGATCCGCGTCTTCTCGTCGGTGCCGAACTCGGATACCACGAAGCAGGTCTTCTGGTTATCGCTGCTGGTTTCGCGTCTGGTGGGAGTCTGTCTCGCCATGGGCGCGAGGCTAACGCTCGGCCCGTTGCCGATGAGTCGGTTGGGCTGCGGGAACTGGGGGGCCGGGACTCGAACCCGGATAGCCGGCTCCAAAGGCCGGAGTCTTGCCATTAGACGACCCCCCAACGGGTCGGGTCGATTCTAGGGGCCGGACCAAGGCCGCCGGGCGGGATCCGCCGGCCGCGGCTACCATGCGCGCGTGACCGCGCCGGTCGTCGTCATCCTCGCCGCCGGGCAGGGAACGCGCATGCGCTCCGCGACGCCCAAGCTGCTGCATCCGCTCTGCGGTCGACCCGTGATCGCCTGGCCGATCGCCGCCGCGCGTGCGGCCGGCGCGAAGAAGGTCGTCGTCGTGGGCGGTCCGGACGAGGCGCTGGCGCCGTTCGTCGCCGAGGCGGCGGACGCCGGGGGCGACGTCGTCCTCGCCGTCCAGCAGGAGCCGCGCGGCACCGCCGACGCCGTCCTCGCGGCCGCGCCGCACATCGACCGCGACGCGCCCGTGATCATCCTCAACGGCGACGTGCCGCTGATGACGGGCGAGGCGCTGCGCGCGCTCGCGCAGGCGCACGAGCAGCACGACGCGAGCGCCACGATGCTCACCATGGTCCTCGACGACCCGTCCGGCTACGGGCGCGTCGTGCGCGGCCCGGACGGCGCGGTCGAGCGCGTGGTGGAGACGAAGAAGCCCGGCGACGCGACCCCCGCCGAGCTGGAGATCCGCGAGGTCAACGGCGGCGTCTACGCGTTCGCCGGCGGCGACCTGCTCGACGCGCTGCAGCGGATCACGCCCGACAACGCGCAGGGCGAGCTGTACCTGCCCGACGCGCTGCCGATCCTGCGCGCGCAGGACAAGGTCGTCGCCGCGCACGTGGTCGACGACCCGGCGCTCGCGCTCGGCGTCAACGACCGCGGCGACCTCGCGCAGGTCCGCGCGATCGCCCAGCGGCGCATCCACGCGCGGCACCTCGCCGGCGGCGTCACGATCGTCGACCCCGGCTCGACGGTGATCGACGCCGACGTCGAGATCGACGCGGACACGACCGTCAATCCCTTCACCAGCATCCACGGCGCGACGCGCATCGGCTCCGGCTGCGAGGTCGGCCCGCTCACGACGCTGATCGACGTGACGCTCGGCGCCGACGTCCGCATCCCGCACTCATACGCCACGCAGTGCGAGGTCCGCGACGGCGCCTCCGTCGGCCCGTTCGCCTACCTGCGCCCGCAGACGCTGCTGCGCGAGGGCAGCAAGGTCGGCACCTTCGTCGAGATCAAGAACTCCGACGTCGGCGCGGGCGCCAAGGTCCCGCACCTCTCCTATCTCGGCGACGCGGACGTCGGCGCCGGCACGAACCTCGGCGCCAGCACGATCACCGCCAACTACGACGGACGCAGAAAGCACCGCACGACGATCGGGGAGAACGTCCACGGCGGTGTCCACACGTCGCTCGTCGCGCCGGTCGCGGTCGGCGACGACGCGTGGATCGGGGCCGGCTCGGTCATCACCGAGGAGGTGCCGGACGGCGCGCTCGGGATCGCGCGCGCGCGCCAGCGCAACCTGCCCGGGTACGACGAGCAGGTGAAGGAACGCATGCAGAGATGAGTCCGGTCTCGTCCCCGCCGAGGCGTACACTCGCACCCGACATGAGCGCCGCCGAGCCTCAGGAGCGTCTGGGCACCCAGCTGGACATCGGCTACGACAAGCGCCTCATGCTGTTCAGCGGCCGCGCGCACCCCGCGCTCGCGAACGACATCGCCGGCAAGCTCGGCGTCGAGCTCGGCGGCGCGACGCTCAAGACGTTCTCCAACGGCGAGGTCTACTGCCGCTACGAGGAGTCGATCCGCGGCGCAGACATCTTCATCGTGCAGCCGATCTGCGGCAACCCGCGCGCTGGACTGACCGCCAACGACGCGCTGATGGAGCTGCTCGAGATGGTCGACGCGGCGGTCGGCGGCTCCGCCCACCGCGTGATCGCCGTCTGCCCCTGGTACGGCTACTCGCGCCAGGACAAGAAGTCCGCGCCGCGCGAGCCGATCAGCGCCCGCCTCGTCGCCCGCATGCTGGAGACGGCGGGGATCGACCGCATCCTCACCATGGACCTCCACTCCGGCCAGATCCAGGGCTTCTTCCAGAAGCCGTGCGATCACATGACGGCGATGTTCATGCTCACGAAGTACTTCGCCGACCAGGGCCTCGAAGACCTCGTCGTCGTCTCCCCGGACGCCGGCCGCGTGAAGCTGAACAAGAAGTTCGCCGCCACGATCGGCGCCGAGCTGGCGATCCTCAACAAGGAGCGCCCGGCGCAGCAGGTCGCCGAGATCGGCTACGTGATCGGCGACGTGAAGGGCAAGACGGCCGTGCTCGTCGACGACATCATCGACACCGCCGGCACGCTCAAGGCCGCCGCGCAGACGGTGCGCGACGCGGGCGCCACGCGCGTGCTGGCAGCGGCGACGCACGCGGTCTTCTCCGGCAACGCATGGGAGAACCTCGCCGCCGCCGCGTTCGACGAGATCGTCGTGACGGACACGATCCCGCTGCGCGACGGCGCGCCGGACAACATCACCGTGCTGCCGTGCGCGGAGCTGCTGACCAGCTCGATCCGCCAGATCTTCACGGACGGCTCGGTGTCCGAGGTCTTCCGCGGCGAGAACCAGCTGTTCTGAGCTCTGCCGATCGCGCCGCCCGCCTGATGGACCTGCTCGGCCTGTCCGAGGAGGAGCTGTGCACGACGCTCGCGGTCGACCCGCTGACGCTGCTCTCCGGCCAGCTCGACCACCGACCCGAGCTGGGGATCCTGCTCGAGCTGCTGGCCGAGGCGGAGGAGCAGGTCGGCGCCGCCGTGTTGCGCCGGTGGGTGCGCGCGAAGGGTCCTTCCGGCCGCCCGCTCGACGCGCTCCTGCAGCGCGACTTCGCCGCCTTCGAGGACCAGCTCGCGCAGCTCAGAGGCCGCGGCTTCGTGCTCGGCGGCGGCTAGGCTCTGTCCGGCTCGCGCTCGCCCGGCCAGACGCCGAACAGGTGCTGGAACGTTCTCGCGCCGGCGCGGTCGACGGCGGCGCGGGTGGCGGAGAAGGTGGCGCCCTGGATCGCGGCGGCGGCCAGCACTCTCGGCCAGCTCGCCCGCTCGGTCTTCGCCTCGGGCGGCTCCCGGTCGTCGATCGCGCCCCACACGACGGTGAAGAGACGGCGCGCGAGCAGGCCGCTGAGGATCCCGGCGATCAGGCCGAACGGCTTGTAGAGCAGCTTCATCGGCGTGAAGCCTACCCGCCGGCGACGGTTCCGCTCGCATTGCGACCACCGCGTCGGGCACACTGTCAGCAGGACACGACGACGCGAGCGGACAGGTGGCGGGATGACCGATTCAGCCCACTCCCCCGACGACGGCGCAGCCGAGGAGCTGCTGCGCCGCGCCCTGCTCGACGCGTCCGACGCGGCCGCCGTCTCGCTGGCGGTCGACGACCTGCCGGTGAGCGAGTCGGTGACGGTCGTCTTCCACGGCCGCCGCGACCTCGGCACGATCCAGACGTACGTCGCGCGCGGCCATCGCGGCGCCGGCGAGACGATCGCCGCGCGCGAGCTGCTGCGCGTCCCGTGCGACCTCGACCTCGGCGACGCCGAGGACCGCGAGGCGGCGGCGCAGCTGTACCTCGAGCAGGCGAGCGCGCTGCGCGACGCGCTCGTCGGCGCCGACACCGTGCTCGACGTCTGGCGCGAGCCGCTCGAAGCGCTCGCCGAAGGCGACGTCGCGGTCGAGCGCTCGCTCGAGCTGGGCACGCCGCTGCCGGCCCATCGCCTGCTGCCGGTCGCGCTCGTCGCGCCCGAGCGCCGGATCGTCGTCGCGCCCGTGTGCGGGGCGCGCACGCTCGCCGCGGGCAAGCCGCCGCTCGGCATCGCCTGCGCGCAGCAGGATCTCGCGCGCATCTACCCGCTGCCGGACGACCCGGAGCGCTGCCTCGCCGAGTTCGCCGAGCTGGCGGTCGCGCACGCGCGGGAGCTGGCGACGCGGCTCGAGCGCCAGGAGGCGTCGGTCGAGCGCTTCCTCGAGCTGAGCGGCGAGGATCCGGCATGATCCCGCCGCGATGCGGCGCCCCCTCAGGATCCTGCTCGTCGTGGCCGGGCTCGTGCTGTTCCTCGCGGTCAGCGTCGCGCTCGCACGCGTGTTGAACGCGAACGGCGCGGAGCAGTCGGCGATCGTGGGGCTGCTGCGCGCGCAGGCGCGCGGCGACGCGCCCGCGATCGTGGCGCGCCTGCAGGGCTGCGCGACGCGGCCGGCCTGCGTGACCGAAGCGCGCCGCCTGGCGACGCGGCTGCGCTCGCCGGGGGAGCTCGAGCTCGTGCGGCTCGACGCCTCCACGAGCTTCTCGCTCGGTGGGCACGACGGCATTGCGCGGGTCGTGTGGAAGACCCCGTCGCGTACGACGGTCGTGCAGTGCGTCGACGTCCACCGCGGCGGTGACGTGATCGGCGGCCTGACGGTCGAGCTGCGCTCGCTCAGCTCGCCGATCGCGCGCCAGTCGGCGTGTCCGTCAGTCGGCTGACCTCCGGCCCATCGCCCCGCTGTCGTACCCTGCCGCACGGATGCGCCGTCGCCTGCCGCTGCTCCCCCTGCTGGTCCTCGTCGTTGCGCTCGCCGGTCCGGCCGGCGCCGCCGCCGGACCCGCGTACACGATCGACACGCCCAGCGCGAGACCGCATGCGATCGAGGGGCCGGACGAGCGCTACCTGCTCGGCGGGACCTGGCTCATGCGGCTCGACCCGACCGACGCCGGCCTCGCGCAGCGCCTGTACGCCCAGCGCACGACCGACGGCTGGAGCGCCGCGACCGTGCCGAGCGCCTGGAACGCCGGCGACGACAGCCAGGCGAGCTTCCTCGGCTCGGTCGCCTGGTACCGCAAGGACTTCCGCCTGCCCTCGCGCGCCAGAGCGCTCGCCTGGATCGCGCGCTTCGAGTCGGTCAACTACCGCGCGACGGTGTGGCTGAACGGCCGCAGAGTCGGCGGTCACACCAGCGGCTACGTGCCGTTCGAGCTCGACCTGCCGAACGTGGCGCGCAGAGGCGTCAACCGCCTCGTCGTGCGCGTCGACAACCGCCGGCCGGCGAACGACCCGAGCGGCGCGCCCGGCGAGATCCCGAGCCCGCCCGGCGGCTGGTGGAACTACGGCGGGATCCTGCGCGAGGTCTCGCTGCGCGCCGTCGACCGCGTCGACGTGAAGGACGTGCAGGTCGTGCCGCAGCTGCGCTGCCCGCGCTGCGCGGCGACGGTCACGCTGCGCGCGAGCGTCCGCAACGTCTCGCGCGCCACGCAGCTCGTGCGCCTCACCGGCCGCTTCGGCGGCGCGCCGGTCGACCTTGGGGCGCAGGCGATCCCGGCGCGCGCGACCGCCGCGTTCGCGCGCCAGCTCGTCGTCAGACGGCCGCGACTGTGGTCGCCCGCGCAGCCCAACCTCTACGGCGTGCGGCTCTCCGCGACCGCCGCTCAGGGCAGAGCCAGAGCGACGCCCGCCGCCGGCTACAGCCTCCGCACCGGCATCCGCACGCTGGCGGTGAACCGCAGCGGCCAGCTGATCCTCAACGGCGGCACCGTCGTCCACTTCCGCGGCGCGGCGCTGCACGAGGACACGCTCTCGACCGGGCCGGTGATGAGTCGCGCCGACCGTCAGCGCGTGATCGCGCTGCTGCAGCAGTCGCACTCGACGCTGCTGCGCGCCCACTACCCGCTCGACCCGGACTTCCAGGACCTCGCCGACGCGGCGGGGATCCTGATCTGGTCCGAGGTCCCGGCGCCCTACCAGCTGCCGGAAGCGGACCTCGGCCGCGCCGTCTTCCGCACGACGGCGCTCGATCAGCTCAGAGCCGACATCCTCGCCAACCGCAACCACCCGTCCGTGCTCGCCTGGTCGGTCGGGAACGAGATGGCGAGCGCGGCCGGGCGCAACCAGGCGTCCTACCTGAGAGCCGCCGCGGCGCTCGCGAAGCAGCTCGACCCCTCGCGACCCGTCGCGCTCGCGTTCGCCGGCCATCCGGAGACGCCGTGCCAGGCCGCCTACGCGCCGATCGAGCTGCTCGGGATGAACGACTACTTCGGCTGGTACACGGGCTTCGGCGGCAACATCGCCGACCGCGATCAGCTGTCGGCGTTCCTCGACGACCTGCGCCGCTGCTACCCGCGCAAGGCGATCGCGGTGACAGAGTACGGCGCCGAGGCGAACCGCGACGGTCCGCTGGAGGAGAAGGGCACCTACGCCTTCCAGGAGGACTTCGTGCGCTTCCACCTCGGCGTGTTCGCGACGAAGCCGTGGCTCGCGGGCAGCGTCTATTGGGCGCTCCAGGAGTTCCGCGTGCGGCCGTTCTGGGGGGGCGGGAACCCGTGGGGCGCGCCGCCGCTGCACCAGAAGGGGCTGGTGCGGCTCGACTGGACGAAGAAGCCCGCGTTCACCGCGCTCGCGGAGGGCCACGCGCAGGTGCGCCAGTACGTCGCGCGCGGCGGCGGCAGAAGCTAGCGGCTGCGCGCCGGCGTGTGCGGACGGATCCGCGTCGGCGCGTGCTCGCGTCGGCGCCGCGGTTGCGCGGGCAGCAGGTCCGCGAGGCGACCCGGCTCGCGCAGGCGCACGCGCGCGGGGAGCGCATCCGGCAGCGGAATGCCGCCGCCGCGCGGACCGGGTTGCGGCGCGGGGCGCACGCGATCGTTGCCGCCGCCCCCGTCGTCGTCCTCCTCGCTGCGTGTGACCGGGACGATCCGTTCGTCCCGCAGCAGCGGCAGCAGCAGCACGGCGGCGAAGCCGAAGCCGAGCAGGTGCAGTCCGCCCAAGAGTGCGACGAGAAGCGTCTCGTCTCCCATGAGACCAGCCTAGCGCCGCGCGTCGGGCTGCGCAGGGTTTGCGCTAAGCTGCGTCGCCGCTCATGGCCGACGACACGACAACCCTCACCGTCGCTCCTCGCACCGTCGAGGGCTCGCGCGCCAACCGCCGCCTCCGTCGCACCGGACTCGTTCCGGGCGTCGTCTACGGCGGCGAAGGCGAGCCGATCGCCTTCCAGGTCGACGCGCGCACGCTGCGCAACGCGCTCGCGCACGGCGGCGCCGTGATCACGCTCACGGTCGAGGGCGAGGGCGCCACCCCGGTCGTGCTGAAGGACCAGCAGCGCCACCCGGTCACGGGCGACACGATGCACGTCGATCTGCTGCGCGTCGACCTCAGACAGAGAATCCACGCGACCGTCGTGCTCGAGCTGACCGGCGTCGACGACGCGCCCGGCGTGAAGGCCGGCGGCGTGCTCGAGCAGGTCACGCGCGAGCTGAACATCGAGGCGCTCCCGAACGAGATCCCCGACTCGATCGTGCACGACGTCTCCGCCGCCGAGATCGGCGACACGATCACGCTCGACGCCGTCACCGTGCCTGCGGGCGTGACGCTGCTCGACGACGTCGCCGAGACGGTCATCGTCACGGTCACCCCGCCGCGGCTGTCCGTCGAGCCGAGCGAGGAGCTCGAGACGGAGACCGAGGTCGTCGGCGAGGGCGGCGCCGAGGGCGAGGCCGCCGCCGAGGGCGACTCCTCGGACGGCGGCGAGTAGCCGCACCGCCGCCGTGCGCCTGCCAGGGGCGGCGCGCACCGACTGGCTGATCGTCGGGCTCGGGAACCCGGGCTCGGAGTACGCCGGCACGCGCCACAACGTCGGCTTCGAGGTCGCCAACCTGCTCGCCGCGCGCTGGGGGCTCGCGCGCGCGAAGAAGAAGTACGCCGGCCTGATCACGGACGGCCGCGTCGGCCTGCCGGACGTCGGCGCCGAGCGCCCGCACGTCGCGGTGCTGCTGCCGCAGACGTACATGAACGAGGCCGGCCGCTCGGTCGGCCCGGCGCGCGGCGCGCTGAGAGTTCCGCTCGAGCGCGTGCTGGTCCTGCACGACGAGATCGACCTGCCGTTCGGCGACATCCGCGCGCGCGTCGGCGGCGGGCTGGCCGGCCACAACGGGCTGAAGTCGCTGAAGCGCGAGCTCGGGTCGGCCGACTTCGCGCGCGTGCGGATCGGCGTGGACCGCCCACCGACGACCGACCCGGATCGCGTGGCCGCGTACGTGCTCGGCAGATTCCGCGAGCCGCGCGGGGACGTGGAGGCGCTCGTGGCGGACGCCGCCGACGTGGCGGAGTCGATCGTGCTGGGCTCGCGGTCGCTGGCCGGGTAGCGCTCCGCTCGGGCGTCGCGGGCGCGCGCGGCGCCCGCCGTGGGCCTCGAGGGGGAGGGAACGGGTTGCGGTTCCGATGCACCGGTCCCGTGAGTGTCAAGTTTTGCCCCTATAAGGGATAAAAGTTGACACTCATTCGTCTGGTGCACGGCGGAGCGGGGATCGGTGGCCGCTGAGCGCTCGCGCGGTCGGGGCGCGGACCCCGCCGCACGTCGCCCTCGATGGCCTCGGGCGGCGCCCCGCACCGCGAGACCGCTCGAACGGAGCGCCGCCACGTACACTCAACCCAGAGGCCGCGCAGCCGCTGCGCGGCCGTTCTGCGTGCCCGCTCCGATGCTCAGCGCCCTCCTCGCATACGCCTCCGACGACCCGCAGACCGCGGCGCTCGCCGGCGCGGGCGGTCGCGCGTTCGTGTCGCTCTCGCTCAAGCCGTACCTCGTCGCGGCGCTCGCCGACGAGGATCGGACCAGGCCGCTGCTCGTGGTCGCCGGCGACGACCGCCACGCGCGTGACCTCGCGGCCGACCTCAGAACCTGGCTCGCGCCGCGCAGGGTGCGCTTCTACCCGAGCCGCGGCGTCACGTACGAGTCGCACCTGGCCCCGCCGGCGCACCTCGTCGGCCTGCGTGTCGCGGCGCTCGACGCGCTGCTCGACGACGAGGCCACGGCTGGCGCCCACGGCGCGCCGGTCGTCGTCGTCTCCGCCGTCGCGCTGTCGGAGAAGGTTCCCGATCCGAGACTGCGCCCGCACGGCTTCACGCTCAGAAGAGGGGACCTGCTGGATCTCGACGAGTGCGCCGCGGACCTCGTCGCCGCCGGCTACGAGCGCGTCGAGCAGGTCGAGGACCGCGGCCAGTTCGCGATCCGCGGCGGCCTGCTCGACGTCTTCCCGGCGACCGAGGACCACGCGATCCGCGTCGACCTGTTCGACGTCGAGATCGAGTCGCTGCGCTGGTTCTCGACCTTCACCCAGCGCTCGCTCGGCGACGTCGACGAGGTCGAGGTGGCGCCCGCCGCCGAGCTGGCGGCCGAGCATCGTGAGCTGGCGGAGGTCGCCGCGATCGCAGGCGAGGGGGCGGAGCGCCCCGACGTGGCGGAGCTGCTGCCGGTCGGCGACTTCCACGCGATGCTCGACCTCGTGCCCGACGCCGCCGTGCTGATCGCGGCCGAGGAGGAGATCGCACCGGCGCTGGTCGACCACTGGACCGACGTCTGCAACGCGTTCCACGACGAGGACGCACACCACCTCTACATCGCTCCGGGCGCGATCGAGACTGCCCTCGACGCGCGCGCGAAGGTGCGTTTGTCGGCGATCGACCAGCACCAGCCGTTCCAGTTCCGCGGGCAGGCGGCGGACGTTGCCGCGCGCAGCGTGAGAGACGCCGAGCCGGAGCTGGAGAGACTCGTGCGCTCCGGCTACCGCACGATCGTCGCGTTCGGCGCCAGAGGCGAAGGGGAGCGCGCCGCCTACAACCTCGGCCGCCTGAAGGTCCGCTGGGTCGACGGCAGCGGGAACGCGGTTCCCACCCGCCCGGACCTGGCGTTCGCCGAGGCGCGCCTGCGCGACGGCTTCGTCGCGCCCGGCTTCAGACTCGCGGTGGTCCCCGAGCACCGGCTGTTCCGCCGTCGCGCCGCGCGCACCGGGGGACAGGCCGCGGGCGGCCGCCGCCGCGGCGCGCTGCGCTCCTTCACCGACCTGCGCACCGGCGACATTGTCGTGCACGAGGACCACGGGCTCGCGCGCTTCGCCGGCTTCGACACGAAGACCGTCGCGGGCGTCACGCGCGACTACCTGAACCTCGAGTACGCCGGCACCGACAAGGTCTTCCTGCCGGTCGACCAGTTCGCCAAGATCAGCCGCTACGTCGGCGCCGACGGCGCGCATCCGCCGCTCTCGAAGCTCGGCGGCACGCGCTGGGAGACGATCAAGTCGCGCGCCCGCAGAGCCGCTCAGGAGCTGGCCGGCGAGCTGCTCAACCTCTACGCCGAGCGGCGCCGTCGCGAGGGCCATCCCTACCCGCCCGACACGGACTGGCAGCGCGAGTTCGAGGACGCGTGGCCCTACCGCGAGACGGCCGACCAGCGCGAGGCGATCGAGCAGGTCAAGGCCGACATGGAGACGGGCCGCCCGATGGACCGCCTGATCTGCGGCGACGTCGGCTACGGCAAGACGGAGGTCGCCCTCCGTGCCGCCTTCAAGGCGGCCGCCGACGGCAGACAGGTGATGGTGCTCGTCCCCACCACGATCCTCGCGCAGCAGCACTACGGCACCTTCAAGGAGCGGCTGAAGGACTACCCGTTCACGATCGAGCACGTCTCGCGCTTTCGTCCGGCGGCCGAGCAGAGAGCGGCGATCAAGGCGTTCGGCGAGGGGAGGGTCGACATCCTGATCGGCACGCACCGGCTGCTCTCGCGCGACGTGCGCGCGAAGGACCTCGGCCTCCTGATCGTCGACGAGGAGCAGCGCTTCGGCGTCAAGCAGAAGGAGCTGCTGCGCCAGCTGAAGCTGAGAGTCGACGTGCTCGCGATGAGCGCGACGCCGATCCCGCGCACGCTGCAGATGTCGATCGCCGGGATCCGCGACCTGTCGGTGATCGAGACGCCGCCGGAGGGCCGCCGCCCCGTCAAGACGTACGTGGGCGAGTACGACGAGCAGCTCGTGAAGGCCGCGATCGAGCGCGAGCTGGCGCGCAGCGGACAGGTGTTCTTCCTGCACAACCGGGTCGAGACGATCGACGAGACGGCGGAGCGGCTGCGCGGGCTCGTGCCGCAGGCGCGCTTCGTCGTCGCGCACGGCCAGCTCGACGAGCACCAGCTCGAGGAGCGGATGCTGGCGTTCCTGCGCGGCGAGGCGGACGTGCTCGTCGCGACCAGCATCATCGAGTCGGGCATCGACATCCCGCAGGCGAACACGCTGATCGTGGAGCGCGCGGACCACTTCGGGCTCGCGCAGCTCTACCAGATCCGCGGGCGCGTGGGCCGGAGCCGCGAGCGCGCGTACGCGTATCTGCTCTATCCGTCGGCGGCCGCGCTGACGCCCGAGGCCGCGCAGCGGCTGTCGGCGCTGTCGGACTACACCGAGCTCGGCGCCGGCTTCAAGGTCGCGATGCGCGACCTCGAGCTGCGCGGGGCGGGGAACCTGCTCGGCGACGAGCAGTCGGGCCACGTCGCCGCGCTGGGGTTCGAGCTGTACATGCAGATGCTCGACGAGGCGGTCGCGGAGCTCGGCGGCGATGGCGCCGCCGCCGACGAGGACTGGGAGCCGGTCAGACTCGACGTCAACGTCGACGCCTACGTGCCGGCCGACTACGTCCCGTACGAGCAGGCGAAGATCGACGTGCACCGCCGCATCGCCGGCGCGCGCGAGGTGGCCGAGCTGCACGAGCTGCGCACCGAGCTGCAGGATCGCTTCGGCGAGTTGCCGCCGCCGCTGGAGAACCTGCTGCTGCTGCAGCAGGCGCGCATCAAGCTCGGCGAGGCCGGTGCGCGCGCCGTCAGCTTCCGCGGCGGCCGCCTCGCGGTGACGCCGATCGAGCTCGACTCGCGGCGCGCGAAGGCGATCCGCGAGCAGATCCCGGAGGCGCTCTACGAGTCGGGCAAGTCGCAGCTGTCGATGCGCGTGCCGGAGGACCCGGCCGCCCGCTTCCCGGCCGTGGTGCGCGCTGCCGACGTGCTGCTGGCGGTCACGCGCCAGGCGGCTTAAGTCCTGCTATTCGCCAATTTTCCGGCCGATGGTCGAAGGCCCGCGGCTAAAAGTTGGATAACGATTGGCGCAACTGACGCACCGGCGTGCGCGGGTTCGCTAGAGTGCCCCTGCTCGTGAGGACAACACTTCGCATCCTTCTGGCGCTGGGCGCCTTTTTTGTGGTCGCGACCGCGCTGGTCGCCTGCGGCAGCAGCGACAACAGCGTGCCCGGAGACGCGATCGCGAGCGTCGACGGCACGGCGATCACCAGAGACCAGTACGAGAAGTGGGCCGAGGTCACGGCGAGGAGCTCCGCCCAGGGCGGCGCGGAGGCCGTGATCCCCGATCCGCCGACGTTCACGAGATGCATCGCTGCGCTGCGCAGACAGTCGAGACCGGCGAGAGGTCAGCCGGCGCCGACCGACGTCACCCTGCGCGCCCAGTGCAGACAGCAGAACGAAGCGATCGTCCAGCAGACGGTGGGCACGCTCATCCAGAACCTCTGGATAGAGAAAGAGGCCGAGGCGCAGGACGTGAACGTCACCGACGCCGACGTCAGAAGACAGTTCGCGGCCACCAAGAGACAGTCGTTCCCGACCGAAAAGGCGTACCAGAGATTCCTCGACCAGTCGGGGATGACCGAGGACGACGTGCTCGAGCGCGTCCGCATACAGGCGCTCGCCGCAGCGCTCACGAGAAAGATCCAGAGCAGCGCCTCGCCCGTCACCGACGCGCAGGTCCAGAGCTACTACAACAGAAACAGAGCACAGTTCGCGGTGCCCGAGCGGCGCGACGTGCAGCTGATTCTGACGAGAACGGCGGCGCAGGCGAACGCCGCCAAGAGCGCCGTCCAGAACGGCACCAGCTGGGCCGCGGCCGCAAGACAGTACTCGACCGACGCCGCCTCGAAGGCGACCGGCGGCGAACTGAAGGGCGTCAGCCAGGGCCAGCAGGACAGAGCCTTCGATCAGGCCGCCTTCGGCGCCAGAAAGGGCGTGATCGTCGGACCGGTCAAGGGCCAGTTCGGCTACTACGTCCTGCGCGTGACGAGCATCGCGCCCGCGAGACAGACGCCGCTCTCCGCGTCGAGAACGCAGATCAGAGCGCTGCTCGAGCAGCAGGGCCAGCAGACGCGGATGAGCACGTTCGTCAGAGACTTCCAGGAGCGCTGGAGAGGCAAGACGAACTGCCGCGAGGGCTTCATCGTCCAGCTCTGCAAGAACGCGCCGACGCCGAGAACCACCTCGACGGCCGCCTCGACGCCCGCGGGCGCCAGCACGACCGGGCAGTAGCCTCCCGCGCGTGAGCGCGAGCCGGTCGGAGATCCAGGAGGCGCTGCTGCGCCTCGACGAGCTCACGCGCCGGTTGCGGCGCGAGTGCCCGTGGGACCGCGAGCAGGACGAGCGCACGATCGTCCCGCACACGCTCGAGGAGGCGTACGAGCTCGCCGACGCCGCGCACCGGCGCGACGACGGCAAGCTGCTCGACGAGCTCGGCGACGTGCTGTTCCAAGTGCACTTCCTGGCGCTGCTGCTGGAGGAGCGCGGAGCGGGCGACCTCGCCGCCGTCGCCGAGCACTGCCGGCAGAAGCTGATTCGGCGCCATCCGCACGTCTTCTCGGACGTGGAGGTCGAGGACGCCGCCCATGTCCTGCGCAACTGGGATCAGATCAAGCAGGGCGAGGAAGGGCGCGAGCAGGGCGTCTTCGCCGAGGTGCCGGAGAACCTCCCGTCGCTGCTGCACGCGCGCAAGGTGCAGCGCCGGGCCGCGTCGTCGGGCTTCGACTTTCCGGGGGTGGAGGGTCCGCTGCAGTCGGTGCGCGACGAGCTGGAGGAGCTCGAGGCCGCGCCCGACGCCGATGCGCGCTTCCACGAGCTCGGCGACGTGCTGTTCGCCGCCGTCAACGTCGCCCGCAAGCTGAAGGTCGATCCCGAGCTGGCGCTGCGCGCGGCGAGCGAGCGCTTCCGCGGGCGGGTCGAGACGGCCGTCGAGCTGGCGGCACGCGAGGACCGCGCCTGGGAGGATCTCCCGCCTGACGAGCAACTCGCCTACTACGCCCGCGGGCGCCTGACCGCGGAGTCCCCCTCCCAGGAGAGCGAATGAGCCAGATCGAGCACGTCCACGCCCGCCAGATCCTCGACAGCCGGGGCAACCCGACCGTCGAGGTCGAGCTGTCCCTGCGCTCCGGCGCGTGGGGCCGCGCGGCCGTGCCGTCGGGCGCGTCGACCGGCGAGTTCGAGGCGACCGAGCTGCGCGACGGCGGCGACGCGTACCTCGGCAAGGGCGTCGCGAAGGCGGTCGGCAACGTCAACGGCGAGATCGCCACCGCCGTGCGCGGCAGGGACGCGACCAACCAGGCCGGCATCGACCGCCTGCTGATCGAGCTCGACGGGACGCCGAGCAAGTCGCGCCTCGGCGCCAACGCGATCCTCGCCGTCTCGCTCGCCGCCGCGCACGCGGCGGCGGCGGAGGAGCGCCAGCCGCTGTGGCGCTACCTCGGCGGCGACGCGGCGCACATCCTGCCCGTGCCGATGATGAACGTCCTCAACGGCGGCGCGCACGCCGACAACAAGGTCGACTTCCAGGAGTTCATGGTCGTGCCGTGGGGCGCGAGCTCGTTCTCCGAGTGCCTGCGCATGGGCGCCGAGGTCTTCCACCACCTCAAGCGGACGCTGCACGAGCGCGGGCTCGGCACGGCCGTCGGCGACGAGGGCGGCTTCGCGCCCGACCTCGCCTCCAACGAGGCGGCGCTGGAGGTGCTGATCGCCGGCATCAGAGCGGCCGGCTACACGCCCGGGGAAGACGTCGCGATCGCGCTCGACCCGGCGACGAGCGAGATCTACGACGCCGGCCGCTACGTGCTCGAGCACGAGGGGCGCTCGCTCTCGGCCGCCGAGCTGGCGGACTACTGGGCCGACCTCGCCGCGCGCTATCCGATCGTCTCGATCGAGGACGGCATGGACGAGGGCGACTGGGACGGCTGGGCGACGCTGACGCAGCGCCTCGGCGAGAAGGTCCAGCTCGTCGGCGACGACCTGTTCGTCACGAACGCGCAGCGCCTCAGACGCGGCATCGACCAGAGAGTCGGGAACTCGATCCTCATCAAGGTCAACCAGATCGGCACGCTCACGGAGACGCTCGACGCGATCAAGCTGGCGCGCGAGGCCGGCTACAGCGCCGTCATGTCGCACCGCTCGGGCGAGACCGAGGACGTCACGATCGCCGATCTGGCGGTCGCGACCGGCTGCGGGCAGATCAAGACGGGCGCGCCGTCGCGCTCGGATCGCGTGGCGAAGTACAACCAGCTGCTGCGGATCGAGGAGGCGTTGGGCTCGGACGCGGCGTTCCCGGGCAAGAGCGCCTTCAGACGCGCCGCGTAGCCGCGGGAAGGAGAACGCGGGCGGCCCGCGAAAGGGGTCGCGATGCCGCCTGCTGGATCCGCTGCCGCTCGCCGCCCGCCCGCTCGGCCGACCGCGACGACGGCGCTCGGCGCCGCCGCGCTGCGCGTGCGGTGGGACCGCGTCGGGCGCGTCGCGCTGCTCGCGCTGTTGCTGTTCGTCGCGCTCGCGTACATCGGCCCGGCGCGGTCGCTGCTGTCGACGTGGCGCGAGTCGAACGCGAAGCAGGCGCACGTGCAGGAGCTCCAGCGCGAGCACGAGGCGCTGCTGCAGCGTGCGAGAGCGCTGCGCGACCCGCGCAGCGTCCAGGCCGAGGCGCGCCGCCTCGGGATGGTCAAGCCCGGCGAGCGCCCCTACGTCGTCCAGGGCCTGCCGAAGGACTAGCCCGGGGCCGCGTGCGCCCGCCGTCGGCGGGTAGCCTGCGCGCCATGCACGTCGACACCGCCCTGCAGCTGTGGAGCGACGGCCAGCGACGCCTGAGCCGCGCGGACGCGGACGAGCGGCGCCTGCTGGAGCGGGTCGTCGACCGCATCGTGGACGAGCTGCGCCGCCGCCTCGGCGGCCCGTTCACGACGGGCGAGCTGGCGGAGCTGTACAGCGCGGGGACCGACTGGTGCCTCGACGTCGCGCTCGCGACCGTCCCGCACGATCCGCGCGCATGGGACGCGCAGACGGCCGGCGACGCCGCGTTCGCGCGCTACGTGCGCGAGGCGTCCGACTGGTCCGGCGGGCGCCGGCGCGACGCGGACGAGATCGAGCGGCAAGCGTCGCCGCTCGACCAGGGCTAGCGCTCAGTCCTCGGCGTCGATGCGCGTGATCACGATCTTGTCTTCCTCGATCGTGATCTCGACGGGCCGGTGGCCGGCCCAGTGCTCGGCGTAGACGGGATCGTCCTGCACGGCCGGGTCGAGCCACAGCCCATAGCCCTCGTCGCCGTGGTCGAACGTGCCCTCGAGCGGGCCGCCCGCGCGTGTCTTGCGGCGGCGCCCGCCGCGGCGCCCGCGGCGACGGGAGGGCTTCTCGCCGTCCTCGTCCTCGCCTTCCTCCGCCTCCGCCTCGTCGTCCGCCTCGACGGCGGCGGCTCTGCGAGAGCGTCTGCGCGCGGCCTTCTTGGCGGCCTCGGCCTCCTCCTGCTCGCGCTGCTTCTGCGCGGCCTCGAGCTCGGCGGCGATGAGCGCGTCGTCCTCGGCGCGGAGGTCGATCTCGTCGTCGAAGTCGACGGCGCCGTTGGGCTCCGCCTCGTCCGGGACGAGTCTGTTCTCGCGCTTGAACGCGGCGATCTGCTGGGTCGTGACCTCGAGCTGGTGCGCGATCCAGGCGTCGGTGCGGCCTTGGCGCACCCATGTGCGAATCTGGTTCAGCTGGGGGCGAAGCGATCTGCGTGCCATCGGCCGGGCAGACTAGCGAATGTCGGCCGACGGCGATTCGCCGGGAAATGGGGAAGACGGCGGGGGGTGCAGCTATTCTTCCTGTGGAGGGATCGGTGCCCCTGCCTTGCCGTCCGATCGCTCATCCGGCCACCATGGACAGCAGGGAGGCATCGGCGCAATGTTGGTCCTGACGCGCAAGTCCAACCAGAGCATCATGATCGGGGACGACATCGAGGTCTCGGTCCTCGCGATCATGGGTGAGAAGGTGCGGATCGGCATCCAGGCGCCGCGCGACGTCCCGGTCTTCCGCAGAGAGGTCTACCTGGAGATCCAGGAGGAGAACGCGGGAGCGGGGGCGCGCGAGGAGGTCGACGCCGCCCTCCGCGACATCGGGTCGGAGGGCTGAGCGCGGCGCGGGCCGGCCGCCCGGCCGGCGGCGCGGGCCTCAGCCCATCGCGTAGTAGAGCGTCTCGAACATCGCGATCGTGACCACGACGGCGGTCACGACGATCGAGAGCACGAGGAACGCGAAGCGCCAGTTGCCGTGCTTGTGGACGCGCTCCAGCTGCCGCTGACGCGAGCGCTGAGCGGCGGTCTCCCGCAGGCGCTGACGACGCGCGCGGTCTTCCGCGATCTCCTCGAAGAAGGCCTGCTCGAGCTGAGCGAGGCTCTGTCGCATCTTCATGGGGGAGCGAACCCTAACAGGCGCCCCACAGGCCGCGGCCGGCCACGCGCGCGTCG
>DASVFS010000232.1:0-21633 GCA_036379915.1 Conexibacter sp. | reverse complement strand
GTCTGCTGCTCGTCGCTCAGCGATCTGAGGTGCTGACCGGCCGGTCCGACCGCGAAGGTGAACGGCTCCCAGAAGTCGTCGAAGCCCGTGTACTCGGCGCGTGCGGTGAGCGTTCCCTCGACCACCTGCTCGAGACCGGCGCGCTCGAAGCGCTGCGCGATGTCGCCCTCGGCGGTGCCGGCCAGCGCCCGCTCGCCCTGCGTGCTCGGATCGATCTCCCGCACCGCGGTCCAGAAGATCCGCAGCATCGTCATGCCGCCGGTCGTGGTGTCCCACATGCAGGCCGCGACCGTGCCGCCGTCGCGCGTCACACGGGCCATCTCGCGCACGCCCGCGTCGGGGTCGCGCATGAAGGCGAGCACGAGCGACGAGAGCGCGGCGTCGAACTCCGCGTCGGCCCACGGCAGCGCCTCGGCGACGCCCTCGCGGACGTCGGCGCCCGCGATGCGCTCGCGGCACGCGTCCACGAACTGCGGCGCCGGGTCGACCGCCGCCACGTTCTCGGCGCCGACGCGCGCGGCGAGCTCGCTCGCGAGCCCGCCCGGCCCGCAGCCCACGTCGAGCACGCGCGCGCCCGGCGCGAGGTCGGCGACGTCGGCGAGCGCCGCCGCGAGCGTCGGCGTGTAGCGCCCCATGAAGCGGTCGTAGTGCTCGGCCGGCGCCGCGAACTGCATGGCGGGTAGCCAACCGGCGGCGGGGCGTGGTGTCAAGGCGGGCCCGCGATCTAGCGGACGCGCTCGTAGCGCAGGTACAGCGCGCCCGAGGCGAAGGCGCGCTGCTCCAGCAGGCGCAGGCGCAGCTGCTCGCCGTCGGCGGGGAAGTACGGCTTGCCGCCGCCGACCGCGACCGGGTTGACCCACATGCGGAACTCGTCGATCAGGTCGAACACCGCGGCGGCGAGCGTCGGCCCGCCGACCTCGATGTGGCCCGCGTGCTCGCGCGCGAGACGCGCCACCTCGGCGGCCGCGTCGGCGCGGCGCACGAGCCGCACCCCGTCCGGCACGTCGCCGAGCGAATCGGAGACGACGACGCGCGGCGTCTCGACGTACACGCGAGCGAACTCCGCCGCCACCTCCGACAGCTCCTCCGGAGCGGCCGCGGCGGCCGGCCAGAAGCCCTCCATCAGCTCGTACATGCGGCGCCCGAACACGAACACGGCGGCGTCGCGCGCCTGCTCGTTCGCGATGCGATGGACCTCGTCGTCCGGCGCGGCGAAGTCGAAGCTCCCGCTCGCGTCCTCGACGTAGCCGTCGAGGGACATGCCCATCGCGAAGAAGACGCGAGCCATGCAGTCGACGCTAGCACCGAGGGCCTGGCGCGCGTCTGGCGCGGCGCGCTCGCAGCAGTCCTAGCGCTCTCGCAGCGCGAGCTGCGTGACAGAAGCGGCGAGATCATGCGCGCCCTCGATCGTGGCGAGCGCTTCGTCGTGACCGGCCCCGGCGTCCCGGTCGCCGACCTCGCGCGCATTGGCCGGCGCGGCCCCGCGAGCGCCGAGGCGCTGCTCGAGAGCGAGACCTGGGTCTCGACGCTGAGCCTCGCCGAACTGGCAGCCGGCCCCCAGGCCCAAGAAATCAAGACTACGGCTAGCGGCGGATGCGGAACGGAGCCCGCGCGCTGCTGCCGCGGATACCCAACGAAGTCGGCGTCGCCACCAGCACATACCGACCGGTCCTGAGCGCGTGGCCGTTCAGCCGACCACCGAATGGGATCCGGCTCGCTCCTGGAGCGGCCCACTGCGTGAAGCTGCCGCGCACGGGCACCAAGCGCACACACGGCTTGGCACCTCGCGTCCCGTGCGTCAGTTTCACGCAGCGCCCGTGGACCTGGCGCCCGTGCGTCCGACGCTCGACGGCAAACGACACCTTGGCGATCATGTCGAGCCCGAAGCGCACGTGCGATCCCGTGGGTTTTGTGCCTGCGAGGGCTCGTACCCCGTCGTCATACGGAGCGCTCGCGCGGAACACGGCGGGCTCCAGCCGCAGGCGACTCAGGTGTGGCCGCAATGGCCCTGGAGCGCGCTCTACTCCGAGACGGCGCGTGCTGACGGCGGTTCCTCCCGCCGTGTCGGTGGCGACGACTCGCACCTCGTAGGAGCCGGGCTGCTGGTATGCGTGCACGACGTTAGGACCCTCCGCAACGCTCCCGTCCCCAAACGACCATGTGGTGGTCACCGGCGAGGAGATATCGGCCGCCGCGACAGCCATGTGCGCGGCTTGCCCAACTCGCGCTGTCGCGGGAACCGTGACACCCTCGATTCGAGGCGGCGAGGCGTCATACGCGGCGACCTCGGCAAGCGAGCGTCTGCCGTCCCACCGGTGCCACGCAACCAGCGCGTCGCCGGTGTCGCCTACCGCCACGTACGGCGACTGCTGATCCGACGCGGGTACGGAGAGATCGACGGGGTTGCCGAAAGCACCCCCCGGAGACCGGGTCGATGCTTGGACGGTCCAGGCGTGGCCATCCGCGTGAGACCATGTGACGATCGTCGTCCCATCGGCCCCTCCTGCGATCTGTGGAGATGTCGGGCCTTGGCTCAGAGCGGACAGGTCGATCGGTCTGCCGAACGCTCCGCCATGCGGGCGAGTCGCGCCCTGAATAGTCGAGCGGATGCCGTCGACGGACTGCGACCACACGACGGTCGTCGTCCCGTCACCAGCCGATGCGATCTCGGGTGGCCCCACGTGGGGTGCAGGCTCCGACAGCGGAATCGGGTCGCTCCACCAGTTCTCGCCAGCCGGATGGATCGCCGCTTGCACGACCTGGTCGGAACCGACGTCCGCAGTCCAGGCCACGATCGCGTCGCCGGCCGCATCGATCGCCGGACGAGCTCCGCCCCCTGGCGTGCTCGGATCCGAGAGCCGCTCCTCGGCTGAGAACGCTTCGCCCGGCACCCGCAGCGCAACCGTTGCGACATATCCAGCGGCAGTGTCGTTCCACGCCAACAGGGCCTCGCCGCTTGGACCGAACGCGACACGCGGGGCGTCGTCGCTGTCGTCTGGCTGCGAGATCGTCGTACGAGGCCCAAACACGCCGGCGACGCTCACATCCGCGGCACGCACAAGGGATCCACCGCCGCTCGTCGTCCAGGCGATGAGGGCGTTGCCGGCCGGAGCGACCGCAACGCGCGGATTCCAAGCACCCGAGTTCGACACATCCGGATCCGGGCCATCGAGGATGGCCGAAGCACCCCACCCAGCACCCGCCGCGCGCCGGGCCAGCATGATCGTGGACGGAAACCGCTCCCACAACGCCAGCGCACTCCCGGCCCGGTCGAGCACAACCTGCGGACGCGGCTCCAGACCATCCGCCTCAGGCGGCGACAGCTCCGCAGGCGAACCGAATACTCCATCTGAGCGAATCGACGCGTGCACGCTCGTGTAGTGCACCTCGCCGTTCCGCTCACCCCACACGACGACCGCGTCCCCGCCGCCGTTCATCGCTACCGAGACATCCTGCACACCTTCGGTTCCGCCCACCACCTCGAACGGCTGCAGCCAGACGGGATATGAAGCGACGGATGTGCCGACGAGCGCGAGGACAAGCACCATCGCCACGGCACAGGACAAGCCCGCCCGCAACACAGCATCGCATCGTGGATGAGGCGCCCTCACGCCGTTCCAGTATTCAGAGCAGTGGGTCGAAATGCGCCGCTACCGTCTCGTCGGCGAGGCTCCCGATGCCCTCTGCGTCCTCCGATCCTTTCGCCCTCGGCCACGCCCGCCCGCCGCCCCGCTCGCGCGGGTATCATCTGCCCTCAGCCTGCGGGCGAAGTGTTGTGGTTGCACAGAAGCCTTCCAAGCTTCTAGGGCGGGTTCGATTCCCGTCGCCCGCTCTGGCACATAGCACCACGGGGAGTGGCGCAGTCTGGTAGCGCACCCGGCTGGGGGCCGGGCGGTCGCAGGTTCAAATCCTGTCTCCCCGATATCTGGAAGTCCCGTGAGAGCGGGGTTTTCGGCGTTAGGGCGAGAACGGCCTCTGTCGTAGTCGGAGTCTGCATGTGCGGTGCCGCGCGCGTGCGACCCGAACAGGATGACGCGCGAGTTGGGCGGCGCCGCCTTGCCGAGCAGCACCCCGATCTGCTCGATCACCTCAGCGGAGGACATGGCGGGAAGGTATTCGACCGTGCGGCGAGCGCAACCGCGCATATGTGGCACGGGTTGTCGGCATTGAGCCGCTGGTCTTCATGTCCGGAGGTCGGTCGCGACCGCACCCCCGTCGCCGACGCTCAGACCTGGCGGTGGCCGTCGATCCGACCGCTGGCCCACTCGGTCGCCGCGAGGGCGGCATCGAGTGCTCCGGTGCGATCCAAGACTTCCTCGATGTCGTCGTAGCGCATCGTCACCGCCCATGGACCGAGCCATTCGGACTCGACGAGCGTGGCTGGCATCTCAATGCGATGCTGGTCGAGCAGCTCCACCAGGAACGTGATGTCGTGGGTGCGCGGCGCCTCGATCTGCTCGAGGGCGAGCACCGCCTTGAGTGCCTTCTCGACAGCCTGCTGGGCGTGAAAGCCGATCGCGTCGTCGTGTGGGTCGGGCTCGGCCGCGAGCACGCGGGCCGCGGCGAGATCCGACTCGGCCTTGCGCAGCAGCAGCTCGGCGAGGCTGACGTACTCAGGTCTGGACAAGCAGGCGGCCCTCGCGCAGCGCACGCTCGACCATCGTTCCGCGCACGCCCGCGCGGCGCTTCGCCTTGGCCTCGTCCATGACGACGACGTCGATCGGAACTCCGAGGCCGCGCAGCTCGCGGCGCAGCCGGACCGCCTCCGAGATCGGGCTCTCGACGGTCGGCTCGATCACGAGCACGTCGAAGTCCGAGCCGTCGTCGGCGGTCCCGCGCGCATGGGAGCCGAACAGGAGCACGCGCGACTTCGGCGGCGCGGCTTTCGCAAGTCGCGCCCCGATCTCCTCGATCACCTCGGTGGAGGTCATGGCGGGAAGGTAACCGATCGTGCGGCGAGCGCAAGCGCGTGGATGTTGCAGTGGCGGCGCGTCACGGTTGGCCACAACGCGGGTTCGCACGAGCCCACAGGACCGCGACCTCGTAGGCCTCCTCGGGAACGTGCGGGTAGTCCTCGCGCAGGACGTCGCGCGACTCGCCGTCTTCGATCAGGCTGGCGATCGTGCGGACCGGGACGCGCGTGCCGCGGATGACGGGCGCGCCGCCCATGATCTTCGGGTCGCACTGGATGTATCGGTCGCACAGGCGTGCGTACTCCTCGGCGTGGAAGCTCATTCCAGCGGTGCGCCGAGGCGGTCAGCGACCGGCGCGCGATCCGCGGATGAAGGCGACGATGTCCGGCATCGGCTCGCCGTTGGCCATCCGGTCCCAACCCGGCGGCAGCGGCAGCATGTCGCTGTGCGCGGCCTGCGAGAGGTGATGCTCCTTGATGACGTGGCGCGTGCCGACGCGCTCGGCGCGGAGGCGCCCTGAGCGGATCCAGCGGCGGATCGTCGTGGGATCGCGACCGACGCGGAAGGCGGCTTGGGAGACGGTCAGCATGGAAGGAGAAGCGGAGGGCTTGGTACCGCCGGTGGTACCGACCGCATCGTCCGATCCTTCCACCAACTCACCGCGCCCGTGCCACACGACCATTCCCCTATGGCATCCCGCCATACGCCCATTGCGCAAGCCGGCTGGGGGCCGGGCGGTCGCAGGTTCAAATCCTGTCTCCCCGACTTCCGCAACTGTGCACGCTCACAGTTGCGGGTATCACGGTTGAGCACCTACTGCAGGTTGGGGCCTGCTGGGATCGCGCTGCACGCCCATTCGATCGCGACTGTGGCTACGTCGATTGCGGCGGCGCGGTCGAGAACGGTGTCGAGGTCGTCGTAGCGGGTGAAGACGCCCCACATGCTCACCCAGCGCGCTTCGAGCAGCAGGTCGGGCACGGCGACGTTGTGCTTGGTGAGCTGACGCACGAGATAGTCGATGTCGTGTGTGCGTGGATAGTCGAGGTCGAGCGATGCCATGACCGCCTTGACCGACTTCTCGACGGCTTGCTGGACATGGAAGCCGACGACTTCGTCCGCCTGATCAGCGTCGCCGGCGAGCGCACGTGCGGCCGCCAGGTCAGATCGCGCCTTGCGTAGGAGCCGGTGCGCGTGCTGAGGCTGCTCAGGTCTGGACAAGGAGGCGGCCCTCGCGCAGGGCGTGCGCGACCATCGTGCCGCGCTCGAGCGCCCGCTGTTGGGCCTTCGCCTCGTCCATGACGATGAGGTCGATCGGCACGTCGAGCTCGTCCAGCTCGCGACGCAGGCGGACGGCCTCCTGGATCGCGTCGCCCACTGTGGGCTCGATCACCAGCACGTCGAAGTCGGCACCCGTGTCCGCGTTGCCGCGCGCGTGCGATCCGAACAGGACGACCCGGGAGTTGGCGGGAGCGGCTCTCGCGAGCCGCCGCCCGATCTGCTCGATCACCTCGGTGGAGGTCATGACGGGAAGGTAGCCGATGGCACGGAGGGCGCGGCCAAGTCTCGGCAAGAAGCATGCGGGAGCCGCAGCCGCTCACACGCTCCCCGGTTCAGAAGCCGTCCGGTCAGCCCGATAGAGATCGTCGATCCAAATGGCGCGAAGCGCTTCTTTCCGGAGTATTGTCCGCGGCACAAGATGCTGCGGCTCCTCCCTCTCGCCCTCATCGCAGCGCTCACGGCGCTTGCCCTCGCGGCGAGCCCCGCGCCCGCCAAGCGTCACCGCTGCGACCCCAACTACAAGGGCCGCTGCCTGCGTCCCCACGTCTCCGACTACGACTGCGCAGGCGGCGGCGGCAACGGCCCTTACTACGTGCGCGGCCCGTTCCGCGTCGTCGGGACCGACCACTACCGGCTCGACGCCGATCACGACGGCATCGCCTGCGAGTAGGCGGGCCGCTCACTCCTCCGCCGGCAGCTCCCGCAGGATCCACTCCGCGCCCACGAGCGGCCGCAGGAACGAGCGCCCGCCGACCGTCACCCACTCCCCCGTGCGCGGGTTCACCGGCAGGTTGCGCTCGACCGGGTACCACTCGTTGTGCGCGCGGATCAGCTCGTTCAGCTCGCGGTACTCCGCCGAGCGGCCGCGCCGGGCCGCAAACGCCTTCCACGCCCGCGCGAACGCGCCCCGGTCCGCGTCGCGTGCGTGCCGCGCCCGCAGCGTCCGCCGCTCCGCCTCGAGCAGCCGTAGCTCGCGCTTCAAAGCCTGGTCGATCTCGCGCACGCGCTCCATCCACCGCGGCGGGTTGTTCGCGCCGGTCAGGTACGCCTCGACCGAGCGCTGCCCCAGCCGCGCCCGCTCCGTCAGCGGCTTGCCGACGCCGGGCAGGTCCGACGTCCGCTCGCGCACGTAGCGCTCGGCGGGCGAATCGCGACGCGGATCGCTCATGCCCTGTCACTGTAGGCGGCCTCGCAGCCCAGACCACGAGGAGCGACGAACCCGCCATGACCGACGTCGTGATCGCCGGCGCCGCGCGCACCGCCATCGGCTCGTACGGCAAGAGCCTCAAGGACATCGCCCCCAGCGACCTCGGCGCAACCGCCTCGCAGGCGGCGATCGAGCGCGCGGGCATCGCGCCCGAGGACGTCGGCCACGTCGTCTTCGGCAACGTGATCCACACCGAGCCGGGCGACATGTACATGGCGCGCGTCGTCGGCATGAAGTCCGGCATCCCGAAGGAGACGCCGGCCTACACCGTCAACCGCCTCTGCGGCACCGGCGTGCAGGCGATCGTCTCCGCCGCGCAGACGATCCAGACCGGCGAGGCGGACGTCGCGCTCGCCGGCGGCGCCGAGTCGATGAGCCGCGGCCAGTACTGGATGCCCGGCGCCCGCTTCGGCGCGCGCATGGGCGACGCGCCGCTCGTCGACGCCGTCGTCGGCGCGCTCACCGACCCGTTCGACAAGGACCACATGGGCATCACGGCCGAGCGGCTCGCCGAGCGCGGCGGCATCTCGCGCGAGCGCCAAGACGCGTTCGCGGCCGAGTCGCACCGCCGCGCCGCCGCCGCCCGCGCCGAAGGGCGCTTCGCCGACCAGATCGTCCCGGTGGAGGTGAAGGTCAAGCGCGAGGTGCAGCCGTTCGACCAGGACGAGCACATCCGTGCGGAGGTCGACGCCGAGGCGATGGGCAAGCTCAAGCCCGCCTTCAAGGGCGACGGGACCGTCACCGCCGGCAACGCCTCCGGCCTCAACGACGCCGGCGCCGCGGTCGTGCTGATGTCGGCCCAGGAGGCCGAGCGCCGCGGCGCGCCGGTGCTCGGGCGTATCCTCGCCTACGCCTCGTGCGGCGTCGACCCGCGCATCATGGGGATCGGACCGGTGCCCGCCACGCGCACGGTGCTCGAACGCGCCGGCCGCTCGCTCGACGAGGTCGGCGTGATCGAGCTGAACGAGGCGTTCGCCGCGCAGGCGCTCGCGGTGATCGACGAGCTCGGCCTCGACGAGGCGAAGGTCAACCCGAACGGCGGCGCGATCGCGCTCGGCCACCCGGTCGCCGCGACCGGCGCCGCGATCACCGTGAAGCTGCTCGCGGAGATGGAGCGCGGCGACCACGAGCTCGGCCTCGCGACGCTCTGCATCGGTGGCGGCCAGGGGATCGCGCTGCTGGTGGGGCGCGGCTAGGACGGCGGCGCCGGGCGCCGCTCCTCCGTCGGCACGATCCCGTCGGCGTCGGCGAGCGTCGGCGGCGGCCAGGGGCCGAACCAGTTGTCGCGCGCGCCGTCGAGCGTGACGACGCCGCCGCTGAACGCCCTGCCGAGCGGCGAGGCGAGCAGCGCGACGAGCCAGGCGTGCTCGATCGGCCGCCCGAGCCGCTGCAGCGGGACCGTGCGCGCGGCACCGGCGCGCACGACGTCGGGGTACTTGTCCAAAGCCTCCGTCTCGAAGTGCCCGGCGGCGAGCGCGACGACGGCGATCCCGTCGGCCGCCCACCGCTCGGCCCACGCGCGCGTGAGCCCCTCGACGGCGGCGCGCGCGGCGCTCGAGTGCGTCATGCCCGCGAGCCCGTGATGCGGCGACAGCGTGACGTTGAGGATCGTGCCCCGCCGCGCCGGCCGCATCGCGCGCTCGACGACCAGCTCGGTCATGCGCGCCGTCCCGCCGACGTTCAGGCGGAAGACCGCCTGCCAGCCCTTCGCCGCGATCGCCTCCGCCGGGACGAAGTACTGGCCGCCCGCGTTGTTGACGAGCACGTCCAGGCGGCCGTGCCGCTCCAGCACGGCATCCACGATCGCCGCCGCCGACGCGTCCTCGCGGACGTCGCCGACGACCGCCGAGGCGCTCGGTCCGATCTCCGCCGCGGCCGCGTCGAGCACCTCGGCGCGCCGGCCGGCGAGGACGACCTGTGCGCCGCAGCGCGCCAGCTCGTGGGCGGCCGCCTTGCCCAGCCCGGTCCCGCCGCCGGTGACGAGGGCGACCTGCCCGTCGAGCAGGCCGGGGGCGAAGATCTCCGACGGCTCGCCGGTGGTCATCGCGCGGGCGCGCCGCGCCGCGCGAGCGCCATCGCGACCAAGCCGACGAGCAGGTAGACGATCGCGACCGCGATGCACGCGAACTTGACCGTCGCGAACGCGCCCGCCAGCACCGGTCCGGCCGACGACGAATGCCCGCCGAGCACGAGCAGCAGGAACGCGTCTTCGATCGCGTCGCACGCGGCGCCGATCAGCGGGAGCAGCGCGAGGGCGGCGGCCGGCGCCGCCAGCGCCTCACGACCGCGGGCGCGCAGCCCGTCGCCGACGGCCTGGATCGCGAGCCGCAGGAAGAGCGCGTACGCGATCAGGTAGAGGTAGTCGAGCCACAGCGACGCGATCGCCGCGTCGTGCCCCTTCGCGCCCCACGCGTCCATGATCTCCTGCGCCTTGCCGGACGTGAACGCGACCTCGAAGTCGACGATCCCGTAGCCGCCTGCGTCCTGCATCCGGCCGTCGAGCACCACGAGCACGGTGAACAGCACGAGCGTCGCGATCCCGAGGATCCACAGCCGGCGGCGGCGCGTCATGCGCGGCAGCTTCTCACGGCGGCGCAACCGTGAACGCCGGTTCGCAATGCACATGCATGGTGTGTAGACCCGCCGCACGGCCGCACCTAGAGTCCGGCGGGACGGTGGGTGAAGCGCCAAGGCGGCGCGAACAGCTGATACCTGTGAGTTCGGGCTGGTACCCCGAATGGAGTTCGAGTCTCCCGCCCACCGCCAATCCTTGCTCGACCGGCGACCGGGACGAGGCAGGCGCGATCATCATGCGCCTGCGACTCACCACCGCCTTGCCATCGCCGTGTCGTCCGGTCGAAGCAGGTGGCGGAGGGCGGTACCATCCAAAGAACAGGTGTCAGCTGTTCATGGGCTAACCACCCACACACGACCCGCCCTCGCGGCGGGTCGTGTCGTTAAGCCCGGCTACCCGAACGTGAACGCGTAGCCCTGCACACCCGCCTCCGGCCGCAGCTCCAGCACGTGCCGCTCGACGCGCGGCAGCGCGACGAGGTCGTAGAGGCGCTGGCCGCGCACGGTGGCGACGCCGTCGCGCACGTCGCGGCCGGCGAGCGCGTCGGGGATCGGCTTGCCGTCGAGCAGCACGTGCACGCGGCGCGGCGCGCCGGGCGAGCCGAGCACGAGGAACACGCGTCGCGCGCCGAACGCGAGCTGCAGCTCCGCGCCCGGCCGGGCGGTCGCCTCCTCGCGGCCGATCGTCCACGCGCCGCCGTACGACAGCGTGTCCGGCCGCGGCGGCGGCGCCGTGCCGAAGTCCTGGCGGCCCGACAGGATCGGGCCGTTCGCGAAGCCGCGGGCGCGATCGGCGCCGAGGTACGACTCCGGCGTCGTGACGCCGACCGACGGGGCCACACCGCCCCCGCCCGCGCGCGCCGCGCCCACACGCCGCCCCGCCTCGCGCAGCAGCTCGCGGATCACCTGCTCCGCGTGCGCGTAGTCGCCCTCGCCGAAGTGCGCGTAGCGGACGCGCCCGCGGGCGTCGACGAAGTAGTGCGCCGGCCAGTACTGGTTGCCGTACGCGTCCCAGGTGCCGTAGTCGTTGTCCTGCACGACCGGGTAGCGGATCCCCTCGCGCGCGATCGCGTCGGCGACGTTGCCGGCGTCGCGCTCGAACGGGAACTCGGGCGTGTGGACGCCGACGATCGTCAAACCCTGTGCGCGGTAGCGCGCGTCCCACGCCTTCAGGTACGGCAGCGTGCGCAGGCAGTTCACGCACGTGTAGGTCCAGAAGTCGATCAGCACGACGCGGCCGCGCAGCGAGCGCATGCTGAGCGACCCGCCCTCTGGCGTGTTGAACCAGCGCTGCGTGTCGGCGAAGTCCGGCGCCGGCCCGAAGTCGCGCAGGCCGAGCCGGCCGGTCTCGCCGCCGTGGGCCGGCGGCGCCTGGTCGGCGGCGGCGGAGAGCCGCGACGACGTGCGGCCGCCGCGCACGTCGGCCAGCGCGTCGCGTGCCGCGTGCGTCTCCTCGAGCGCCTTCGTCGGCGTGACGAGGAAGCCCGGCAGGTCCTTCGCGATCGCCGACTGGAAGCGCAAGTCGTAGTCGTTCAGCATCGCGACGGCGACGAGCACCATCAGCGCGCCCGTCGCCATCTGCAGCGCGCCGCCACGCCGCGCGAGCGGCGCGACCAGCCGGCGCCCGCCGAGCATCAGCAGATACAGCACCGCTCCCGAGCCGAGCGCGTACGCCAGCGCGACCGCAAGCCGCCCGGCCGTGAACGGCTGCGAGGCGGTGACGGTGATGACGCCGGCGAGGATCGGGCCCGCGCACGGCGCGTAGACGATCCCCAGCGACACGCCGACCACCAGGCCGGACGCGAAGCCGTCCCCGCTCGCACGCGCCGGCCGCGCACCGAGCCGCGCCGCAGCACCGCTCAACGCCCCCTCGACACGCGCCGCCAGCGACGGCACGAGCAGCACCACGCCGAACCCCAGCAGCACGACGATCGCCAGCGTGCGCAGCAGCGTGTCCGGCAGCCCGAGCGCGTCGATCAGGTACACGAGCGCGACGGTCGCGAACGTGAACGAGGCGGTCAGCCCCACCACGACCCCGAGCGGTCGCCGCCGCCCGCCGGTCGCCCCCGCGCCGAGCGCGATCGGCAGCACCGGCAGCACGCACGGCGACACCGCCGTGCCGGCGCCGGCGAGGAAGCCGAACAGAATCAGCAGCACCACGCGATCACCATCTCATGAGTGGATTACGCGCGTCTCAATCCGGCGGACGTGTCCTACGCCCGCCGGAACTGCCAGATCGCGACGTTCAGCATCGTCAGCGCGAACAGCACCACGACGAGCACCTGCACGGCGATCGGCACGCTCCAGCCGAACCAGGTGATGCCCGGCAGCAGCGCGGCGTGCGCGGCCGGCGTCAGGTCGATGTTGGCGAAGACCGCCTCGCGGATCGGGTTGACCGCGTACGTCAGCGGGTCGAGCCGGTTCAACACCGCAAGCCAGTGCGGCAGCCCGCTGAGCGGGAACAGCGCACCGGACAGGAACAGCAGCGGCATCACGACCATCTGCATCAGCGCCATGAACGCCTGCATCTGCGTGATCTGCACGGCCGCCATCACGCCGAACGCAGTGATCATGAACGCCAGCAGCAGCTGCAGCGCGAGCACCTCGGCGACCATCGCGAATGAATAGGGCACGTGCACGAGCGGCGCGAGCGCCATGACGAGGATCCCCTGGAATGAGGCGACGGTCGCGCCACCGACGCACTTGCCGAGCACGATCGAGCCGCGCCGCACCGGCGCGACGAGCATCTCGCGCAGGAAGCCGTACTCGCGGTCCCACACGACGGAGGCGGCGCTGAACATCGCCGTGAACAGCACCGCCATCGCCAGCGCGCCGGGGAACATGAACGTGCGCAGGTCGACGCCCTCGGTACCGCCCGAAGCGATCTGCGCGAGCCCGCCGCCGAGCACGAACAGGAAGATCAGCGGCTGCAGCAGCGAGGTGACGATCCGCAGGCGGTCGCGCCAGAAGCGGATCAGCTCGCGCTGCCAGACGACCTTGATGCCGCGCAGGTCGGCGCGCCAGCCGCCGGGCGGGACGACGACGCGGACGGGCGTCGATACCGCCCCGGGCGGGCGGGCCTCGGTCGTCGCCATCAGCGCCGCCCCGCCATCATGCGCATGAGCGGGTCGGGGCCGCCCCCGGCCGCCTCCGCGTCGCGGATCGTCGTGCCGGTGTAGGACATGAACACATCATCCAACGACGGCCGCGCGACGGAGACGCCCTTGATCGGCACGCCCAGCTCCGCGAACAGCCGCGGGACGAACTGCTCCCCCGCCGCGACCGCGACCGTCACGTGGCCCTCGGCGATCGTCGCCTCCAGTCCGAAGCGCGCCTGCAACGCGGCGATCGCCGCCTCGGCGTCGTCGACCTGCAGCTGCACGCGGTCCTTGCCGACGCTCGCCTTCAGCGCGGCCGGCGTGTCGAGCGCGATGATGCGGCCCTGGTCCATGATCGCGATGCGGTCGGCGTGCTCCGCCTCGTCCATGTAGTGGGTCGTCACGAAGATCGTGATGTCCTCCGCCGCCTTCAGCTCCTCGATGTAGCGCCAGATCGAGCTGCGCGTCTGCGGGTCGAGCCCGACCGTCGGCTCGTCGAGGAACAGCACGCGCGGCGCGTGCAGCAGGCCGCGCGCGATCTCGAGGCGGCGCTTCATCCCGCCCGAGTACGTCTGCACGAGCGACGCGCGCCGCTCCCACAGTCCGACCATCTCGAGCACGAGCCGCATGCGCTCCGGCACGACCGCCTTCGGCACGCCGTACAGCTCGGCGTGGAAGCGCAGGTTCTGCTCGGCGCTCAGGTAGCCGTCGAGCGTCGGGTCCTGGAAGACGAGCCCGATGTTGCGGCGCACCGCGTCGCGCTCGGCGACGACGTCGTGGCCGGCGACGCGCGCGCTGCCGGCGTCCGGTCTCAGCAGCGTGCAGAGCATCGAGATCGTCGTCGACTTGCCGGCGCCGTTCGGCCCGAGGAAGCCGAACGTCTCGCCGGCGAGGACGTCGAGGTCGATGCCGCGCACCGCCTCGACGTCGCCGAAGCGCTTGACGAGCCCGCGGACCTCGACGGCCAGGTCGAGGTCGCTCACGCGTCCTCGCCCTCGTCGTCGCCGCTGGCGAGGATCCCGTAGAGGTCCCGCCGCAGGCCCACGAGCAGTCTGCGCGCCTGCGCGCGCTGGGACTCGCTGCCCGTCTGCATCACCTGTGCCGCCGCGATCATCACCTCCCGTGCGACCTTCATGATGGCGCGTGCGTCGTCGCCGATGTCGCCCGCCAGCTCGTCCCAGGGCGCCGGCTGGTCTCTGGGGCGCTCCTCCACCAGTCTGCGACCGGCGTCGGTGAGGTGCAGCAGCTTGCGGCCGTCGCTCTCCTCAGACCGGATCAAACCCTCGTCCTCGAGCAGCTGCAGCGCGGGGTAGATCGAGCCGGCGCTCGGACGCCACGCGCCGCCGCTGCGCTCCTCGAGCTCCTGCATGATCGCGTAGCCGTTGCGCGGCTCCTCCGCGAGCAGCAGCAGCACGGCGGTGCGCACGTCGCCGCGGCGCGCCCTGCGTCCGCGGCCGCGGAAGCCTCCGCCGCCTCCGAACGGCGGTCCGCCCCAGCCACCGTGGCGCTCGTGGGCACGGTGACCGGGAGGTCCTTGTTGGAAGTTGGCGCGGCCGCACGGGCCGCCGCCGTGGATCGCCATGCGATGCATGTCGACCTCCTTGCGTTGAAGTATCTCGATGTTCAAAGATATATCGCGATACTCGACGCAATGCAAGCGCGAGCGTCCGCGAACCGCAGCGGTCGAGCCGCGGAACGACGAACGCCCCGGGGCCTGGGAGCTCCCGGGGCGCTCGTGCAGCCCGCCGCGAGGTGAGAAGCCTCGAGGAGGGGGAAGCCGGCATCCGCCCCTGCCTGCCGTAGCCGACGCGGTGAGGGGGAGTCACACGTCGGCGAAGCCGGGTGCCAAGACGCCGGAAGCGTGACTATTACCACAAAACCATCTCCCGGTGGAGATTTACCGTCAGCAGACGGTGGCTGAACCACCAACGGTGGTGAAGGTTTCACGGTACGGATGCGTACCGCGTCACCTCAGCTGCTCGCCTTCGGTCGCACGGTGCGCAAGGCCCGGCGCGATCGCGACCTCTCGCAGGAGGCGCTCGCCGACGAGGCGGGCCTCAGCGCGAAGCACGTCGGCGAGATCGAGCGCGCGAACAAGGACCCGCGCCTGACGACGGTGCTGAAGCTGGCGAGAGCGCTCGAGCTGGAATCGAGCGACCTCTTCCGTCAGTTCGACGAGCGGCTCGGCAGCTGACCGCGCGGACCGCGCGCTGACCGAACCGGCGCAGGGACTTGCGTCGTGGCAACTATGTAGCCGTGCCACGTACCGATTTCGGCTGATCCGGCCGTAGCGTTCTCGGTGTCAAGACGAGGTGACCCCCGCGCCGCTTGCGACGGCCGGGGGTCTGGCACCGAAAGGATCAGCTCTCGATGCACGATCAGGGTACGCCCCGGCGGGCGATTTCTCCTGCGCACGTCGCCCTGGGAGGGGCGGTGCGCGAGTCACGAGCGCGACGTGGGCTCAGCCAAGAGGCGCTCGGCTTTGCGGCGGGGCTGCATAGGAACTACGTGGGCGCGCTGGAGCGCGGGGAGACGAACCCGACGTTCGCGACACTCATGCGCGTAGCGCACGGTCTGGAACTGGCGCTGTCGGCCGTCGTGGCGATCTACGAGCGGAACGTCGGCGAGGCGCTTCCCGAGGCCCAGGAACCGGCCTTATTGCTCAGGGTCGGTCGATAGGGTGCGCGCCCATGCCGATCGACCGGTCCTCCGCAGCAGGTGTCAACGCCGTGATGGCAATGCGCAGAAGCACACATGGCGTCTCGGGCAGCTTCATGGTGCGCGCAGACGACAGCGGCGACTACTGGTGCAAGGTCACCAACAATCCGACCTCGCCGCGCATCCCGATCAACGAGCAGATCGCTGGTCGGCTGGGCATCGCGATCGGTGTGTCCGTCGCGACCCCCGCGTTGGTCAGGCTCGACAGCCTCGCAGGATGGGAATTCCACCCCGGCCTCCACGTCGAGCCCGGCTGGGCGCACGGATGCGTGGCCGTGAGCGGAGCATTCGAGACTCGCAGCCTCGGTCATCGGAATGACGACGACAACAGAAGACGTCATGCCGGCTTCTACGCCCTCATGGACTGGCTCGCTGGCGCCGACCAGCAATGGCTGTACTCAGGTACCGCGCACAACGCCTACTTCAGCCACGACCACGGCCACTTCTTTCCCGGCGGGCCGAACTGGACGCCGGCCGCGCTTGCAGCCGTTGGAACGGCCGACAGGACCCTCGCGGTTCCGCCAGACGGGCTCGACGAGGCCGAGGTCGCCCGGCTCGCCGACGCGATCGGGGCGATCAGCAAGGATGAGATCGACGCCGTGATGTCGAATATTCCGGCGGAATGGCCGGTCGGCGACGACGAACTGGCTGCGCTGAGCAACTTCTTGGAGGCCCGGCAGCAGCCGGTCGCTGAGCGGTTGCGGAGCCTCCTACCATAGAGACGAGATGCCTTACACGTACACCCTCATCCGCTTCGTTCCGGACGCTGCTCGCGGCGAGTTCGTGAACATCGGCGCCATCGCCGGCGACGAGAAGGCGGACGATTGGGACGTCCGCTGGATCTCCAACTACACGCGCGCGAAGGCTCTCGACCTGAACGGGCTGTTGCCGGCAGCGAAGGCATTCACGGCGGAACTCGACGCGCGGATCTCCGATCTTGACCGGCCAACGCTCGGCACCGAGCCGCCAACGCTTGCGTGGCTCAACGAGCTCGCGACCGACATGAACAACGTCGTGCAGTTCACCCCGCCGGCTCCGGTGTCGGCCGAGTCTGCCGAGGCGGCGTTGGACACGGTGTTCGAGCGCCTTCTCGTGGACCCTGCGAGAGCCACCTACCGGTTCAAGAAGAAGCATCAGGCGCAGGCCGCGGTTCGCGACGCCTACTCCCATCATCACGTGCCGGAGCGCGCGATCAAGGAGCGCGTCACGATCGCGAGCGCGGGCTTCGACGCCGACTTCGACTTTGCCGTTCACAACGGTAGAGCCGTCCAGCTCGTCCAGTGCTGGTCCTTCCAGCTCCCGAATCAGGCCGAGCTTGCAGACCAGGTGAAGGCATGGGCGTGGGTCACGAGACACATTCGTGATCGAGGCGGGTCGGTGACGAGCGAGGGTGGTCTGGAGGTTCCCGAAGACCTCGACATCGCTGTCATCTACATCCCACCGACCGAGGCCGACGGCGCCGCGTTCGAGCAGGCCCAAGGGGTCTTCAAGGAGCTGGACATCACCTCCGCCACATACGACAGCGCGGCCGCTGACGCTGTGGGCGCGAGAGCCGCCGCCGGCCTCGGTAGCCATGGCGCATGAGCCCCGTTCGTAGACGCCCCTCCAAGACGATGCCCACGCCGCCCGAGCGCGACGTGACAGAGAAGCAGGACCCGAGCTACACGAAGACGGACTTCCTGCGGGACCTGAGACGGGCAAGCTCGAACAGAGCTAAGCCGCTGCCGTCGCGGCCGGCGCGGTCTTCCTGACCCGCTCCATCATCGCCCAGAACATAGGCGTGCGACTGTTGCGGCGGTTGTAGCGGAAGGCGTACTCGTCCAGGTAGTTCTGGAGGTACTGCACGCTGATCGAGTGGTAGACGCCGCGCACGCCGTTCTTGAACAGGCCGAAGAAGCCTTCGACGGTCTGCGTATGCGTCTCGCCGTCCACGTAGATCCGGGCGCTGTGCTTGATGCGTCTGTGCCCCTTGTAGCTGGTCGCGATTCTCGTGTAGGCGTTCCACTCGTCCGTGAACAGCATCGAGTCGCCGAGGACGTGGGTCGTGACCGCCTTGCGGATGTCCGGGGCGCTGCGGCTCTTGATGACGCGAGGGCGCACGCGCCCTCCCCGCTCGACCATCGCGAGCATCGTCGGTCGGTAGCTTCTGCGCAGGTTGCCGAGGTGGTGGCGCTCCTCGTAGGCGCGCGGCTTGCCGCCGTACGCGCTCTCGTCCACCTCCACGTCGCCGGACAGCGGCGGCTCGTCCTCATCGGAGAGCAGCGAGCGGATCTGCTTGAACATCCGGTGCGCCGTCTTGTACGTGACGCCGATCTCGCGTTCGAGCTGCTTCGCCGAGATCCCGCAGCGCGTCGAAGACATCAGGTAGATCGCGAAAAACCAGAGCTGAAGGCTGACGCTCGACTTGTGGAAGATGGTCCCTGCGGTCGGGTAGGCGTGATAGCCGCAGTACTGGCACGAGTACGCCGAGCGGCCCGTGATCCGGTGGAACTTCGACGCCTTGCCGCACTTCGGGCACTCCGTCCCGTCCGAGAAGAACTGCTCCTTGAGGTAGGCCAGACACGCCTCGTTGTCGGGGAACTCCTCGAGGAACTCCCGGTACGTGAACGTGCTCTCGCTGGAAGCAGAGCGCTCGACGGAATCACGGGACCGGGCCATGCGCGAATGATACCAGACACACGTACGTGTGTGGAGTATCACGCCGCTTTTGCAACCACTCTTAGGCGGACATGTACGCGAACGAACGTTCTACGTGCTCTACCTACACACTTGCCTGCGTCGTATGCGAACATATGTTCGTGTTGTTCGAACAGCCGGACATGGGACGATGACGCCGCGCAGACGCTTCACGCAGCCGGCGCCCGAGCTGCTCGCGCTGGGCGGGGCGATCCGCCACCTGCGGCGCGAGCGGGAGCTGTCGCAGGAGGCGCTCGCCTTCGCGGCCGACATCCACCCGAAGCACCTCAGCGAGATCGAGCGCGCGAACAAGGACCCGCGGGCGACGACGGTCGTGCGCCTCGCCGACGCGCTCGGCGTCACCGTCGCCGCGCTGTACGAAGCGAGCGGCGGCAGACCGCCCGCGGCCTAGCGCGCGGTCCCCTCCAGCGGCAGCCACACGTGGAACGTGGTGCCGTCCGGGCCGCTGTCGAAGCCGAGCGTGCCGGTGTGGCGCTCCTCGACGATCCGCCGCGCCGTGTCGAGCCCGAGGCCGGTCCCCCGCCCCGCCTCCTTCGTCGTGAAGAACGGCTCCAGCACGCGCGAGCGCAGCTCCTGCGGGATCCCCGGCCCGTCGTCGGCGACGTCGACGAGGATGCACGGGCCGTCGCGCCGCGTGCGCACCGTGATCGTCCCCTCGCCGCGGCCGGCGAGCGCGTCGATCGCGTTGTCGAGCAGGTTCGTCCACACCTGGTTCAGCTCCGAGCCGTGCACCGTGAGCTTCGGCAGCGTGCGGTCGTAGTCGCGCACGACCTGCAGCTTCGTCTTCTTCAGCTTGTGGCCGAGCACGACGAGCGTCGTCTCCAGCCCTTCGTGCACGTCGGCCTCGACGAGCCCGCCGCGATCCATGTAGGCGTAGGACTTGACGGCGCCGACGAGCGCGCTCATGCGCTCGGTCGAGTCCTTCAGCTCCTGCGCGAGCGTGCGCGCGGTCAGCGACGCGGCGACCCAGCGCAGCGCCGCGTCGGTCGCGGGGCCGGCGAGCGCGGCGACCTCGTTCAGCCACGCCTCGTCGACGCAGGCGCGCGCGAGCGGCTCCGCGAGTCTCCACGCGTCCGCGACGCCGAGCTGCTCGAGGCGATCGAGCATCGCGTCCTCCTCGTCGGCGGCGTCGAGCGCGTCCAGCGCCGTGCACGCCTCGGCCCGCGAGAGCGCCTCGCGCTGGAGCTCGAGCAGCTGCTCGGCCTGCTCGCGCTCGACGCCCGCCTCGACGAACGCGTCGAGCGCCTTGGCGATCGCCTTGATCGCCTCGATCAGGTCGCTCGCCGCGCGGTTCGCCGCGGCCGCCGGGTTGTTCAGCTCGTGCGCGAGCCCGGCCGCCATCGTGCCGAGCGCGGCGAGCCGCTCGCGATGCTGCTCGCGCGCGCTCATGCGCGACATCACCGGGCCGACGCGCTCCATCACGCGGCGATGGACCGCGCGGTCGGCGAGCGCGAGGTCGACGAAGCGCTCGGACGGCACGAGCGCGACGCGGCAGGCGCTCAGCGCGCGGATCGTGATGCCCAGCTCGGTGCCCGTGAGCGCCGCGATCGCGCCGAGCCAGGTCGGCGCCCGGTGATGGCCGATGCGCTCGCTGCGTCCGTCGGCCGTCACGAGCGTCTCGACGTCCCCCTCCAGCAGCAGCCACAGGCCGCGCGTCGGGTCGTCCTGCTCGACCAGCACGTCGCCGGCCGTCAGCTCCAGCAGCTGCGCGGCGGCCGCCCACTCCGCCAGCCGCGCGTCCGCGAGCCCGTCCAGCAGGTCGACGCGGCGCAGCTCCTCGACGCTCGGTCTGTCGGCGGTCGCGCTCACGCCTCCGCCAGGTACTCGTGGATCAGCGAGACCGCCATCGAGCCCTCGCCGACCGCGCTCGCGACGCGCTTGATCGAGCGCGCGCGCACGTCGCCGGCGACGAACACGCCCGGCACGCTCGACTCCAGCACGTACGGATCGCGTCTGAGCGGCCAGCCGGCGGACTGCGCGTCGGCGCCGGCGAGCACGAAGCCGCGCTCGTCCCGCGCGAGCACGTCGGCGAGCCAGTCGGTGCGCGGCGCCGCGCCGATGAAGACGAAGCAGGCGTCGACCTCCTCGACGGCCTCCGCGCCGTCGGCATCGCGGATCGTCAGCGCGCGCAGGCGCTCGTCCTCGCCGTGTGCCGCGACCGCCTGCGCGCGCGTGCGCACCTCGACGTTCGGCAGCGCCGCGAGCTGCTCGATCAGATACTGCGACATCGACGCCTCCAGCCCGGCGCCGCGCACGAGCATCGTCACGCGCCCCGCCCAGCCGGAGAAGTAGACGGCCGCCTGCCCGGCGGAGTTGGCGCCGCCGATCACGACGACGTGCTGGTCCTTGCACGCGCGCGCCTCCGTCAGCGCGGCGCCGTAGTAGACGCCGGCGCCGGTCAGATCGGCGAAGCCGGGCGCGTCGAGCTTGCGGTAGGAGACGCCGGAGGCGATCAGGACGGTGTTGGCGGACAGCGCGCCGCCGCCGGTCAGCTCGACGATGCGGCCGGCGCCCTCCACGCGCAGCGCCGCCGCGTCCTGCACGGTCAGCAGCTCGGCGCCGAGGCGGCGCGCCTGGTCGGTCGCGCGGCGCGCGAGGTCCGAGCCGGACAGGCCGGTCGGGAAGCCGAGGTAGTTCTCGATGCGGCTCGACATGCCGGCCTGGCCGCCGGGCGCCTCGCGCTCGACCATCACCGTGCGCAGGCCCTCGCTCGCGCCGTAGACCGCCGCCGCCAGGCCGGCCGGACCGCCGCCGACGATCACGAGGTCGTAGTGGTCGGCCGTCGGCTGCGCGGTGACGCCGAGCCGCTCCGCCAGCTCGAGGATCGACGGACGCTCGAGCACGCTGCCGTCCTCGAGCAGCGCGACCGGCAGGCCCGTCTCGGCCACGCCGGCGACCGCGAGCAGCTCGCGCGCCTCGCCGTCGCGTTCGACGTCGAGCCAGCGGGCGGGCACGCGGTTGCGCGCGAGGAAGTCGCGCAGCTCGTGCGAGTCGCGGCTGAAGCGGTGCCCGACGAGCCGCACGCCGCCGGCCTCGACCGCCGCGCCCGCCTCCCACGTGGTGAGGAGGTCCTCGACGACCGGGAACAGCTGCTCCTCGGGCGGGTCCCATGGTTTAAGCAGGTAGTAGTCCAAAGCGACCTCGTTGA
>DASVFS010000231.1:0-4479 GCA_036379915.1 Conexibacter sp. | reverse complement strand
GCGCGTCGCGAGCAGGATCGCGCTCTCGACCGTCGGCGGCGTCGCCCCCGCGCGCACGTCGCGCTCGACCGCCTCGGTCGCGAACAGTCTCATGCTGCCGAACAGGAACAACTCGTCGAGCCGCAGGCTGCCGGCGAGTCGCTCGCGCAGCCAGTCGGCGTTGCCGGCGTTCATCCAGCCCGCCGGCGTGATCACGCACATGCGGCCGCCCGGCGCGACCTTCTCGGCCGCCATCGCGAGGAAGTAGTAGAGGTAGTCGCTCTTGCCGCGATAGAGGTCGCTCCAGCCGGGGAGCGCGCGCAGGCGGTCGAACAGGACCTTGTTGCCGCTCTCGGCGACGTACGGCGGGTTGCCGATCACGAGGTCGAAGGCGCCGTCGCGCCGCATCTCCGCGTACGGCCGCTCCTTCTGCGCGTCGAGCGGCACGATCCCGTAGCGCTCGTTCGAGGCGAGCAGCGCGGCGTCGGCGCGCAGCGACGGGTCGATGCCGGACAGGCTCGCGTCCGGCCCCGGCCGGGCGCTCAGCGAGTCGACGTGCACGACGCCGAGCGTGAACGGCGGCGGCTCCTCGCCCAGCTCGTGCAGGCGACCGAGCAGCCGCGACACCTGCAGCAGCAGGTTGACCTCGGTCAGGTAATAGGGGAACGGGCTGATCTCGCAGCCGTGGAAGCCGCGCACGATCGCGCGCAGGCCGTCCCGCAGGTCGCGCGGGTCGTGCGCGTCCAACCCGCCGTCGTCGACGACGCGGCGCGCCGCCTCGACGAGGAAGCCGCCCGAGCCGGTGGCGAAGTCGAACAGCCGCCGCTCGCGGCGCTCGTCGCCGGCGAGCCGGAAGACGCCCTCGGGCGTCGCGAAGCCGGCGCGGTCGAGCATGAATCTGACGACGGCGCGGGGCGTGTAGAACTGGCCGAGCCGGTCGCGGTCGATGTCGTCGACGTAGGACTCGTACAGCCCGCCGAGCACGTCCGCCCCGAGCCGACCGAGCGGGAACGGCACGAGCGCGTAGAGCACCTCGGCGAGCGCCTCGTCGCGGGGCCGGTACCAGTCGTAGTTGTTGTCGTCGCTGAACAGCCAGCGGTAGCGCTCGCGGCCGAGGTTGAAGGCCTCGTCGAGCACCCGCCGCAGGCTGCGGTCGAGGCGCTCGTAGGCGTGCTCGAAGCCGCCGTCGTAGAGCCGGTCGTCGACGAAGCCGGCGTCCTCCCACGAGCGGTAGAGCAGGATCCGCGTGAGCGTCAGCTGCGAGACGCGCATCAGGTACTGGCGCCACGCGCGCTGCGGAACGCCGTCGACGTCGCGGTATGCGGCGGCCTGCTGCGGCAGGTCGGCGGCGGCGATGCCCGGCTCGATCTCGCGCGCGAGCGTCTCCAGCTCGAGCCGCAGCCGCCGCTCGCGATCGGGGTCGACCTCCAGCTGGGCGATCAGCCGCTCGTGCTGGGCGGAGGCGTCGTCGGCGAGCGCGCGCGAGAGGCCGCGCAGCTGGCTGACGAGGAAGTCGAGGTCGATCTCCAGCCGCTCGCCGGCGCCCGCGCGATCGCGCCACGGCTCCGCGTCGGCGACGAGGCGGACCTGCTCCTCGAAGCCCATCGCGCGATGGCGGAACTTCTCGCAGAAGCTCGCGAAGCGGTCGACCTCGTCGAGCGCGAGCGCCTCGCCGCGCGCGACCTCCCACAGGCGGCGGATGTCGAACGACAGCTCCGGCTCGTGGCCGCGCCGGCCGATCCGGTAGACGCGCAGCTCGCGGAGGTTGAACAGCACGCCGAAGTCGAGGTGGCGCTGGTCGATGTACGTGCGGATCTGCTGCTCGTGCCCGGCGAGGTCCTGCCGCGAGCTCTTGGCGTCGAGCACGAAGCGGTGGGCGACGAGGTCGACCGGCGTGAAGTCGGGCTTGAGCCCGGAGCGCCCGCGCTGGGGGAAGTAGCCGTCGACCGGGAAGCCGAGGACCTGCTCGAGGATGTCGGCGAGGATCGGCTCGGTGAGCAGCTCCTCGTCCTCGCGCGGGCGCTCGCGGTCGAGGTAGGCGCCCAGGCTCGCGGCGCCGTTGAGCTCGCGATAGCGGCCGGCGTAGGCGTCGAGGACCCGCTCGAGCGCGCTCAGCTGCGGCGGGAGTGCGGCGCGCGGGCCCATGGCCGCGCAGTGTGCGCGAGCATGCGGACGCCTGCGCCGCTCGCGTCCGGCCCGCGGGCTACGGTTGCGCGCGTGCCGAGTCCCGCCGCCGCAGCCGAGCTGACCGCCGACGAGCTGGCCGCGTTGCGCAGCGCGGGCGCGTGGTACGCGAAGTACCACGCCGCGCGCGTCGCGGAGCTGGCCGACGACCCGTCGGCGTATGCCGAGCGGCGCAAGGAGGGGTTCCTGACGCTGGTCGAGGCGCTGCGCAAGCTCGGCTTCGACATGGCGCTGCCGGACGGCCTGCGCCAGCTCGAGCGCCAGGCGGCGTAGCGCGGCACATACGTGGTGTGTCACGCTTCTGCGGCCGCACGCCGCGCCGGAACGGCCCGGAAGCCGTCCGGCGGCGGCCCTATCGTAACCCGATCCCGCCTCGGAGGTTGCCGCCCCCATGCCGCCGTTGATCACCCGTGAGGAAGCGCTGCGCCTCGGCGAGCTGGAGGGCCATGCCGCGATCGAGGCGCTGATCGAGCGCGCGTGGAGAGCGCGCGTCGAGCGCTTCGCCGACGCGACCGACATGTGCTCGCTCGTGAACGCGAAGTCGGGCGGGTGCGCCGAGGACTGCGGCTTCTGCGCGCAGTCGCGCTACGCCGAGGCGGACACGCCGCTGCACGCGATGATGGAGCCCGAGCAGATCCTCGAGCATGCGCGCGCCGCCGAGGCGGCCGGCGCGCACCGCTTCTGCATGGTCACGCAGGGGCAGGGGCTGTCGAAGCGCGACTTCGAGAAGGTGCTGGAGGGCGTGAGACTCGTCGCCGAGCACACGAACCTCAAGCGCTGCGCCTCGATCGGCCATATGTCTCCCACGCGCGCGAGAGCGCTCAAGGAGGCCGGCGTCCAGCGCGTGCACCACAACGTCGAGACGGCCGAGTCGTATTACCCGGAGGTCTCGACGACGGTCCGCTACGAGGGCCGCCTGCGCACGATCGACGCCGTCAAGCAGGCCGGCCTGGAGACGTGCGTCGGCGGGATCCTCAACCTCGGCGAGTCGCGCGAGCAGCGCGTCGAGATGGCCTTCCAGCTGGCCGAGATCGATCCCACGAGCGTGCCGATCAACCTGCTCAACCCGCGCCCCGGCACGAAGTTCGGCGACCGCGACTACATGGATCCGTGGGAGGCGGTCAAGTGGATCGCGATCTTCCGCCTGATCCTCCCCGACGCGCTGTTCCGCCTCTGCGGCGGGCGCGTCGAGAACATCGGCGACCTGCAGCGGCTCGCGGTCAAGGCCGGCATCAACGGCGTGATGATGGGCAACTTCCTCACCACCCTCGGCAACACGCCCGAAGAGGACCGCGCGATGTTCGAGGAGCTGGGGCTGAACGTCGCTCCGCAGCCCGACAACGGCGCGAACCCGCGGCCGGACAACCGCTCCGGCTGGCTGGAGGGCGAGACGCCCGACGTCGTCGAGATGCACCTCGATGGCGCGGTTCCGGCCGCCGGGATCGAGGTGCGGCTCTGGGATCCCGCCTCGCAGCTGCGCTTCGAGAGCAAGCGCGCGATCCCGCCGCGCCCGGACGGGGCGGCGAACACGGGCATGGGACGACCGACACGGGAGACAGCGGCACGGCGATGATCGAGATCGAGGCACGACTGGACGAGCTGGAGCAGCTGGGACTCGCGCGCCGCACCCGTCTCGTCAGCGGTCCCCAGGGGCCGCGCGTCGTGCTCGACGGCAAGCCCGTGCTGCTGCTCTGCTCGAACAACTACCTCGGCCTCGCCGACCATCCGGCCGTCCGCGAGGCGGCCGCCGAGGCGGCGGTGCGCTGGGGCGTCGGCGCCGGCGCGTCGCGGCTCGTGTCGGGCACGATGACGATCCACCGCCGGCTCGAGGAACGGCTCGCGTCGTTCGAGCGCCGCCAGGCGGCGCTGCTGTTCGGCTCCGGCTATCTCGCGAACGGCGGCGTCATCTCGGCGCTGGCGCGCCGCGGCGAGGTCGTCTTCTCCGACGAGCTCAACCACGCCTCGATCGTCGACGGCTGCCGCCTCTCGCGCGCCGACGTGTTCGTCTACGACCACGGCGACGTGGAGCACCTCGAGTGGGGCCTGCAGCAGGCGGGCGAGCGCGGCGCGCTGATCGTCACCGACGGCGTCTTCTCGATGGACGGCGACGTGGCGCCGTTGGTCGACCTCGCGGAGCTGGCGGGCCGTTACGACGTGCGCCTGGTGGTGGACGAAGCGCACGGCACCGGCACGATGGGGCCCGGCGGGCGCGGCGCGGTCGCCGCCGCCGGCGTCGAGGACGGCGTCGACGTGATCGTCGGGACGCTCGGCAAGGCGCTCGGCTCCTATGGCGCCTATGCCGCGTGCGACGCGCGC
>DASVFS010000230.1:0-28999 GCA_036379915.1 Conexibacter sp. | reverse complement strand
AGCGCGCGTCGAGCGCGCGCCGCGGCGTCGCGCGACGCGCGCCGCCGACCTCGTCGAGCAGCCGCGCGAGCACGCGGTCGGAGTCGAAGCGCGCCTCCGCGAGCGCGCGCGCGGCGTCGGCGTGACGCCGGTAGTCGATGGCGATCGACTCGACGCACGCCGCCGCCTCGTCGAGCGTGTCGAACGCGAGCAGGCCGCAGCCGAGCGGATACAGCTCGCCGAGGCCGGTGTCCTGCGCGACGACCGGGCGGCCGGAGGCGAGGTAGCAGATCGAGCGCTCGCTGAACCAGCCGCTGCGCGCCTCCACGTACATGCCCTTCGCGATCATCAGCTCGGCCGTCGACTCGCCGATGAACGCGCGGTAGCCGGCCGGCGTGGTCGCGACGTCGGCCGGGTCGACGAGCGACCAGCCGGCGTCGCGCAGCAGCGCGAGGTCGGGCGTCTCGGCCGCGTGGATCGCGAGCGCGAGCTCGAACGCGCGGCCGGTCAGCGCCGGCAGCCGCGCGAAGCGGCGGAACTCGTGCACGCGCAGGCCGTAGCGCTTGCCCGCGTAGTCGACCGGCCCGTACGCCCCGCGCCAGCTGGCGACGCTCGTGAACGGACGGCGCGGCGGGGCGCTCGCGCGCGGCCACTGCTCGAGCACGACCGGCTGCGGCGTCGTGATCCAGTCGAGCCCGCACGTCGGGATCTCGCAGTCGGGCCGACCGATCCGCTCGCCGATCGTGACGTGCGCGTCGTGGCCGGCGAACACGTCGGCGAGGCCGAGCTCGCACCACATCTGCGCGAAGCCGGGGTCGGTGTCGAGGAACACGCGCCGGCGCGCGGCGCCGAGCAGCTCCGCGTCGGCGCAGAAGCCCATCACGTTGAGCAGCATGTCGGCGTCGCGCACGAAGCGCAGCGCCGTCGCGCGGGGAAGCCCGGCGCTGCGCCCGCCCGGCAGCGCGATCGTCCAGGCGCCCTCGAGGCCGTGCTCGCGCATCACCTCCTCGACGTACGCGACCCGCTCGCGCTCGCCGCCGACGTCCTCGCCGGCGTGCTCGAGGCTGTCGAGCAGCAGCACCTCCCAGCCGAGCCGTCTGAAGCCGAGCAGGTACTGGAGGAACTGCCACGTGTGGCCGGCGTTGCGCGCCTTCTGCGCGACGCTGCCGGCGATCGCGATGCGGCCCTTGGGCGTCATGCGGCGGCGTCCAGGTCGAAGATCAGGCAGTCGGCGTCGGCGTGCCGTGGGGCGCGCAGCCGCTCGGCGAGCCCGGCGTAGTGGTCGAGCCACCAGAACGAGGCGCTCGGGACGACGAGGTGCGAGAGACCCGCGGCGCGCTGCTGCTCGAGCTGCGCGACGGCGGCCGCGCCGTCGGACGGATAGCTCCCGGTGGGGAAGTTCCGGCCGCGCCGCCCCGACAGCCGCAGCAGCGTCGGATCCCACTTCGTGACGGTGCCGAGCACCGCGTCGGGCGGCGTGACCGCTTGGACGGTGCTGGCGATGCGTCGCAAGGTGGCCTCCCAGTCAGGATCCTTGGCCGCGCGTGCGGCGATCAACCCGCCGTAGCGGGTGCCGACGAGCGCGCCGGCGAGCCGGTCGAGCAGCGCGTTCGACGCGGTGAACGCGGCGTAGTCGTCGCGCGCGACGATCGCGCGGGCGAGCGCGGCGAGCCCGGCGCGCAGGAGATCCGGGCGCATCCGCGCGGCGAGCAGGAGCGCGCGCAGCGCGCTCCGCCGCTCGCCGCGCACGTGGAGGTCGCCGGCCACGAGCAGCGCCCGCGCCGCGAGCGCGGAGCGTGCTCTCCGCGAGCATCGTCCGTCTGTACATCCATGAGATGCACAAAGGGACAGTGCTCGGTGGATGACGCGCGCGTCGCAGCGCAGGCGGGCGCCGGTGGCGGTCGTGGCGGCCGAGATCGAGGCGGGATGCTGGCGGTAGCGCGCGACCGGCGCGGCGCGGTAGGCGACGGCGCCGTGGCGGGTCAGGCGCAGCCACAGGTCCCAGTCGGAGCTGGACGGACCGACGCGGTGGAAGCCGCCGGCGGCGAGGAGCGCGGAGCGCCGGGCGACGACCGTCGAGGTGACCAGCTCGTTCGACAGCAGCAGCTCCGCGAACGCCGCAGGCCCGTCCTCGACGGCGTCGTCCGAGAACGGGCGGCGCCAGGGCGGCAGCTCACGCCCGTCCTCGTCGATGATCTCGGCGCCGCCGTGCACCAGCACGACGTCCGCGCGGCGCTCCAGCAGCGCCACCTGCGCGGCCAGCCCGCCCGGCAGATAGACGTCGTCCGCGTCGAGGAACGCGACGTAACGACCACGGGCGGCCGCGAGCAGCGCGTTGCGCGCCGCCACGACGCCGCACGGGCGGTCGTGGCAGAGCACGCGCGCTCCGAGGCGCCGCGCGACCGCGCGCGTCCCGTCCCGCGACCCGTCGTCGCACACGAGCAGCTCGAGCGCGAGCGGCTGCGCGAGCGCGCTCTCCAGCGCCTCCGCGAGGAAGCGCTCGGCGTCGCGCGCCGGCACCAGCACGCTGACGAGCGGCTCGCTCACGCGGCGACCTTCGCCTTCGCCCCGCGCCGCCGTCTCGTACCGCCCGCGCGTCTCGCGGCCGACTCCGGCGCGCGCGTCAGGTCGAACGCGACGCACGTCTCCGGATCGGCCGCCACCACCGCGAAGCGCTCCTCGAGGTGGCGACGGAAGTCGGCGTAGTGCTCCAGCCACCAGGCCGACGTCGCCGGGATCACCAGGTGCGTGGCGCCGCGCACGCGCAGCTCCTCCAGGTGCCGCACGGCGACCTCCGAGTCCTGCGGGTGGTGGCCCGCGTAGACGCCGTCCTCGGCCTGCGGGAAGTGCCAGCCGACGCGGCCGTCGAACGCCGTCAGCTCGTCGTCGCCGCGCGAGACGACGAGCACCGTCGCGCCCGGCGGCAGCGCCTCGCCGACCAGCTCCTGCACGCCGTGCGCGACGCGCCGGCGGCGCAGCTGCTTCTCCAGCGCGCCGCGCTGCACCTCCAGCGCGTTGAGCTGGCGCTCCAGCGTCTCGATCAGCGCCGGCGCGTCGTGGCGCTCGCCCGCCGGCACCGGCGCCGGCAGCGCGAGCGCGGCGTGGTAGAGCGTCTCCAGCTCGTCGAGCTGGCGGTCGAAGCCGAAGCGCTCGTGCGCCCGCTCGACCGCCGCCGCGCCCATGCGCTCGCGCAGGGCCGGATCCGCGGCCAGCTCCATCAGCCGCTCCGTCAGCGCGCCCGCGTCGCGGCGCGCGACGACGAAGCCGGTCTCGCCGTCGGCGACGTTCTCGCCGAGCCCGTCGGCGTCGGTGCAGACGACCGGCAGGCCCATCGACTGCGCCTCGATCACCGAGACGCAGAAGCCCTCGGAGATCGCGGGGTGCAGGCACACGTCGGCCCAGCGCATCGCGTCGCGCACGTCGTCGGCGCGGCGCGCGCCCGGCAGCTCGACGTGCCGTTCGAGCCCGAGGTCGTGGATCGCGAACAGGATCGACTCGCGGTGCGGGCCGTCGCCGAGGATGCGATACCGCACGTCGACGCCGGCGTCGACGAGCGCGCGGATCGCCTGCAGGCCGAACTCGTGGCCCTTCTTCCAGTGCAGGCGCCCGACGCTCAGCACGCGCAGCGGGCGATCGGCGGTCCCGACATCCCCATAGGTACGTTCGGGGGCGACGAAACGGCTGAGATCCGCGGCGTCGGTGATCACCATGTGCGGCTTGTCGGCCGGGCAGCCGCGTCTCTGCGCCCGCGCCCAGACGTCCTGCGAGACGCAGTTGACCATGTCCGCGTGGGCCCACAGGTCGTCGTAGGTGCGCGGGTCGTCGAGCCCGTGGTAGTTGATGTCGTAGCCGCGGAACGAGACGACGACCTTGCAGCCCAGGATGTCGCGCATGTGCATGCGCCCGAGCGCGAGCGTCCCATAGCCGAAGTGCACGAGGTCGGGCTGCAACTCGCCGAGCTGCGCCTCGAAGTCCTGTGCGACGTGGATCCGCTCGCGCGTCTCCAGGTGCCGTCTGAGCTGCGGGAAGTACGGATGTTGGTCTCTGTTGGAGCGGTTGCAGAGGACGTGGATGTCCCAGCCGCGCTCCAGCAGGCCGGTGAACTCGTGTGCGAAGAACGTCTCGCTGAACTTCGGGAAGTGGTCGGTGACGAGCACGATGCGTCTGCCGTCTCTCGGCGCGACGCCGAGGCGCGGGGCGCCGCCGGACGCGGCCGCGCGCACCGGCGCGGCGGCGGCGAGGAGCGCGCGTCTGCGCCCGAGCAGCTCGTCGCTCAACGCCCGCGCGGCGGCGCGCAGCGGATCCTCCGCGCTGCCGTCGGCCGGCCGCTCCGAGACGACCGTCGTCGCAAGCCCGCGCAGCGGCCGCATGCAGCGCTCGTCCCAGTCCTCTCTGACGAACTCCAGCACGCGCCGCACGAGCGCTTCCGGCTCATCGACCAGCTCGTCGTACGTCACGCGCAGGACGCGGCCCTTCAGCGTCCGCTCGGCCTCCAGCCCGGCGCGCGCACCCGCGAGCCAGCGATCGGCCGCCTCGCCCTCGCTCAGCCGCGTGCGCAGGTGCGCCGGGATCTGCGTGCCGCCGGTCGCGCCCGCCGATCCGAGGGGCGGATCGGCGAGCGAGCGCACGACCGCGTCGGACTCGCGCACGACGTGGACGAAGCGCGCGTCCGGGAACAGCCGCGCGAGCATCGCCACGTTCTCGGTCAGCTCCGGGGCGCCGTCGACCCAGCGCTCCAGCTTGTCGCCGATCAGCGAGGCGGCGGCGCGGCCGAACACGCGCGAGAAGCGCTCGGGCCCGAAGCCCTCCGGCCGCGTGCGCGCGTGGATCTGCGGCAGCTCCTTCGCCAGCTCCGCCATCCACGCCGTGTCGATCGCGGCGGGGATGCCGGGGTGCTGGCCGAGCGCCCATGCGAGCGCGCTGACGCCCGAGCGCTGCGCGCCGATCACGAACACCGGCCGCGGCGGCCCGCCCCTGCGCTCCGGTTGCGACGGCGGCGCCGGGCGCTCGACGACCGCGAAGCCGTCGACCGGGCGGCCGGAGAGCGCCGGGCCGGCGAGCTGGCGCAGTCTCACCGGGGGGGCCGTTCTGATCGGCGACAGGTCGGGCGTCTGGCCGGCGGCCGCGGCGGCGGCGTTGCGTCTCGCCTGCGCCCACAGCATCTCCATCACCTGCTGGCGGATCGGCGATCTGAGGCCGGTCGCCTGCGCCGTCGTCAGCGAGTTCTCGCGGATGCGGCGGTAGTAGCAATGGCCCTCGACGTTCGCGACTCTGGCGACATGCTGGGCGCGGCGCAGCAGCTCGGCGTCGCCGCTGAAGCGCAGCCCGGAGGCGAAGCCGCCGAGCGACTGCACGAGGTCGCGCGTGACGATCGAGGTCGGGTGCAGCAGCGGGAACGCGGTCGGCTTGCTCGCGAACTGCTTGTGCACGTCGAGCGGCCAGGCGATCGGCGCCACCTCCGGCTCCTCGCAGAAGACGCGGATCTCCTGCGTGCCGATCAGCTCGGCGCCGGTCCGCTCGCCGGCGGCCAGCAGCGTCTCCAGGCGGTCGGGCGCGGACCAGTCGTCGGCGTCCTGGAACAGGTAGGCGTCGTAGTCGGTCTCCTCGATCACCTGCTGCACGAGCCGGTAGGGACCGACGTTGCGCTCGGCGTGCAGCAGCGTCACGCGCGGGTGCCGGCTGACGATGTCGAGCGGCGGGTGCTCGGACGCGTCGTCGATCACGACGATCGCGTCGAGCGGGCGGGTCTGCTCCTCGAGCGAGGCGAGCGCGTCGTCGAGCCACTCCTCGCACTGGTAGTGCGGGATCAACGCGAGCACGCGCGACTCCCGGCCCAGCCTGTGTCGTCCCTTCTCGGCGCCCTTGTCCGTGGCGGTCATCGTGCGGTCCCTCGCGTCTCTCTGTCTCGTTGTCGTGATCCCCAGCTCCCCCAGCATGTCCCCCAGCACGCGCGTCGCCTCGAAGCGCTCGCGTGCGATCTCCCGCGCGGCACGGCGATGCCGCGGGTAGTCGGCCTCGATCCGCTCCACCGCCGCGACCGCCTCGTCGAGCGTCGTGACGGCGAACAGGCCGGCGCCCGTCGGCAGCGCCGCGCCGAACGCGGTGTCCTGCGTGACGACGGGACGGCCGGCGGCGAGGTAGGTGGCGCTGCGGTCGCTGAACCAGCCGCTGCGCAGCGCGACGTTCTGCTCCTTCGCGACGGTGAACTCGCCGCGCGAGCCGGCGACGTAGGCGCGGTAGGCGTCGCCGTCGAGCCCGAACGCGAGCGCGTCGCGCACGGCCCAGCCGCGCGCCTCCAGCTGCGCCTGGTGCTCCGGCTTGTAGCTCGAGAGCGCGAGCTCGAACGGCCGGCCGGTGCGGCGCGGCAGGTCGAGGAAGCGCGTCCATTCGCGGTCCTTGCTCCAGCCGTAGTCGCGCCCGTCGATCGTCACGCGCCGCCACGCCTGGTGCCAGTTCCCGACCGTCGTCCAGACGTCACCCGATCCCGCCCGCCCAGCGTCGACGCGGTCCCACAGGTCGCACACGACCGGCTGGCGCGTCGGGCGGAAGCGGAAGCGCTCGGACACGGGCACGCCGCAGTCGGGCGCGCCGAGGTTCTCGGCGAAGGTGAAGAAGGCGCAGTGCGGCTCCAGGAAGTCGGCGCTCTCCCGCCGGCCCTCGTGCAGCTCGACCTGCAGCTGCACCGGGTCGGTCTGCAGGTACACGAGCCGGCCGCCCGCGGCGTGCTCGGGCTGCGGCGGCGTGCCGCCGTGCAGGTTGATCACCAGCTCCGCCTCGCGGTAGAGGCGTGCGAGCCCGGCCGCGTCGAGCCGGCCGTGCACGGGCGCGCCGACGTCGTGCAGCGCGTGGTAGGCCCAGCAGTCGCCGAGGTCGAAACGGCGCAGCGTCGCGGCGATGTACGCGGCGGCGCGCGCGCCGGCGTCGTCGCCGGGGTGGCGCATCAGCATCGACGGATGGCGCCCGTGCGCCTCGACGTACCAGGGCTCGAAGCCGAGCCGCCGCAGGCCCACGAGGTAGTGGACCGTCTGCCACATGACGCCAGGGACCGGCATCTTGGCCATCATCCCGAGGAGGACGATCCGTCTGCTCATCGCCCCACCACCGAAAGCTGGGGCTCCTCCGCCGACTCCCACAGGCCGAGGTCCCCGAGCAGCTTGCGCGCCGCGCGGATCGCCGGCTCGAGCGGATCGTCCTTGCGGATCCGCCGCGTCGCCAGCTGGCGCAGCTCGCGCAGCGCCTCCGGCTCCAGCGCGATCGGCGCCTCGGGCAGCGGGGCGCCCTGCTGCGCCGCGTGCAGCTCGGCGTAGAGGCCGCCGCGCGCGAGCAGCTGCGCGTGCGTGCCCTGCTCGACCACGCGCCCGCCCTCGACCGCGAGGATCAGGTCGGCGTCGCGGATCGTGGAGAGGCGGTGCGCGACGACGAACGTCGTGCGGCCGCGGATCAGCCGCGCGAGCGCGTCGAGGATCACCGCCTCCGTCTTCGAGTCGATCGAGGAGGTCGGCTCGTCGAGGATCAGCACCGGCGCGTCCTTCAGGAACGCGCGCGCGACCGAGATGCGCTGGCGCTCGCCGCCCGAGAGCAGCGCGCCCCGCTCGCCGAGCGGTGTGTCGTAGCCCTTCGGCAGCGCGCACACGAAGTCGTGCGCGTTCGCCGCCTGCGCCGCCGCCTCGACCTCCTCGTCGCTCGCCTCGAGGCGCCCGTAGCGGATGTTCTCGCGGATCGAGGCGCCGAACAGCAGCGGCTCCTGCAGCACGACGCTGATCTGTGCGCGCAGCGAGGCCAGCGTCAGGTCGCGCACGTCGTGACCGTCGAGCAGGACGCGGCCTCTGGCCGGGTCGTAGAAGCGCGTCAGCAGGCTCAGCAGCGTCGACTTGCCCGCGCCGGTCGGCCCGACGATCGCGACGCACTGGCCCGGCTCGACGCGGAAGCTGACGCCCTGGAGCGTGCCGCGGCGGCCGCGGTAGGCGAAGTCGACGCGCTCGAACGCGACCGCGCCACGCACCTGTCTCACCACGCGCGCGTCCGGGCGCTCGACGATCTCCGGCTCCGTCTCCAGCAGCTCGAACGCCGAGCGCAAGCTGATGAACGCCTGCTGGAGCGAGCTGAACGTCGTCGAGATCTGCTCGAGCGGCTTGTACATCGAGGCGATGTAGCCCATGACGACGACCAGCTCGCCGGCCGTCATGTCGTGCTGCAGCACGTGGTGGGCACCGAACGCCAGCACGAGCGCCGTGCCGATCGCGGTGATCATCGTGACCGCGAGCGTGAAGACCGTCTGGCGCACGGTCAGATGCACGCGCGCGTCGACCGCCTCCTCGCCCTGTGCGCGGAATCTGCCGTACTCGTGCCGCTCGCGACCGAACGCGACGATCACGCGCAGCATCGACATCGCCTCGTGCACGATCGTCAGCGAGTCGCCCTCGAGCTTGCGCACGTGGTACACGCGCGGCTCGATGTGGCGCGTGTAGTAGCCGGCCGACAGGTAGACGAACGGCACGACCGTCAACGACAGCAGCGCCAGCACCGGCTCGATGCGCTCGATCACGACGAACATGCCGACGAGCGTCAACACGCTCTGCAGCAGCGGCGGGATCGACACGGTGACGGCGCCGACGGCGGACGCCTGCGTGTTGATCTGGAACATCAGCTTGCCCATCTGCTTGCTGTCGTGGTAGGCCATCGACAGCCGCTGGGCGTGTCGGAACATGTCGCTGCGCAGGTCCAGCACCATGCTCTGGTCGAGCTTCGTGTTGACGTAGTTGTCGACGACCGCGAGCCCGTGTTCGAGCGCCGTGAAGACGAGCCCGGCACCGACCGCGAGCGCCAGCAGCTCGTACGTCGACAGGCCGCCGAGCCAGCCGATCAGCGACGGCAGCGGCTTGTCGCCGAGCACGGTGTCGAGCAGGATCGCCAGCGGCCACGGCGCCAACAGCGCCATCCCGGCGGCGGCCACCATCAGCACGAGCGAGGTGATCGCGAGCCGTCTGTGCGGACGCAGGTAGGGACCGATGCGGCGGAAGTCCTTCAAGAACGCGAACGGGCTCTCCTCGTCGTCCTTGCGGCGCATCGCGACGACGCGGCCGATCGTGCGGGCGAGGCGGTTCACGCGCGCTCCTCCAGGCCGCGCACGGCGCGCAGCGCGACGGCGGTCGCGGCGCCGCACTCGACCGTCGCGCACGCGAGCAGCAGCGCGAGCGGCACGCCCGCGACGGCTGCCGTCGTCCACTCGGCGAAGGCGGCCGCGACGAGCGCGATCGCGGCCAGGCCGGCGAGCGCGCAGCGGCCGACGCGCGGCAGGTGCGGATGCACGCGCACGCGCACGAGCTGGCGCCCGTGCCCATGCTCCTCGACCGCCGCGCGCAGCCGCACGCCGCCGAACGCGCCGGCCGCCGTGTGCAGCTCCCAGCGCTCGCAGCCGTCCGCGTGCCGCACCCGCAGGCCGCCGGCGCGCAGCCCGGCCTCCAGCGCGGTGACGCGCTCGGTCAGCGGGCGCCAGCGCTCGTGCCAGCTGGACACGACGCGCGCACGCGGCAGGCGGAAGCCTCGGCGGCAGCCGCGACGCCACGGCGTCAGGCCGCTACGGGCGCGCCCCACGAGGCGCGCCGCCGGCTGCATCAGCACGAGCATGGACGTCAGCGCGCCGCCCGCGAGGCGCGTGCGCAGCGGGCGGTCGCGCACGTCGCAGCGGCGCGCCGTCGCGAGCGCCTGCCACAGCGGCAGCGCGAGCGCGCCGGCGAGCAGCGGCAGCGCCGTCAGCAGCGGCGCCGCGATCAGGCCGAGCGCGCTCGTCGCGGCGAGCGCCGCGATCACGAGCCACCACTCGGGCGCGCTCGCGAGCGCCAGCAGCAGCGGCTGCGGCTGCTCGATCCCCTGCTGGAACGCGCCGGTCCCGAACTGGCCGTAGTAGACGCGCGAGCGCCGCAGCGGTACGGCGCCGCGACCGTAGATGCGCCCGCCCCAGGCGACGTGGCCGGGCGTGTTGTACTTCTCCGGCCAGGCGCGCTCGAGCAGCGCCTCGGCACGCCCGTAGCCGCGCTGCTGGCGCCAGAAGCGGCGCACGCTGCCGCGCCGGTGGTGCCACACGACCGCGGTGGGATGGAAGCCGAGCGTCCAGCCGCGCTGCTGCAGCCGCCAGCAGACGTCGACGTCGTCGCCGGCGACGCGGAACTGCTCGTCGAAGCCGCCGATCGCCTCCAGGCGATCTCTGCGGAACGCCATGTTGCAGCCGGGGATGTGCTCGGCGACGGTGTCGCTCAGCAGCACGTGGACGGGCCCGCCGGGCGCGTTCGCGACGCACTCGGCGACGAGCCCGTCGCCGGGCACCGGCAGGTTGGGCCCGCCGACTCCGGCGTGACCGTCGTCGTCGCGCAGCGCGAGCGCGACGTAGTCGAGCCAGCGCGGGTCGGGGTAGGCGTCGTCGTCGAGGTAGGCGACGATCGCGCCGCTCGCCGCGCGCAGGCCGGTGTTGCGCGCCGCGGACAGGCCGCGGTTGGGCGTGCGGATCAGGCGCACGCGCGGGTGCGCGGCGACGATCTCGGCGGTCGCGTCGGTCGAGCCGTCGTCGACCACGATCGCCTCGACGTCGGGGTGCTCGAGCCGGTCGACCGCGGCGAGCGTCTCGCCGATCGTCGCGGCGCCGTTGAGCGTGCAGACGATCACGGAGATGCGCGGCGGTCTCGTGTCCGTCTCGCGCTCGCCGCCGAGCGGCAGGTCCGCGTAGGCGCCGCGCGCCGCCGCGAGCGCCGGCTTCGGGCGCCGCGCGCGGTCGACGAGGCCGAATTCCCAGTCGGTCACGTCGGCGCCGCCGGTGTGCCACGCGTCGGTCCAGGCGAACAGGTAGGTGCCGGCGCAGCCGCCGGCGAAGCTGGTCGCGACCTGCTCGCGCAGCGCGCGGGCCTGCCGCTCGCGGCCATGGCGGCGGCTGTCGAGCCCCAGCTCCGTCATCACGAGCGGCCGCTCTCCGGCGAGGTTCTGCAGGCGGGCGACGTACGCCTCCAGGCGCGCCGGGTCCTCGAGGTAGACGTTGTAGGAGACGAGGTCGAGCTGGGGCAGCTCGAGGTACTCGGTGCTCGGGAAGCTCGCGTAGCTGACGAGCCCGCCGGGGTCCTCGTACTTGGCGGCGCGGCGCAGGCGCTCGACGAAGCCCTCGATCCGTGCGCGCCCGTGCCAGCGGACGATCGAGGCGGGGATCTCGTTGCCGACGAGGTAGCCGAGCACCGCCGGATGGCCGGCGCAGACGGCCACGCCGGCGCCGACGCGCGCCTCGATCGCGGCGGCGCGGCGACGCGAGTCGAGGAACGCGACGTGCTGCTCCCACGGCAGCCCGACCGTCACCCACAGCCCGTAGCGCAACGCCGCGTCGAGCAGCCAGCGCGGCGGGACCGTGTACGTGCGCAGCGCGTTGACGCCGTTCGCGGCCATCGCGCGGAAGTCCGCCTCGACCTGCCGGCGGTCGCCGTACGGCGCTCCGTCCTCGCCGGGCGCGAACGTTCCGTACGTGACGCCCGCAAGCCACAGACGCTCGTCGCCGACGGCGAGGAACTTGCCGTCGACGCGCGGCCGCGGGCCGTTCGCGCGCGGCCGCGGGCCGGCGAGCGGATCGGCGACGGGCGCCAGCCGCGGCGGCCGGAGCGTCGTCGGGAGGTCATTCGTGTGCCGGCTCGAGCGAGCCGCCGTGCCCAGGTGCGTCGTCATCGCTTCCGAGATGGAGGAGGCGGGCGACCATAGGCATGCTTCCGCGAGCGGACGAAGGCGTCGTGGACGCTCGTCCGAGCGCATTGGTGAACGATGGTGAGGTTTGACCCTTGGTTATCGGGTTGTGACCCCAGCAAAATGAAGGGTATTAGTCAGCGAGTTAACGGTCGTTTGGTGGTCGGTGGTATGGCTGCGTCCGTGCCCGGCCACGGCGGCGCGACGTGGGCGGCGCTGCAGTACGTGCTCGGGCTGCGCGCGCTCGGCCACGACGTGCTGCTGCTCGACGAGGTGCGTGGGCCGGGCGACCCCGACGCGCGCGCCGCGTGCCTCGCGCACGTGACGACGGCGTTCGGGCTGGAGGGGCGCGCCGCGCTGCTGACCGGCGGCGGCGGCGCGATCGGCTGCTCGTACGACGAGGTGCTGACGTTCGCGGTCGGCGCCGACCTGCTGATCAACCTCGCCGGCACCGTGCGCGACCCGCGCGTGCTGGAGGCCGTGCCGCGGCGGCTGCTCGTCGACCTCGACCCGGCGTTCACGCAGCTGTGGCACGCGCAGGGCGTCGACGTGGGGGTCGCGGCGCACGACCGCTTCGCGTCGGTCGGGCTGCGGCTGCACGCGCCCGAGTGCGACGTGCCGGACGGCGGCGTGCGCTGGGAGCCGACGCTGCCGCCGGTCGTGCTCTCGCAGTGGCCCGTCGTGGCCGAGGAGCCGACGGAGGGACTGACGGCGATCGCCAACTGGCGCTCGTACGGGACGATCGAGCACGACGGCCTGCGCTACGGGCAGAAGGCGCACAGCGTGCGGGCGTTGATCGACCTGCCGCGCCGGCTCGACGAGCCGCCGCGCTTCGCGCTGCTGATCGACCCGTCCGAGGCGCAGGACATCGCGTCGCTGCACCGCCACGGCTGGGTGCTGATCGACGCCGCGCACGAGACGGCGACGCCGGAGTCGTACGCGCGCTTCGTGCGCGCCTCCGAGGCCGAGCTGGGGATCGCGAAGGAGGGCTACGTCGTCAGCCGCTGCGGCTGGTTCAGCGATCGCTCGGCCTGCTACCTCGCGAGCGGGCGGCCGGTCGTCGCGCAGCGCACCGGCTGGCAGCACGCGCTGCCGGAGGGCGCGGGCCTGCTCGGCTTCGACGACGCGGCCGGCGCGGCGGAGGCGGTCGCCGCCGTGCGCGCCGACCCGGTCGGGCACGCGGCGGCGGCGCGCGCGGTCGCCGAGGAGTGGCTCGACGCGCGCAAGGTGCTGCCGGCGCTGCTGGAGGTGGGGCTTGGCGACTGACGCCGCGCTCGCGGACGCGCTCGCGCGCTCGCTGCCCGGGCCGGTCCGCGTGCTGGCGCGGCGCGACTCGCCGTACGCGTCGAGCTTCCCGCTCGCCGAGCTCGACGTCGAGGCGGGCGACGGCGCGCGGCTGACGGTCGTGTGGAAGGACCTCACGCCGGGCGCGCTGCTGCCGGGCGCGCGGGCCGCGCGCGACGGCGCCGTCCTGGATCCGACGCGCGAGCTGCGCGCCTACGCGCTGCTCGACGGCGCGGAGCTCGGCACGCCGCGGCTGGTCGCCGCTGTCGACGAGCCGGGGCGCACGTGGCTGTTCCTCGAGGCGGTCCGCGGCGCGCGGCTCGAGCACGTCGGCGGCGCGGCGACGTGGACCGCGGCCGCTCGGTGGCTCGCGCGGGCGCACGCCGTGTTGACCGCGCGCGCCGATGCGCTCGCGCCCGGCTCGCCCACGTCCGGGCCAGGCGCGCCCGGCTGGCCCTCGCCGTGGCGAACGCCCGGGCCCGACACGCTCGCCGCGAGCGCCGCCGACCCGCAGCGTCGCCGCCGCGTCGTCGCGCTCGCACCCGCGCTGAGCGCCGCGCGCGAGCGCCTCCTGGCCGCACCCGCCGCCGTCATCCACGGCGAGCTGTTCCCCGCCAACGTGCTGATCGACGGGGACCGCGTGTGCGTCGTCGACTGGGAGACGATCGCGCGCGGGCCGGCGCTGCTCGATCTCGCGGCGCTCACGGCCGGCGCGTGGGACGACCCGGAGGAGACACTCGCGGAGGCGTACCGCGCGGCGCTGCCGGACCCGCCGCCGGCCGAGCGGTTCGCGGCCGAGCTCGACGCGGCGCGCCTGCTGACCGCCGCGCGCTGGCTCGCCGCGCCGCCCGCGTGGATCCCGCCGCCCGAGCAGGCACGCGACTGGTTGGCGGACGCCGAGGCGATCGCGGGCAGAATCCCGGCATGACCTCCGACCGCAGCCTGATCGTCAACGCCGACGACTTCGGCCTCAGCGCCGGCGTCAACCGCGGGATCGCGCAGGCGCACGAGCAGGGGATCCTGACGAGCGCGTCGCTGATGGTGCGCGCCGGCCACGCGCCCGCGGCGGCCGAGTACGCGCACGCGCACCCGGACCTGAGCGTCGGGCTGCACGTCGACCTGTACGAGTGGCACTACAACGGCGAGGCGTGGATCGCCGCCTACGAGCACGTCCCGCCCGGCGACGCGACGGCGGTCGGCGCGGAGGTCGCGGCGCAGGTCGAGCGCTTCTGCGCGCTGATGGGCTGCGAGCCGACGCACCTCGACGCGCACCAGCACGCGCACCGCGAGGAGCCGGCGCGCTCGATCGTGCTCGAGTTCGGCAGACGCTTCGGGATCCCGGTGCGCAGCTTCACGCCGGGGCTGCGCTACGAGGGCGGCTTCTACGGGCAGTCCGGCAAGGGCGAGCCGTGGCCGGAGGGGATCACGGTCGAGGCGCTGTGCGAGCTGCTGCGCGGGCTGCCGCCGGGCGCGAGCGAGCTCGGCTGCCACCCGGCGATCGACGACGACTCCGGCTCGTCCTACGCGACCGAGCGCACGACCGAGACGACCACGCTCTGCGACCCGCGCGTGCGCGCCGTGCTCGGCGAGGAGCGGATCGCGCTCTGCTCCTACCGCGACTGGCGCGGGGACGCGTAGGCCCCGCTATCCAACGCGTCGCCAGGTGCCGCAGTTGCTGGTCTCGAAGTAAGGCGAGTCGACGCTGACGACCGGCCGGTTGTTGAAGCCGCCGTTGTCGATGATGTTGTCGAACCCGTTGCCGCTCGGGCCGTTGAGCTTCGCCCAGTAACACGTCTTCCCACCGGGCGCCTGATAGGTCCCGGGGATGAAGTCCACGTTGGCCTCCCAGGTCCCGTCGCCGAAGCTCGACTTCGCGACCTCCGCCTTGACGCTGACGAGCTTGGCCTCCTGCGCGCGTATGCGGCTGTCGAGATCCGCGAGCTGACTCGCGAGGTCGAGTCGTCGCTGCTTGTAGCTGTCGAGCGCAAGCTTCTTCTGAGCCCGGGTGAGGCGGTCCTGGACCTCCAGCAGCTCGCTGCTCGTCGCGTCGTAGTCGTCGGTGACGTCTGCGAGCTGGCGCTCGAGCGCCACGCTCTCCGCCTTCAGGCCTGCGATGTCTCGATGCGGTCCCGAGACCGCGATCAGAGCAGCGGCGACGGCCGCGGCAGCGGCGATCACGAGCGAGCAGAGGACGACGCTTCCAAGCGGCCAACGGCGAATCGCGTCGCGCACGCGGCTCAGCATCGCGCGAAGGCTACGAGATCAGTGTGCGACGCTCAACCGGTAAGCGGTCTGATAGTGCTCAGCGCCGCGGGCCGCCGGGGATCTCGTAGCGCTTCGCGGGCAGCGCGGCGGAGGCGGGGCCGTTGGGACCGCGCGGAAGTGGGGCCGCCGTGGCGGCGCGCGCGCCGGCCGCGCGCGCGCCGCGGGCGGAGGCTCTCGCCTTCGCGACCCAGTCGACCGGCGCCGGTGCGACCGCCAGCAGCACCGGCCACGTCGCCGCGTCGACCTCGCCGGTGACCGGAAGTCCGTTCGCGGCCTGGAAGTCGGACACCGCGCTCGCCGTGTCGGCGCCGAACGCGCCGTCGACGCTCACGAGCTGCCCCGCGCCGAGCAGGTGCTGCTGCGCCCACACGACGAGGTCTCCGCGCGAGCCGACTCTGCCGTCGCTGCGGGCGCGCAGCGTCGGCCACAGCGTGTCCGGCGACGCGATCGCGTCGACCGGCACGCCGAGCGCGTTCCAGTCCGAGTCGCTCGCGAACTGCCACACCCACCAGCTCAGGCCGCGCGCGCCGTAGGCGGTCGACAGCTGGCGGAAGCGGCGCACGTCGGCCGCTCTCGGTCCGTCATAGGTCTGGCCGAGCGGATAGATCGCCGTCTCGTACGGCAGGTTCCACTGGTAGGTGTGCGCGAGCGACGCGTCGACCGTGTCGCCGATCGTCTTCCAGTACACCTGCGGCAGGTTCGCCGTCGCGGCGCCCGGCCCCATGAAGACGCTGTAGGGCAGGCCCGGGTGGAAGTCGACGTAGGGGAACGAGGTGAGCCCGATCGGGTACTCGGCGCCGACCAGCTCGCGCAGCTTCGTCACGTAACGCTGCGCCTGCGCGTAGCGGCCCTCGTAGGCGGTCTCGGCGTCGATCACGAAGCAGTCGGCGCCGGCGTCCTTCGCGGCCGCGGCCGCGACCGCCTCCTTGATCGGCTCTCTGCCGTAGACGAACTGCCAGCCACACACGCGCAGGCCGGTCGCCTTCAGCGCCGCGACGGCGTCCGCGCTGAACTGCGACCACACGTTCGCGCCGTCGGCGCTCTTGACGAACACCGTGCTGACGCCGTGGGCGGCCGCCTGCGCGGCGATCGCCAGCGGGTCGCCGCCCTCCGATCTCGACAGGTACCAGATCCACATGCCGCTGCCGTCGAACGCGCTCGGACCGGTCGGCGGCGATCCGCTCGACGGCCGCCGTCTCGGCGGGCTCTTGACGTTGACGCGGACCGGGTTCGAGCGCTTCCGGCCCGGGTTGACGACGCGGATCAGGCCGCTGATCGCGTCGCCCGGCACGCGCACGACGATTCGCGTCGGCGTGCGGAAGCGGCCGCCGACCGCGCGCAGCCCGACGCGCCCGCCGACTCTCGAGCGCACCGGGAAGACGACCCGCGCGCGGCGGCTCATGCCGCCGGCGCCGACGAGCATCCGGCCGGTGCGGGTCATCACTCTGTGCGACGCGCAGGGAAACGGGTTCGACGAGCAGCGCACGAAGACGATCCGCGGATGACCGTCGCGCGGGCGCGACGCCGCGCTCGCGGCCGGCGCAACGAGCGCGGCGGCTGCGCAGGCGAGCGCGAGCAGGAGCGGGATGCGAAGACGGGCGACGGTCATCGGCGAAGCAACGGCGGCGACGGGGCCTCGAGCCGGCCAGCTTAGGCCCCGCCGTCTGCCCATCCTGGGCGTGCCGTTGCAGGCCGGAACACGCGACCCGCGCCGATGGTGCGGTCGCACGCGACCGGCTTTCGCCCTCCGGTCACCGCGAGCGGCGACCTGCGGGCGACGTCACTAGTCGATCTCGAGCGCCTCGTACACCTCCACGGTGCCGCCGCCGTCGAGCACCGGCGCGCCCTTCGCCTTCGCGGTCGCCTCCTCGAGGCTCCCGGCGGTGATGATCGAATAGCCGCTGAGGTGGTTCGGCGCGCTGCCGTTGCCGCCGTCCGCAGTCACCGTCGCCGACGCGCCGAACGGGTTGCCCATGTCGACGAGGGCGTCGCCGAGGCCGCCGAGGAACGCCTGCCACGCGGCCATGCTCGCCTGCCGCTCCTCGTCCGTCTCCGCCATGCGACCGCCGGTGTATGCCAGCACGTACTTCGCCATCGCTCTCGCTCCTTCGGTTGGGGGTCAGCGCGCCGCGGGGATCCCGCTGCGCGCGAAGCTGTCGAGCACGCCGTTCCAGCCGTGGGCGTGGGCGGCGCGCGAGGTGTCGTCGAGCAGGCCGGCGTGCTCGATCACGACGGTCGTGCGGCCGGGCTCCGCTTCGGCGAACGTCACGAGGACCTCGCTCTCGTGGTTCGCGTAGGGGCCGGTGCCCTCCCACGTCCAGCTGTAGACGAGCCGGTCGGGGCGCGAGACCTCGCGGTAGGTGCCGTGGACGACCATCTCCTCGTCGCCCGGTCTGTGGAACGCGAGGCGGTAGCCGCCGCCGACGCGCACGTCCGCCGCGATCGTCACTTCGTGCTCCGGGTCGGCCTTCCACCAGCGCCGCATCACCTCCGGGTTCGTCCACGCGTCGAAGACCGCCTCGACCGGCGCCTCGTACGTGCGCTCCAGGCGCACGGTGCCGGTGTCGACGTCGATCTCGCTCATGCCTCGTCCTCCTGCTCGTTCAGGAACTCCTCCACGACGTCGAGCTTGCGCTCCCACAGCGCGCGCTGTCTGGCGAGCCACGCGTACGCCTCGTCGAGCGAGCTGCGCTGCAACCGCAGCCGGTGCGTGCGCCCGTCGATCACGCGGACGATCGCGCCCGCCTCCTCGAGCATCCGCAGGTGCTTGCTGATCGCCGGCTTCGAGACGGGGAAGTCGTGCGTCGCCTCGCCGACCGTCAGCTCGCCGCCCGCGAGCCGTTCGAGCAGCGCGCGCCGCAGCGGATGGGCGACGGCGACGAACGAGCGGTCGAGCGTCGCGGAGGAATAGTTAGCCATGTGGTTAACAATAGGTGGACGAGCGCTCGTGCGCAAGGCGCACGGTCGCGATCGGCGCGCGGCCGCTCAGAAGCCGACGCGCACGATCCGCGCGCTCGGCGCGGGGCCGCCGCTCGCGCCGGGGCGCAGCAGCGTCGCGTAGGCGTCGCGGCCGGCGAGCGCGGTCGTCCACAGCAGCGTGTCGGTGCGGCGCGGCGAGCCGGGCGAGCAGGCGCTCGGCTCGCTCCCCTGCGTCGAGTAGCCGTGCTCGTGCGCCTCGTCGCGCCGCGCGTTCGCGCCGATCCGCAGCAGCGTGCGCGGATGGCGCAGCGTGCGGGTCGCGATCACGCGCAGCCGTTGGCTGCAGTAGGACGACTGCACGTACAGCAGGCGCCCGCCGTCGAGCGCGGGCTGCGACAGCTGGCCGCCGCGCAGCGCGAGCACGCGGCGGCGGTGCCGCGTCGCGAGGTTGACGATCGCGATCGCGCTGACGCCGCGGTCGGTCGCGGCGTAGACGAGGTGGTCGCCCGACAGCGCCGGCCGGTCGATCGCCGCGCGGCGGCCGGATCCGGCGACGAGGCGGGCGACCGCCGCCGGCGTGGCGGGCGGTCCGTCGGCAGCCGGCACCGCCTGCGCCGCAGGCACCGGCCTCGCGTCCGGCCCGGCGCCGGCGGGCACCGCCTGCGCGACCGGCAGCGGCAGCGCCCACAGGCGGTCGCCGCCGCCGGGGCGGTCGGCGCGCCACGCGAGCCAGCTGTTCGAGACGGCGAGCGCGCTCGCGCCCGGCGCGTCGAGCTGGGCCACCGTCGTGCCGCTCGCGCGATCCTGGACCGTGAGCGTCGAGCCGCTGCGCGTCGCGAGGTAGCGGCCGCCGACCGCCACGTCATCGGCCGCCAGCTGAGCGATCGCGTCGCCGTCGACGAGCACCGCACCCGCGCCGCCGAGGCGTTCATAGGCGAGCAGGGACCCGGCGGCCGAGGGGTCGGTCCCCTCGCTCGCGACGAGCTGCGGACGCTGAGCCGCGCTCGCGCTGCCGCTTGCGAGGAACGCGACCGCGAGCACCGCCATCAGCGCGCCGTCGGCGGCACGCAGGCGCCGCAACAGCGCCGGCTGCTCGGCCATCCGGCGCTCCAGCCGCTGCCCGAGCGTCGCGTAGCGCGGCGCCATCAGCGCGACGGGCAGCGCGCGGCCGGCGCCGAAGCCGAGCCCGATCAGCAGGCCGGTCGCCGGCGCGCCGCTCGCGACAGCGATCCCCGCGAGCGCCCACACCGCGAGCGTCAGCACATACGTCGTGAAGCCGAAGCCGAGCAGCACGCCGTAGAGGCCGACCGCGAGCGGCAGCGGCAGCGTGCGCCGCCACGACTCCGGCACCTGGCGGCGGATCTGCGGCGTGACCGCGATCCCGAGCACGTCGCCGAGCGCGGCCAGCGCCATCAGCACGACGAGGACGGCGAGCGTCTCCGCGGTGTGGTCGCCCGCGACGAGCGAGCCGATCCCCGCGAGCGAGCCGAACATGAGCGCCCCGCCGGCGAGCGCACCGAGCGCGAACGTCGCGCAGCTGGCGGCGACGATCCGCCCGCCGAGGTCGGCGCGACGGCTGCCGATCGTCTCCACCACCGAGAAGCCGCACGGCGACCACGCGCCGGTGACGCCGGCCGCGAACGCGGCGGCCAGCAGGATCGCGGCGGTCGCGCTCATGCGCTCAGCACGGCACCTGGGTCTGGAAGTACATGACGCAGAAGACTCTGCGGCCGGCGTAGCAGTAGCCGGTGAGCGCGGTGTCGCCGTTGATGCGCGTGCGGTGGTAGGCGCAGCAGTCCATCAGCCGGCGGACCTTGCCGCCGCAGCAGCGGTACCAGGAGCCGTCGACCTGCGTGTGGAAGCCGTACTTGTCCGGGATGCCGTCCTGGCAGATGCGCGTGCGCGGGGCCCTCGGCAGCGGGCGGCCGTCGGGGTCGGTGAGGCGGCGGCCCCGCTCGTCGAGCGGGTGACCCCGTCTGTCGATCGGACGGCCGAGGTCGTCGACCGGCTTGCCGTCTCGCGCGCGCAGCGGGTAGCCGTGGATGTCGACGCGCGGGATCCCCGTCGGGTGCGGGCAGGAGGCGGTCGTATAGATGTGGCCGCAGAAGTGGTAGGCCTCGGCGTCCTCCGCGCCGGCCGCGAGCGCCCCCGCGCCGGTCGCGGTCGCGACGAGCCAGCCGCTCGCGCGCGCGAGGAAGCCGCGGCGCGAGGTGCCGGTCGCGAGCGCGTCGCTGAGGCGGCGGCGCTGCTCAGGCATGGGCCCGCTCCCGCTCGCGTGCGGGCGACACGAGCTGCGGCTCGCGCGCGTCGCCGGCGGCGACGAGCGCCTCGAGCTGGCGCGCGCTGTTGAAGGTGCCCTGCGCGAGCACGGTGCCGTCGAGGCTCAGGACGAGCGCATACGGGCTGCCGGGGATCTCGTGCGCGCGCCACACGTCGGCGTCCTCGCGCTCGTCGAACGTCTCGACGGCGAGCAGCGGGTCTTGCCGCAACGCGGCCACAGCGGGCTCGAGCGCGTGGCACATCGGGCAGCCCTCGGAGGCGAAGACGGCGAGCGCGAGGCGGTTGCTCGGGGCTGGGACGAAGCGCTCGATCGCGGCGGCCGCGCGCGAGCCGCGCGGCGGGCCCTCCCCGTCGAGCTCGAGCGGCAGCTGCGGCGGGATCGCGAGGCGCAGCTCCCCGACCTCGCGCGCGAGCGCGAGCAGCAGGACGGCGAGGGCGGCCGTTGCCGCGAGCGAGACGCCGAGCCCGGCCGCGAGCCACGCCTCGGCGCTCGGGTCGACATCGGGCGCCGACGGCAGCAGCGCGAAGGCGGCGGCCAGTAGCAGCGTGCGCGCGAGCGCCGCGCGCGTGACGCGCGAGCGCGCCCCGAGGCAGCCGCACGGCTGGCCCGCGCGACCGCTCCGCAGCGCGCGAGCGAGCAGCGCGGCGAAGCCGAGCATGAGCGCGGCGGCGGCATAGGCGGCGGCGGTGAGCCCGAGCGCGACCCCGATCCCCAGCAGCAGCTCCGCCGCGACCGCGCCCGCCCACGCGAGCGTGCGGGTGCGCGGCGTCGTCAGGCCGAACGTGGCGAGCGCGGCGCGCGTGCGGCTGGGCGCAGCCAGCTTCGCGGTCGCGGAGCCGAGCAGCACGAGCCCGAGCACCACGTCGGCGATCGTCGCGAGCATCGCGCGGGATCACAGCAGATCCGGCGCGGCGGCGGCAAGCCGGCGGTCCGCGTCAGATCTCCGGCCGGTCGAGCCGGCGCAGGAGGTCGTTGACCGCGTCGCGCGCGCTGCGGGCCCGCACCGAGGAGAGCCAGCCGCCGTCCTCGATCGCACGCGTGCGCGGGCGCCTGCGCCAGCCGCCGGCGATCCGCACGAACACCTCGACGCGCTCGCCGTCGCGCCGCAGTTCGACGACCACGCGGCGCCGCACCGGCATCGGCCGCTCGGCCCAGTGGACGTCGCCGCGGACGCTCGTCGCGAAGCCGTGGTGCTCCGCCCAGTGGGCGAAGATCACCCACGGCTCGCGCTCGTGCTCGCGGAAGACGAAGCGCGCGACGCGGTCGTCGGGCGTGCGTCCGGGGTGTCCGTCGGCGCCGAGGTGCGGCAGGCGGCCGCGCACGTCGGCGTCCGGGTAGCGGATGCGCTCGGGGTCGAGCAGGTCGACGAGGTCGACCAGCGCGCGCTGCAGGCGCACAAGCCGCGGGCAGTCGTACGGTTCGCGCGAGATCCGCTCGAGGTCCTGCTCGAGCCGGACGAACCACGGCCGCAGCGGCTCGCTGGCGACGCGCGCGCTGAACTCGGCGTAGCCGAGGCACGTCAGGCGGCCGTGCGCGTCCGCCGGCGCGATCATCAGCTCGCCGATCGCGCGCTGCTCGGCGCGGAAGATGCGGAAGACCGGCGTGAGCGCCTCCTTGTCGGTCGCGAACTCCTCCGCGACGCGCTGCAGGCGCGCCTGCAGTCTGCGGTTTTCGGATGCCTCGCCGAGGTCGAGGAACTGCACCTCGCGCCGCAGGATCTCGGTCCAGCCGAGGTACTGGCCGATCACCCACAGCGTGCTGTCGCGCGCGTACGCGTGCGCGCTCGGGTCGGGGTTGTCGAGATACTCCTCGAGGAAGTCGCGGCGGACGATGTTGTAGAGCCGGCTCTGCAGGTCGAAGGCGGCGCCGAGCAGCGGGTCGCGGTAGCGCGAGAGCAGCTCGGCGATGTGCGTCTCGCGATCGCTCCGGCGCTTGAGGACGCCGGCCAGGACCGCGAGCAGCGCACCCGTGACGAGCGAGCCGAGGGCGGTCCACGCCTCGGGCGGGACGTCGCCTGCGGGAAGCGGGAAGGCAGCCACGAAGGCACGATAGCCCGCTTGGTGCATCGTCGTACCGGATCCCGGACCGCTTGGCCGGTCGCCGCTCGCCCCGCCCCCGTCCGGCTAGAGTTCGAGGCCCCGGGGGCGTGGTGCTAACGGGAACACGCCGCCTTTGCAAGGCGGAGTTGGGGGTTCGATTCCCCCCGCCTCCATCGATTCGAAACGCCCGGTAGGATCGGGCTTCCGCGTCAGCACGGTGCACAGCGTCCCGACGCGAATCGCCGCCGCGGGTACCAGACGGGTACGCGGCGTCCGTATCGGCTGACACGCTGCGACCGTGGACGCCGGGGACTCCATCGCCATCTACGCCGCGGTAGCTGCCACCGCGGCGGTCGGCTGGGAGGTCTACGTATGGAGGCGTTCCCGCGGCACTCGCGTTGAGGTCATCGCCAACGTCGGCTTCACATGGGGACCGCTGGGCGACAGAAGAATCGTCACGATCGAGGTCATCAATCGGAGCGAGCATCCGGTGAACGATTCACCTCACCGTCAGACCACACGGCGCGACAGTTCCCGGTCCCGTCGCGCCGTATGACGCGGCGATGACCTACGGGGACTACGACGAGGTAGTCGGCACAGGAATCGACTTTTCACGCCCCGTGACCGCATGGTACGCCTGGCCACGAACGAGCTGATTCTGTCTAGGCCGAGAGTGCTCAGAGCGGAGCCGCTGAGAGTTCCGGACGCCCAAAGCGCGTAGCCACGCGCACGGGAGCGTGAACATCCGTCAGCGGTCGTAAGCGCGCCCGCGTGGGAGCACGCGGACGACGATGATCTGCCGCGCGGCCTCGTCACGCTCAAAGAGGACGCGCCAGTCGCCGACTCGCACACGCCACGTCTCCTCGCCGGTGAGCTTCAACAGACCCAGGGAGGGATCGTCGGCCGCGAGCCGGTCGAGCGTCGCCCACACGCGCCGACGCACCGGCGGGTCGAGCCGCCGCATGTCGCGTTCGGCGCGCCGACCGAAGTCGACGCGCCATGGGCCGGTCGTCACCCGAGTTCCCGGCGAAGGTCGTCCATGGACACCAAGCGACCAGCCGCCTTGTCGGCGCGCGCGTCGCGCAGCGACTCGCGCTCCTCGTCCGTCAGCGGCTCGTCATCGAGCGGCGCAGCGTCGAGGCGACGGGCGAGCGGATCGCGACCGCGCGACACGAGGTAGTCCAGCGCGTCGGCCGCCTCCTGCTCGCTCATCGCGTCCACCGCTTGGTGCAGGCGCTCCTTCGTCGTCATGACGTATACGGTACCGCCCTCACCGTCTGGCGGCCAAGACGCGGAGCGGGCGTTGAACGCTGGCGCAGTGGATCGAGGTGGGCGCCGGGCTGGAGGCGCTCGCGCAATCGCTGATGACGAGCGACTCCTATCGCTTCTGGGAGGTGCCGGTCGAAGCCGCCAGCACGCTTCGGAGTCGCGGCGCCGGCGGCCCGACCGCTTCGAGGATCGCGCGTCCGGTGTCTGTCGCCGCGATGCCGGAGGCGTTCCGGCGGGAGAGGAACATGGCGGTCATCGCGGCGAGGATGACGGCGTGGCGCTCGCCGTCGTGGAGCTCGCGGACGCTGCGGCCGGCGCGGTCGGCAAGGTCGTGGAGGTCTCGCCCATCGACATACCGCAGGTAGGTGTGGTCCGCGGCGGCGTGGTCTTCGGGGGCGTCGATCAGGTGGTCGCAGAGCACTCCCAACGCCGAGACGGGGCCGTAGGCGGCGGCTGTCGAGGCGGCGTCGTCGCGATCGACGTCGCGGTGCGCTGCGAGCGCCATGAGGGCATGGATCGCGAGGGGGCTGCTGGCGGCGGCGCACACCTCGGGCCATGCACTTCCGCGGGACTCGGCCCACGCGCGCAGGCGCGCGGGCGCGGCGCCGATCGGTCCGTGGTTGATCGCCTGAACGGCTCGGCCGTCGCCGGCGAGCCGCAACGCAGTCGGTGCGACGGCCGCCCACGACGGGAGCGCGGCGCAGCCGAGGCGGCATGCGGCGAGCAGGGCTGCGAGGTAGGCGTCATCGGCGCGGCGATCGACGAGCACCGGCTCTCGCAGCCCGTCGAGCAGCGCGTCGTAGAGCCGCGGGTCGGCGTGCGGGTCGCGCTCGGTGCGGACGTCGACGTAGCTCCACAGCAGCACGTAGGCGACGAGCAGCCGGACGAGCGCGAACTGCTGGCGCCACGGCGCGAGCACGGCGAACAGCGCGGCGCCAAGCGCGCTCTTGTCGACCTCGAACGGGTGCAGGACATGCGCGCGCAGCTGAGGATCCGGGATCGCGAGCGCGCGGCGCCGCCATCGCACGAGCTCTCGGGTGGCGTGCGGCTGGATGGTCGTGAGGAAGCGCACGATGACCGGGGCGAGCGCCCGCGCGGGGCGGCGGTCGGCCATCGGCCGATCGTAGGCGCGCCAGGCGGTCCGATGCCACTTACCGCTGTGATCTCAGTCGGTGCGGAATGCGAGCGCCGGCCCGGTGCGCGCGGCGAACCAGCCTGGGATCAGCACCACGACCAGGGCAAGCGCCGCAACTGTCGCGAGCGTCGTGGCGGCGAGCGCGATGCCGAGGTTGAAGATCGTCGGGAAGCCGGTCGTGAGCTGCAGCCAGCGCGTGCCGAGCGCCTGTCCGTAGAGGCCGAACGCAGTGCCGACGAGCGCTCCGACCGAGAGCACGAGGAACGCCTGCACGAGCAGCAGCCGCAGGATGCGTGCGGCGCTGTAGCCCTGCATCCGCAGCGTCGCGAGCCGCCGTCGCTGCAGCCAGACGGTCCCCGCCATCGCCGCGCCGATCGCGAGCACGCCGGCGATCAGCAGCAAGGTCGAGATCTGCGTCAGCCGGTTCAGACCCTGGCGCTCGAGCCGCCCGAAGCGCGCCTTGCGTTCGGTGTGCGTCTCGACGAGCAGCGGCGAGCCGGCCGGCAGTGCCTGACGGACGGCAGCCTTTCCGGCAGCCGGCGCGACGCCCGGCTTGAGATCGACCTCCAGCGCCGTCACATCGCTGCCGGGCCACCAGCGGCGGTAGTCGTCGCCGTTGAGCACGAGCGATCCGGGCGCCCATCCGAGGTTGGAGACGATCGCGGCGACGCGGACCGACTGCGGCCCGGTCGGCGTCGGCAGCGCGAAGCGGTCTCCGACGCCGAGGTGGAGCTGGTCCGCGATCGATTCGGAGACGGCGGCCCAGCCGCCCGCGCGGACCAGCCGCGCCGAACGTGCGATTCCGCCCTCCTGGACATCGGTCGGTGAGATGATCGGATCGTCCTGCAGTGGGCGGGCCATCACCCAGACGCGCCGGCCGGCCATGTCGAGGAACTCGCCGCGGTAGGTGCGCACGCGCGCGACCTCCGGAGCGGCGAGCAGCGCGCTGCGGCTCGGCGCCGCGAACGGCGTCGTCATCAGGATGTTCTCGTCGCCGGCCGCCGTGATCCACACGTCGGTCGTGTCCAGCATCGCGGCCGCGGTCACGTCCAGCCCATGCAGCAGGTCGCGGTACGCGCCCTCGATCGCAACCGTGCCGAACAGCGCGAGCGCACCGGTGGCGGCAAGCGCGGTCGCGCGCGTGAGCGAGCCGCGCAGCTCCATCACAGCGAGCGGCAGCGCGCTGCCACGCACGCCGTCGATCGTGCGGTCGAGGAGCGTCAGCATGCCACCGAGCAGCGCTGGCATGACCGCGAGCATCGCCACAGCGAGCAGCGCGACGCAGACCATCGTCAGCGACGGCGCGATTGCGGCGATGGCCGCGGTGGCGGCGAGCAGCGCCCCGCCCAGAACGGCGAGCACCGTGCGCGTGCGCGTGCCGATCGCGTCGCCGGGTTCCTCGTCGCCGCGATGGACCGCGTCGACCGGGCTGCGCGAGAGCAGGTCGCGCAGCAGCGGCGTCGCCGCGATGAACGTCGCCCCGATCCCGCCGGCGAATGCCAACGCGACATCGCGGGTGTGGACGACGCGCTGCCCGCCGACCGGGAAGGCAAAGCTGAGATAGCCCGGGGCCGAGTGGAACACATTCCGCGAGAGCAGGTCGCCGAGCAGCAGGCCGGCGAGTGTGGCGACGACGCCAAGCACGGTCGCCTCGAAGGCGAGCTGCACAAGTACCTGCCGGCGCTTGTAGCCCTGCATGCGCAACTCGGCGACGAGCCGGCGGCGCTCTGGCACCGTCAGCAGCATCGCGTTGAACGTGAAGAGAATCCCCACGATCGCGCAGATGCCGGCGAACAGCCCGGTGGACTGGTTGTTCGGCGTGGCCGCCTGCTTCACGTAGCCGACCTCGACGTCGCTCGGCTCGACGGCGAGCCGTCCGGCGACGAGGGTTCGGAGTGCGGCTCGCACGTGCTGCTCGCTGCCGGGCTCCACCGCGATCAGCAACCGCGTGACGCGTCCCGGCAGGCCGGTGAGCCGTTGGACGTATTCGAGCGGGGCGACCACAAGCGGGCTGTCGATCGCGGTGCCGATCTGGCTGCGGTCGAGCACCGCGGACACCGCGACACGCCTCGTCGTCGCCAGGCGCGTCGCGAGCGTCAGGAAGCTCCCGCGCTGCGCACCGAGACGGTCCGCGAGCGGCTGGGGGATCAGCAGCGCGTCGGCGAGGCGCGGGCCGAAGCGTCCGCCGAAGCCGTTGACGAGCGGGCCGCCGGCGTCCGAGATCGTGTTCGTGACGCCGACGAGATCGACGTTCGCGTGCCTGCGCCTGCTCGCGATCCCGACCCGCTGCTCGAGCACGGGTGACGCGAGGTGGACACCGTCGATCTTGCCCACCTCGGCGGTCAGTGCATCCGTGAACCCGCGCGAGTCGTGCGGGGAGATCTGCAGGCTGAACTGGCCGGTGATGCCGTGGACGAGCTGCTCGACCGAGCCGCTGATGCTCGTGTTCGCCACCTGCACGGCGAACAGCAGCGCGACGCCGGCGGCGATACCGGTCGCGGCGAGCAGCTCCTGCAACGGCTGGGCGCGCAGGCGCCACCAGTAGAGCAGGATGGCGACGCTCGGCCTCAAGGCCTCTCCGATCCGACCGGTCGCGGCTCCTCGCTGAGCCTGCCGTCGCGCAACTGCAGCGCACGGTCCGCGAAGTCGAGCGCTGCGGGATCGTGCGTCGCGAGCAGCACGGCGAGGCCGTGGCTGTGGCAGATCTCTGCGAGCAGCGAGAGCACGACGCGGCCGCTTTCGCTGTCGAGGTTCCCGGTCGGCTCGTCGGCGAGCAGCAGCCGCGGCTCGTTCGCCAACGCGCGCGCGACCGCGACGCGTTGGCGCTCGCCGGCCGACAGCTTCGCCGGGTGGCGCTCCGCCTTCGAGCCGACGCCCACACGATCCAGCCACGGCTGCGCTCTGCGCCGCGCCTCCCGCCGGGCCACGCCACCGCCGAGCAGCTTTACGGTCGCGTTGTCGAGCGCACTCGCGCCCGGGATCAGATGGAACGACTGGAAGACGATGCCGATGTCGCGCATCCGATAGCCGGCAGCCTCGTGGTCGCCCATCGTCGCGACATCGCGCCCTTCGAACAGGACCCGCCCGCGGTCGGGTCTGAGGATCCCGGCGGCGAGCAGCAGAAGCGTCGTCTTGCCGGAGCCGCTCGGTCCGTAGAGCGCGACCAGTTCGCCGGACTCGACGACGAGCGAAATGCCCGCGGCGGCGCGGACGTGCTCGTCACCGGCGACGTAGGTCTTGACGACCTCGCGCAGCTCAAGCATCGCCCGAGCGAGCCTGCGTGCGAGTGGGCAGCGGCACCACGAGCGCGGCATGTGGGGACTGCGCCTCGCGCAGCTCGCCGTTGCCGACGAGCACCAGCAGGCGGTTGATGCCGGCGGCGCCGCTTGCGTCGGTGGCGGTGATGAGGACCGCAATCCGCTCCTCGCGCACGACGCGCTGGAGGTTGGCGAGCACCTGGTTGCGCTCCATCAGGTTGAGCGTCTCGGTCGGGTCGTCCGCGAGCAGGACGCGTGGTCTGCGCACGAGCGCCTCCGCGAACGCGACGCGCAGCAGCTCCGCGTCGGAGAGCTCGTGCAGCATCGCGCCGGCCGCGTCGCCGATGTCCCAGCACGCCAGCTCAGCGCTCGCGCGCCGCCGTGCCTCCCGCCGTGTGATGCCGCGCCCGAGCAGCGGCACCGTGACGGTGTCGAGCACCTTCCGCGCCGGCCACGCCGCGCCGTTCCACACGCACGCCAGCTCGCCGGCCCACAGCTCCGCGCGCTTCGCGTCGGACATGCCGCGCAGTGGACGGCCGTCGAACGCCACCTCGCCGGCGTCGGGCGCGTCGATGCCGGCGGCGATGCGCAGCAGCGTCGTCTTGCCCATCTTGCGGTCGCCGAGGATCGCCGCGAAGTCGCCGGCGCGCAAGGCGAATGAGACGTCGCGCAGCACGGGGATCGGGCGCGAACCGCGCCAATGGCTCTTGCCGACGCCGCTGAGCGAGAGCAGTGTGCTCATCGCCAGCCGGGCGGCAGTGCCGTCGTGGGCAGCAGCATCGAGACCGGCACCGCACCGTGGACGCGCAGTGCCTCGACACCCGCGCGCACGCGCCGCAGCCACGCCAGGTCCGCCTGCAAC
>DASVFS010000229.1:0-30311 GCA_036379915.1 Conexibacter sp. | reverse complement strand
CATCGTCGGCCCGCGGGCGCTCGGCGGTCGACGGGCCCTACCCGCCGGCGATCGGACGGCGCATGATCACGAGCTGCTCGCCCAGCGGCAGCTCGCGCACGTGCTCGGCGTGACCGGGCCCGCGCGTGACCATCGCGATCGAGCCCTGCTCGAGCTCCTCGCGGAACGCCGCGACGGCCGCCTCGGCGGACGCCGGGTCGTCCGCCGTCCACTCGGCGAGCGTCGTGTGGCCGCTGCCGTCCATCCGGATCAGTCGGGACATCTCGAAGCCTCCTGGACGCGTGCTGTGCGGGTGCCGCAGGCGGCCGGATGGCCGCCGGAGGCGGGTCCCGCCGCTGGTCTCTCGTCTCAGCGTACTCTCGCCGTCCAGCCTCAACCGGCCGGCTGCTGTTCCTGCGAAGAGGTCGGTTCGCCGGCGTAGAGGCGGATCTGCCCGACCTGTCTGCCTCTTCTCAATTCGGCCGCCGCTCTGTCGCCGAAGTTCCATATGAAGAAGCGACCCTGTCTCTGCAGTTCCTGGTAGTCCTGCTGCGTGATGTCGAACACCACGTCGCCGCGGAGCGTCTCGCCCGGCCCGATCATGCCGCCGTTCACGCGGGCGATCGCTTCGGTGTGGACGGTCCGCTCGACGTCGCGCCGCTCGAAGTAGTTGCTGGAGCCGACCCCGAGCATCGTCTGGCTGAAGCCGAAGCGGTGCGGGACCCTGTCGGTGTTCTGGACCTGGAGGCTGAGCCGCAGGAAGGCGTCGAATCTCGGCACCACCGTGCGTCTCGCGCCTTCGTAGCCGGGCGCGACGCCGACGGCGGTGATCGCGACGGCGAGCGTTCTGAGTCTGACGATGCCGCCGTAGTTGGCGACGACGTAGCGGACGCCGTCTTCGGTGCAGGCGCCGGGATAGAGCTGGGTGGCGTTCACGCCCTGCCTGTCACAGCTCTTGTCCGGGTCGATCCTCGGCAATCTCCCGGATCTGGGCATCCTCGGGCCGTTCGGCGTGCTGGATGCCAGGTCTTCCTGCGTTCCGCCGCACGCACTGACGACGATCGATGCTGCGAGCACCAGCAGCGCCAGTGCGACCTTGTTCCTCACAGCTTCCCCCTGAACCGGTCGTGGTGCCACAAAACTAGACCGGATCGGCCGGCCGGCGCAACCGGCAACCGCCGCGCGCGGACTCAGAGCCCGAGCTGTTCGCGCACCAGCCGCGTGACCTCGCCGCCGTCGGCGCGACCCTTCGTCTCGCGCATTACGAAGCCGACGATCGGGCCGATCGCCTTCATGTTGCCGGCCTGGAGCTTCGCGACGGCGTCCGGGTCGGATGCGAGCGCGCGCTGCACGATCTCGGCCAGCTCGTCGCCGCCGCCGAGCGCGCCGAGGCCCTCGGCCGCGACGATCGCCTGCGGCTCGCCGCCGCGCTCGACGAGCGCGTCGAGCACCTGCTTGGCGGCGCCGGGCGTCACCTGCTTGGCGCGCAGCAGCGCAACGAGCTGCGCGAGCGCGGCGGGCTCGACCTTCGACGCGGCCGGGTCGCCGTCGCCGATGCGCGCGACCAGCTCCCCGGTGACCCAGTTCGCCAGCGCCTGCGGGTGCTCAGGATCGCTGGCGAGCGCGCGCTCGAAGTAGACCGCCAGGTCGGCGCGGAAGGCCAGCTGCCGCGCGCTGTCGGCGGACAGCCCCAGCTCGCGCTCGTAGCGCTCGGCGCGGTGGGCCGGCAGCTCCGGCAGCTCGGCGCGCGCGGCGTCGATCATCGCCTCGTCGACGACGATCGGCACGAGGTCGGGCTCGGGGAAGTAACGGTAGTCGTGCGCCTCCTCCTTCGAGCGCAGCGAGCTGATCGCGCCCGTCACGACGTCGTAGTGGAGCGTCTCCTGCTCGACCTCGCCGCCCGCCGCGACGATCGCGGTCTGCCGGGCGATCTCGGCCTCGATCCCGCGCTCGAGATAGCGGAACGAGTTCATGTTCTTCAGCTCGGTCTTCGTGCCGAGCACATCGCTGCCGGCCGGGCGGATCGACACGTTCGCGTCGCAGCGCAGCGAGCCCTCCTCCATGTTCACGTCGGAGACGCCGAGCTGACGCAGCGTCTCGCGCAGCAGCGTCAGCCACTCGCGCGCCTGCGCGGCGCTGCGCACGTCCGGCTCGGTCACGATCTCGACGAGCGGGGTGCCGCCGCGGTTGAAGTCGACGACCGACTCGTCCGCGCCGTGGATGCGCCCGCTCGCGCCGACGTGCACGAGCTTGGCCGCGTCCTCCTCCAGGTGCGCGCGGTGGATGCGCACGTCGCCGAGCCGACCGCCCGAGCAGATCGGGACGTCGTACTGGCTGATCTGGTAGCCCTTCGGCAGGTCCGGATAGAAGTAGTTCTTGCGGTGGAAGATCGAGCGCGGCGCCGGCTCGCAGCCGAGCGCGAGCCCGATCAGCAGCGCGTAGTGGACCGCTCTGGCGTTCGCGACCGGCAGCGCGCCCGGGAGCCCGAGGCAGACGGGGCAGGTGTGCGTGTTCGGCGGGTCGCCGAACGACAGCTCGCAGCCGCAGAACATCTTCGTGCGCGTCTTCAGCTGGACGTGGATCTCCAGCCCGATGACCGGCTCGAAGTCAGGCACGGGCGGGGCTCCCGTCGAAGCCGAGCGCCTGCTCGAGCGCGTGCGCCGCGTTCAGCAGGCGGTTCTCGCTGAACGCCGGCCCGCACAGCTGGAAGCCGGTCGGGAGGCCGTCGGAGAGGCCGTTCGGGATCGAGATCGCGGGGATCCCGGCGAGCGACATCGGGACCGTGCAGACGTCGGACAGGTACATCGCGAGCGGGTCGTCGACCTTCTCCCCGAGGCGGAAGGCGACGCTCGGGGCCGTCGGCGTGACGAGCAGGTCGAAGCGTTCGAACGCCGCGCGGAAGTCCTCGGCGACCTTCGTGCGCACCTGCTGCGCGCGGCCGTAGTAGGCGTCGTAGTAGCCCGACGAGAGCGCGTAGGTGCCGAGCATGATGCGGCGCTTGACCTCCGCGCCGAAGCCGGCCTCGCGCGTCTGCGTGTACATGCCCAGGAGGTCGTCCGCGTCGATGCGCAGGCCGTAGCGGACGCCGTCGAAGCGGGCGAGGTTGGCGGACGCCTCGGCCGGCGCGATCAGGTAGTAGGCGGACAGCGCGTGCGGCGCGTGCGGCAGGCTGCACGTCTCGACGTGCGCGCCGAGCTGCTCGGCCAGCGCGAGCGTCGCGTCGAACGCCTCGCGCACGCCCGGCTCGATCCCGTCGCCGGTGAGCTCCTCGGGCACGCCGAGCCGGAGCCCGCTCAGGTCGGCGCCGCGCGGCAGCGCGATCTCCTCCGGGAAGGCGAGCGAGGTCGAGTCGCACGGGTCCTGGCCGACCATGTGCCGCAGCAGCAGTGCCGCGTCGGTCACGTCGCGCGTGAACGGGCCGGCCTGGTCGAGCGAGGAGGCGAAGGCGATCATCCCGTAGCGGCTGATCGCGCCGTAGGTCGGCTTCAGCCCGACGATCCCGCACAGCGCGGCCGGCTGGCGGATCGACCCGCCCGTGTCGGTGCCGAGCGCCCACGGCGCGAGGCCGGCCGCGACGGCGGCGGCGCTGCCGCCCGAGGAGCCGCCGGGGACGCGCTCGCGATCCCACGGGTTCCGGACCGGGCCGTAGGCCGAGTTCTCGTTCGAGGAGCCCATCGCGAACTCGTCCTGGTTGGTCTTGCCGAGCAGCGCCGCGCCGGCGGCGGTGAGCCTCGCCACGGCGGTCGCGGTGTAGGGAGGCTCGTAGCCCTCCAGGATCTTCGAGCCGGACTGGCTCGGGACGCCGGCGGTGCAGAAGAGGTCCTTGACGGCGAGCGGGACGCCGGCGAGCGGCGTCTCCGCGCCCCCGCCGCCGTCGCTCGGAGCCGCGTCGGCGACCCAGGTGAACGCGTTCAGGTCGTCCGCGGCGGCGCGCGCGCGGTAGGCCTCGAACAGCTCGGCGGCGGAGAGGTCGCCGCCGCGAACGCGCTCGATCGCCTGCGCGGCGCTGAGAGCGAGCAGCTCGCTCACGAGGCTCCCGGGGACGGCACGCCGAAGCCCTGCTCGAGCGGCTCGGGGGCGTTCGCGAGCGCGACCTCGCGCGGCAGCGAGGGGCGCGGCTCGTCTGGTCGCAGCGCGTTGACGACGTCGATCACGTGCGACGTCGGCGGAACGCCGTCGAGCTCCAGCTCCGAGAGCTTCTCGATGTGGTCGAGCACGGCGGACAGCTCGCGCGACATCCGCTCGACCTCCTGCTCGGAGAGCGCGAGGCGAGCGAGCTTGGCGACGTGGAGGACCTGCGCGCGATCGATCATCGGCGCGGGAGTTTAGGAGACCGTCGCGCGCGCCGGGCGCCCCATGCGGAGCGCCCGGCGGCGGATGCGGCTATGCGGTCGAGGAGGGCGGCGGCCCGCTCGCCGGCGTGCCGGCGGGCGGCTCGTCCGAGCCCGGCTCGCCGGGGAACCTCGACTCGCTCGGATAGGTCGTCTCGCTCGGATACGGCGGCGGAGCGGCCGCGGGCGGCTCGCTCGCGGCGGGAGGCGGCGGAGGCGCGGACGCGCCGCCCGTCCCCGCGCCGCTCGGGGCGGCGCCGCTCGGGGCGGCCGCGTCGAACGCCGCACGCGCCTGATCGCGCGCGTCGGAGAACGACGTGCCCTCGTCGCGCATCGACAGATAGCCGCCGTAGGCGACCGCAGCGACCGCGACCAGGCCGAGGAACGCCCAGATCGTGCGGGAGACGTCGACGCCGTCCGGCACGTCGCCGACCGGCGTGTCGAGCAGCCGGTAGAGCACGAGCAGCGTCCCGAGGCCCGCCAGCGCCGTGACGATCACGCTGCCGGTGACCGGCAGCGCCGGAGAGCGCTCCGTCGCCGTCAGCACCGCCAGCGCGAGCGCGGCGAGGATCACCAGGAACAGGTAGATGTCGACGAAGTCGAACACCTCCCAGGCGCTCCCTCCGACCGAGAAGCCGAGCGGGCCCGCGTCGACCCCGACCTTGTACCAGTCGAAGAACATCAGGATGAACAGCAGGATCGCGGCGACGGCGGCGACCTTCTCGCCGCGCCGGAGCCTGCCGATATCGAACGCCATCCCTACCTCCAGGTAGGTCGATTACGTGCCGACAAGTGCCGGTTGATGCAAACGTACCGCCGCCGTCGGCCGTTATCGCGAAAATTGCAGCTTCGCGGCGGCCAGCGTGTTCCCGAGCAGCATCGCGATCGTCATCGGGCCGACGCCGCCGGGCACCGGCGTGAGCAGTCCGGCGACCTCGCGCACGGCGTCGAAGTCGACGTCGCCGCACAGCCCCTCCGGCAGCCGGTTCATGCCGACGTCGATGACGGCGGCGCCCGGCTTGACCGCGTCGGCGCCGATCAGGCGCGGCACGCCGACGGCCGCCACGAGCACGTCGGCGCGCGCGCAGACGGCCGGCAGGTCGCGCGTGCGCGAGTGGCAGATCGTCACGGTCGCGTGGCGCTGCAGGAGCAGGTGCGCGATCGGCTTGCCGACGAGGTCGGAGCGGCCGACGATCACCGCCTCGGTGCCCGCGAGCGGCACGTCGTGGCGGTCGAGCAACTCGACCACGCCGACCGGCGTGCACGGGCGCAGGCCCGGCGCCCCCTGCATCAGGCGCCCGGCGGAGATCGGCGTGAGCCCGTCGACGTCCTTGTCGGGATCGATCAGCGCGCTCAGCGCGGCGTCGTCGAGGCCGTCGGGCAGCGGCCGCTGCAACAGGATCCCGCTGCAGGCGGCGTCGGCGTTGAGGCTCAGCAGCAGCTCCGTCACCTCGGCGGCCGTCGCGGTCGCCGGCAGGTGGCGGTGCAGGTCGGCGATGCCGACCTCCGCGCAGGCTCTGCGCTTGCCGGCGACGTAGACGGCCGAGGCGGGGTCGTCGCCCACGAGCACCGTCGCGAGCCCGGGCACGATTCCCGTCTCCGCCGTGAACGCGGCGGCGTCGCGCGCGACCTGCGCCCGCACGTCCTGCGCGATCGCTCTGCCGTCGATGAGGGTGGCCGCCATGCGGCGGCGGATGCTAGCGGCCGCCGCCTGGAACGGCCGCCTGGCCGCAGCCTCGGCGATATCACACTAAAAATTAGTAGAATGTCGCCTAGGCAACGGATCCAGGGGGAGGCCGGTGCACACTCGCCAGACCCGCGCGGAGAGGGCGCGCGACGTCGCCTGGCTGGCCGCGCCGCCATGCGCGCTCGCGCTCGCCGCCATCGTCGTCGTGCTCGGCCCGCCGCTCGGCGAGCTGCTGTTCCCGGCGCCCTCGCTCCAGTTCTGGTCCACGGGGATCGTGCGGCCGGAGCCGACGGAGCATGCGCGCTTCCTGATCGCGCTGATCGGCCCCGTCGCGCTGTCGGGCGTCGTCGTCGCGGCCGCCCGCCGGCCTGCGTCGATCCCGGGCTCGCGAGCGGCGGTGCAGGCCGCGGAGACCATGCTGCTCGCGTTCGTCGCGTTCGCGATCGTCGCCCAGCACGGACTCGCGTACCGCGGCGCGATCGGGGCGATGTACGAGGACCACAGCGCCTACTTCAGCGCGACGACGCTGCTGGCCGCGGTCGCGATCGCCGCGCTGATGGCGGCCGCGCTGCGCTCGCCGGCCGCGTTCGCCCGCCTGCGGGCCGCGGCGCGCGAGCGTCCTCGGCGCCGCCGCGCGTGCCTGGCGATCGCCGTGCTCTTCGTCGCGGCCTGGATGCTGACGGCGTTCAACACCGAAGGCTCGCTCGGCCGCGCGGTCGTGGCCGTCCGCGACCACACGCCCTACTGGCTCGACGAGACGTACGCCGTGCTCGACGGCATGCATCCGCTCGTCGACTACCACGCCCAGTACGCACACCTGCTGCCGTACGTCACGGCCGCGGCGATGGCGGCGACCGACGACTCCTACGGCGTCTTCGCGGCGCTGATGGTGCTCGGCACCACCGCGGCGATGCTGGCCGTGTACGCGACCCTGCGGCGGCTGGCGCGCAGCTCGGCGGTCGCACTCGCGCTGTTCGCGCCGTTCGTCGCGACGAGTTTCTTCATGCAGCAGGGGACGCTCGACAACCGCTACGGCCCGTCGAACCTCTTCAGCCTCTTCCCGATCCGCTACGGCGGACCGTTCGTGCTCGCGTGGCTGCTCGCGCGGCACCTCGACGGCCGGCGTCCTCGCAGCAGGCGGCTGCTGTTCGTCGCCGGGGGCCTCGTCCTGCTCAACAACCCCGAGTTCGGGATCCCGGCGTTCGGCGCCACGCTCGCCGCGCTCGGGTGGTCGCTCGAGCGCGTCAGCCTGCGCACGGTCGGCCGCCTGGCCGGCGATGCCGCGCTCGGGCTGCTCGCGGCGATCGCGGCGGTGACCGCGATGACGCTCGTCGTCGCCGGCGCGCCGCCCGACCCGAGCCTGCTGTTCGAGTTCTCGCGCATCTTCGGGCTGGCCGGCTTCGCGATGCTGCCGATGCCGACGATCGGACTCCACCTGGCGATCTTCGTGACGCTCTGCGCCGCACTCGTGCTGGCGACCGTGCGCGCCGTCGCGGGCGAGCGCGACGCGCTGACCGGGATGCTGTGCTGGATCGCGGTCTTCGGCCTCGGCGCCGGCAGCTACTACGCTGGCCGCTCGCATCCCGAGGTCCTGATCGACCTCTTCTCGGCGTGGGCGCTCGCGATCGCGCTGCTGCTGATCGCCGCGGTTCGAGCGATCGTGCGGCGCCCCGGCCGTCGCCCCACGCCGGCCGAGCTGGCGCTGTTCGCCGGCTTCGGCCTCACGGTCTGCTCGATCGCGCAGACGCCCACGCCGTGGTCGCAGGTGGCGCGGCTGACCGACCCGACCACGGCGCCGACGCCGACCGTCCGGCCGCTGGCGGCCGAGCGCTTCATCGACGCGCATACGCGACCGGGCGAGCGCGTCGTGATCATGGTCCAGCTCGGGCACCGCATCGCCCACGACCTCGGGCTCGACGACGTCTTCCCGTACGCGAACATCGGCTCGATGCCGGCCGTCGAGCAGTGGCGAATCGTGCTCGCCGCGATCGAGGAGCAGGACGTGAAGACGGTCTTCGTGCCGACCCTGTTCATACCGCCGGTGCTGGAGGAGTTGAGAGCCGCCGGGTTCGAGATCGCGGCCGCCGACCGCAAGCGCGCGCTCGTCGCGAAGCTGACGCGCTGACCGCTCAGCGCCGCGTGATCGGCGCGAGGTCCGCCACGAGCTTGCGCTCGGAGCCGTCGCGGCTGAAGCGGATCACGACGATGCCGCCGGCCTCGACGCCGGTCACGACGCCCTCGCCGAAGGCCGGGTGGGCGACGTCCTCGCCGAGCCGGAACGCGACCGCGGCCTGCTCCCCTCGCCCGCTCTCCCAGGCGATGCCGCTGCCGCCTGAGCCGCTCCCACCCACCCCGCCGATCCCGCCGCCCGCGCTCCACGACAGCGCGCGCTCGCGCACCCCGCCGGCGCTCGGACCCGCCGGCCGGTCCGTCAGCGCGGGCGGGATCTCCTGCACGAAGCGGCTCGCCGCGCCGTAGTGGCGCGCGCCGAAGACCGCGCGCGTGCGCGCGTAGGTGACGTAGAGGTCGCGCTGCGCGCGCGTGATGCCGACGTACGCGAGCCGCCGCTCCTCCTCGAGGCCGCCCTCGTCGAGCGCGCGCGCGTGCGGGAAGACGCCCTCCTCGCAGCCGAGCATGAACACGATCGGGTACTCGAGCCCCTTCGCGTTGTGCAGCGTCATCAGCGTCACGAGGCCCTCGTCGTCTCTGCGCGCGTCGGCGTCGGCGACGAGCGCGATCTGCTGCAGGAAGCCGGCGAGCGAGGGCGCCTCCCCCTCCGCGTCCGTACCGGCCTCGGCCGCCGAGTCGTACTCGGCGGCGACGTTGACGAGCTCCTCGAGGTTCTCGACGCGCCCCTGCGCCTCGATCGTGCGCTCCGCCTCGAGCGCGTCGAGGTAGCCGGTCTCGCGCAGCAGCTCGTTCAGCAGCACGGCGATCGGCGCGCCGGTCGCGACGCGCTCGCGCAGGACTCTCATGGTGCCCATGAAGCGGTGGAACGCCTTGACGGCGGCGGTGCCGAGGCCGGGGACCGACTCCGGCTCGGCGGCCGCATCCCAGACGGTGATCCCGGCGGTGTTCGCCCAGCCGATCACGCGCGACATCGACGTCGCGCCGATCCCCCGCCGCGGCGAGTTGACGACGCGCCCGAACGCGACCACGTCCTGCGGGTTCACGAGGACGGTCAGGTAGGCGATCGCGTCCTTGATCTCGGCGCGCTCGTAGAACTTCGTGCCGCCGATCACCTGATAGCCGATCTGCGCGCGCACGAGCGTGTCCTCCAGCACGCGCGACTGCGCGTTCGTGCGGTAGAAGACGGCGACCTCGTTGCGCGACGTGCCCTCGTCGACGAGCCGCTCGATCTCGCCGGCGACGTAGCGCGCCTCGGCGTGCTCGTCCTCCAGCTCGCGCACGTGGATCGGATCGCCGGCGCCGACGTCGGTCCACAGCGCCTTGCCCATGCGCCCGCGGTTGTTCGCGATCACGGCGTTGGCGGCGTCGAGGATCGTCTGCGTCGAGCGGTAGTTCTGCTCGAGCTTCACGACGTTCGCGTCCGGGAAGTCGTCCTCGAAGTCGAGGATGTTGCGCACGTCGGCGCCGCGGAAGCCGTAGATGCTGTTGTGCGTGACCAGCCCGTTCGCGACGAAGTTGTGCGTGCCCTCGACGTCGAGGTCGTAGACCGGGCGGTCGAGCTCGATCCATTCGACGCTCTCGACGGCGTCGTAGCTCTCCTCGGCGGTGACCATCGCCATGCCGGGTCTGACCGCGGCCGCCGGGAGCGCCGGGAGCGGCACGGCCGTACCGGCCGGCCGCTCGACGAGCGCAACCGCCGCTCCACTTCGCTGAGTGTCAAGTTGTGTACCTCTGCGGTACGTGAATTGCAGTTCACCGTCGCGGAAGCCGGCGAAGTGGGTGTGCTCCGGTGTGCTGACGAGCTCGCGGCCGCTTTGCATGCTGATGCGGACGCCGGTTGCGCGGTCGGAGCGGTGGGTGCGGAGGACGCGGGCCGGGCGCATGTCGCCGCTGCCGTAGCGGGAGAGCACCTCGTCGCCCGGACGGACGTGCTCGATCGCCGTGACGCTCCCGTCGGCCATCGTGATCTCCGTGCCCTCGACGAGGCACTGGTCGTCGTCCCCCACGACCGCGATGTTGCGGTGCTCCCCGGCGATGAGCTGGAGCCAGCGGTACTGCGCCGCGTTCGTGTCCTGGTACTCGTCCACCAGCACGTGGCGGAAGGCGCTCGCGTAGCGCTCGCGCACCTCCGGGAACAGCTCCATCACGTTGACCGCGCGCACGAGCAGGTCGTCGAAGTCCATCGCGTTCATGCGGTGCAGCTCGGACTCGTAGAGGCGATACACGTCGACCACGGTCTGCTCGAAGTACGACCCCACGATCTCCCCGTACGCCTCCGCGTCGCGCAGCTTGTTCTTCGCGTCGGAGATCTCGTGGTGGACCGCGCCGGGCGTGAAGCGCTTCGGGTCGACGTCGAGCTCCTCGATGCAGCGCTTGACGAGCCGGCGCGCGTCGGCCTGGTCGTAGATCGTGAACTGGCGCGTGTAGCCGAGCCGGTGCGCGTCGGCGCGCAGCATCCGCGCGCAGGCGGCGTGGAACGTCATCAGCCACATCGCGCGCGTGCGGGCGCCGACCAGCAGCTCCACCCGCTCGCGCATCTCCTGCGCGGCCTTGTTCGTGAACGTGATCGCGAGGATCTCGTCCGGGCGCGCCTGCCCGGTCGCCAGCAGGTACGCGATCCGGTGCGTCAGCACGCGCGTCTTGCCCGAGCCCGCGCCCGCGAGGATCAGCAGCGGCCCCTCGCCGTGCAGGACGGCGGCCCGCTGCGGCTCGTTCAGCCCGCTCAGCAGGCGGTCGAGCTCGGCGTCGGTGTCACGGGGGAATGCGGCCTCCATCGGCGCGTCCGACGATAGCGAGCGGCACGGCGCGGGCGGCCGGGCGGCCGCGCCCGCCGCGCGGTCCACGGCCGGTAGACTCGCCCGGTGTTCAAGGGGGAACGCACGCTGGGGGTGCGTGCGGGGACGCGTGCGGCTGCACCCGCCCGCACCGAGGTCGCGCCCGTACAGCTCGCCTGGCTGCTCGCGCCGCCGTGCGCGCTCGTCGTCGCGGCCGCGATCGCGCTGCTCGGGCCGCCGCTCGGCGGGCTGCTCTTCCCCACGCCCGACATAGCGTTCTGGCCGACCGCGACGCCGACGCTCGCGATCCGCCCCGAGCCGACCGAGCAGGCGCGCTTCCTGATCGCGCTGGCCGGACCGGTCGTGCTGTCGGCGCTCGTCGCCGCGCTGCGCGGGCGCGCGCTGCCGCTGCGGCCGGGGGTCGTCGCCGCGTGCGTGCAAGCGAGTCAGGTGCTGCTGGCCGCGTTCCTGCTGACCGCCCTGGCGGCGCAGCGCCGCTTCACCTACGGCACGACGTACTCGGGCGGGGAGACGACGTTCAGGCGCGTGTACTTCACCGCGCCGACGCTGGTCGTCGCCGCGCTGCTGACGCTCGCCGCCGTGCTCGCGCTGCGCCGCGCCGCGCTCGTCGCGCGGATCGTCGCGCTCGCGCGCGAGACGCCGCGGCGGCGGCTGATCGGATTCGCGCTCGCGGTCCTGTTCGTCGCCGCATGGCTGCTGACGGCGATCAACACGGAAGCCTCGTTCAACGCGTCGAACTTCGGCGTGCGCGCGAACGCGTCCTTCTGGCTCGACGAGGCCTACGCGGTGCTCGACCGGCGGGCGCCGCTCGTCGACTTCCACGCCCAGTACGGACAGCTGTGGCCGTACCTGAGCGCCGGCGCGATGCGGCTGTTCAGAGCCTCGCTCGAGACGTACGTGGCCGTGATGGTGGCGGGCAGCGCGCTGTGCCTGCTCGCGATCTACGCGCTCTTCCGCCGGCTCGTGCGCAGCTCGCTGTTGGCGCTCGCGCTGTTCCTGCCGTTCGTCGCGACGAGCTTCTTCATGGAGATCGGGCCGCCGGACAACCGCTATGGCCCCTCGAACCTCTTCAGCATGTTCCCGATGCGCTACGGCGGGCCGTACGTGCTCGCGTGGCTGCTCGCGCGTCACGTCGACGGCGTGCGCCCGCGGCGCGCGGCGCCGCTGTTCCTGCTCGGCGGACTGTGCCTGCTCAACAACCCCGACTTCGGCATGCCGGCGTTCGCCGCGACGCTGCTCGCGCTCGTCTGGACCGACGGCCGCCCGTGGCGCGCGCGGCTCGCGCGGCTCGCGCTCGACGCCGCGCTCGGGCTGCTCGCGGCGCTCGTGCTCGTCGCGCTGCTGACGCTCGCGGTCGCCGGCTCGCTCCCGCACCTCTCCTACCTGTTCACGTTCCCGAGGCTGTGGGGCGTCGGCGGCGTGACGATGCTGCCGATGCCCACGCTCGGCTTCCACCTCGCGCTGTACGCGACGTTCGCGGCAGCGCTCGCGGTCGCGACCGTGCGCGTCCTGCAACGTGCGGAGCAGCGTGCACTGACGGCGCTGCTCGCGTGGTCGGCCGTGTTCGGGCTCGGGGCGAGCAGCTACTTCGCCGGGCGCTCGCACCCGGAGGTGCTGATCAGCCTCTTCTCCGCCTGGACGCTGTCGCTGTCGCTGCTGGGGATCGTGACGGTGCGCGCGCTGGCCGCGCGCGGCGGCCGCCGCCCGGCCGTCGCCGAGGTCGCCGTGCTGCTCGGCCTCGCGCTCGCCGCCTGCTCGCTCGCGCAGACGCCCGCGCCGTGGACGCAGCTCGCGCGCATCGGCAGAGCGGGACCGCCCAACTCGCCGATCCAGCGCTTCGACGCGAGACGCTTCGTCGCCGAGGCGGGCGCGACGCCCGGGGAGCGCGTGCTGATCCTGATACCGATGGGCCACCGCATCGGCTACGAGCTCGGGCTCGTGAACGTCGCGCCCTACGTGAGCATGATCTCGATGCCGGCCGTGCAGCAGCTCGACGAGGCGCTGGACGCGCTGCGCCGCGAAGGCGGCCGGCGCGTCTTCGCGTATCTCGGACAGGTGACGCCCGACCAGCAGCAGGCGATCCAGGACGCCGGCTTCGTGCGCATACGCGCGACCGACGACTACGCCGAGTACCACGAGCGGCTCGGCTGAGCGCCCGCCGCGCTCACACGAGCTGGTACGCGACGCGCGTCGCGACGACGTAGAGGCAGAACAGCAGCGTCGCGGCGCGCAGCCGCGGATCGCGCGCGACCGCCGCGAGCGGCAGCGCCCACACGACGTACCACGGCACCAGCCAGGCGGTCGTCAGCAGCAGCGCCAGCGTCGCCCAGCCGGCGGCGGTCAGCCAGTCGATCCGCTCGCGCCACGTCGCCCACAGCAGGCCGGCGACCGCGGCGGCGAAGCCGAGCGCGAACAGCAGCCGCAGGCCGGCCGGCAGCGCGTCGAAGCCGAGCAGCGTCGCGACGCGGTTCGGGACGCTGTAGACGGCGACGAACTGCTGCTGCTCGCGGATCTGCGCCACGAACCCGAGCGCCTCGCGCTCGAACGCGACGAACGCGAACGCGAGCAGCGCGACGGCGGCCGCGAGCGCCCCGGCGAGCGCCCGCCGCGGCGTGCGGGTGGCCAGCAGCAGGAACGGCAGCACGACGGCGGCCGGCGCCTTGACCCCCACCGCCAGCGCGCCGAGCGCTCCGGCCGTGGCGGCGCGCTGCTCGAGCGCCTGCAGCACCGCGGCGAGCACCAGCGCGAGCAGCAGGAAGTCGTTGTGCCCGCCGCCGACGCCGTACGCGAGCAGCAGCGGGTTGAGGCCGAGAAACAGCGCGGCGCACAGCGGGTCGAGCGCGCGCAGCCGTGCGATCCGCCACACGAGCGCACAGCAGCCGAGGCTCAGGGACGCCGCCAGCGCCTTGCACGTCCACAGGGCCGCCGGGACGCTCAGCGACGCGAGCGGCGCGCTCAGCAGCGTGAACAGCGGCCCGTACGGGGTCGAGACGTCGCGCCAGCGCACGAACGGCAGCGCCGGGTCGCCGGCGACGTCGGCCGGCACGTGGACGTACGGGTCGAGTCCGTGCAGCACCCACAGGCGCGCGTAGTCGACGTAGCCGAACACGTCGGCCGAGAACAGCGGCGGGGCCAGCAGGAAGACGACGTGCGCGGCGACCAGCGCGGCGATCCCGAGCCGCGCCGGGATCGCGCCGGCGCGCGCGCACGCGAGCACGACGAGGTACGCGGCGAACAGCACGACGAGCAGCAGCGCGCCGCGCGGCGGCAGCAGCACGACGTCGAAGCGACGCAACGGGCCGGCGAGCCAGTCCGGGAGTCCGCCGCGCTCGCTCGCGGGGACGAACCAGATGCGCCGGCGCGCCGAGGCCGCCGCCGCCAGCAGGACGCTCGCGGCCAGCAGGGCCGCGAGCGCGCCGATGCCCGTGAGGCGGATGACGGCGATCCGGCGCATCCCGGCCCTCGATGATCGCGAATCGGCCGGAGGCGCGCGGCGGGTGCGGATCGGTCGATTACGCTTCCCGACCTCATGTCGCCCGCGCTCTGGATCATCGTGCCGACGTATGACGAGGCCGCCGCGATCGAGCGGCTGCTGCGCAGCGTCGCCGCCGTGCTGGCCGAGGCGGCGCCCGGCGACCACCGCATCCTCGTCGTCGACGACAACTCGCCCGACGGGACGGCCGCGATCGCGGAACGCGTCGGCGCCGAGCTGGGCGTCGTCGAGGTCCTGCACCGTCCCGGCAAGGGCGGCCTCGGCCAGGCGTACCGGGCCGGCTTCCGCCACGCGCTCGCGGCCGGCGCCCGACGCGTGGTCGAGATGGACGCCGACTTCTCGCACGACCCGGGGCACCTGCCGGCGCTGCTGGCGGCGAGCGAGCGCGCCGACGTCGTGCTCGGCTCGCGCTACGTGCCGGGCGGCGGCGTGACCGACTGGGGGCGCCTGCGGCGCTTCATCAGCTACGGCGGCTGCCTGTACGCACGCGTCATCCTCGGCCTGCCGCAGCGCGACCTGACGGGCGGCTACAAGGTGCTGCACCGGCGCGTGCTGGAGCGGATCGAGCTCGACAGCGTGCGCTCGCAGGGCTACGTCTTCCAGATCGAGGTGACGTACCGCGCGGTGCTCGCCGGCTTCCGCGTCGAGGAGGTCCCGATCGTCTTCCGCGAGCGCGACCTCGGCACGAGCAAGATGTCGGCGCGGATCGCGTTCGAGGCGATGTGGCGCGTGCCGCGGCTGCGGCGGTCCGCGCCGGCGGCGGTCCGGCGCGCCGGCGCCCGCACGCCCGCGTAGGCTGCCGGGCATGGACCGCACGCTGCGGCTGCTGAGCGTGGTCGCGCCGCTGTACGAGGAGGACGCGCTCGCCGAGGCGTTCTATCGGCGCGTGTGCGAGGCGCTGGAGGGGGTCCCGTTCGAGCTGATCCTCGTCGACGACGGCTCGACCGACCGCACGCCGGAGCTGCTCGCGGCGCTCGCCGCGCGCGACGAGCGCGTGCGCGTGGTCCAGCTGTCGCGCAACTTCGGCCACCAGACGGCGCTCACCGCCGGGCTCGACCACGCGCGCGGCGACGCTGTCGCGATGCTCGACGCCGACTTGCAGGACCCGCCCGAGCTGATCCCCGAGATGCTCGACCACTGGCGCCGCGGCACCGACGTCGTCTACGCGGTGCGGCGCCGGCGCGACGGCGAGACGCGCTTCAAGCTCACCAGCGCGCGCTGGTTCTACCGCCTCTTCAGCTCGCTCGCGGACGTCGAGCTCGAGCCCGACTCGGGCGACTTCCGCCTGCTCGACCGCGCGCCGCTCGAGGCGCTGCTGTCGATGCGCGAGCGCAACCGCTTCCTGCGCGGGATGACCGTGTGGGTCGGCTACACGCAGACGGCCGTCCCGTACGAGCGCGACGCGCGCCGCGCCGGCGAGACGAAGTACACGCTGCGGCGCATGCTGAGCTTCTCGCTCGACGCGATCTCGTCGTTCTCGCACCGGCCGCTGCAGCTCGCGACGCTCGTCGGCTTCTTCTGCGCCGCGCTGGCGTTCGTGCTGATCCCGGTGATCGTCGGGCTGCGCGTGGCCGGCTCGTACCTGCCGGGCTTCTCGACGATCACGATCGTCGTGCTGCTGCTCGGCGGCATCCAGCTGATGGCGATCGGGCTGATCGGCGAGTACGTGGGGCGCATCTACGACGAGGTCAAGGGGCGGCCGCTGTACGTCGTGCGCGCGCGGCTGAACGAGCCCGAGGGGGACTAGCCGCCGGCGGGATTGGGCCCCCGTGCCGCGCGCAGCGGCTCGTTGTCGTCATCGCCGGGGATCGTCGCGGGGTCCACGCCGCGCTCGGCGAGCGCCCGCTCGAGCGCGCCGATGCGGCTCGCGAGGCCCTTGATCGCGTCGGAGATCGGGTCCGGCAGGTGCGCCCAGTCGGCGTCCGGCCCCTCGGGGCGTCTGCCGTCGATGCGGACCGGATGGCCGGGGTTGCCGACGACGGTCGAGTTCGGCGGCACGTCGTGGATCACGACCGAGTTGGCGCCGATCTTCGAGCCGTGGCCGACGCGGATCGGGCCGAGCAGCTTCGCGCCCGAGCCGATCGTGACGTTGTCCTCGACCGTCGGGTGGCGCTTGCCGCACGCGAAGCCGGTGCCGCCGAGCGTGACGCCCTGGTAGAGCGTGACGTCGTCGCCGATCTCGGCCGTCTCGCCGATCACGACGCCCATCCCGTGGTCGATGAAGAGGCCGCGGCCGATCCGCGCGGCCGGGTGGATCTCGATGCCCGTCAGCAGCCGCGTCAGACCGGCGATCATGCGCGGCAGGAACGGCACGTGCACCTCGTAGAGCGCATGCGCAACGCGGTGCGCGAGCACCGCGTGGACGCCGGGCCAGACGGCGAGGATCTCGCTCGAGCCGACGTCGCGCGCGGCCGGATCGCGCTCCTGCGCGGCGCGCACGTCGCGGCGAATCTCGTTCCACACGCGGGCGAACATGCGCCTAGGGTAGTGCCCTACGGCGCGAAGAACGGCGTCGAGACGTAGCGCTCGCCGGAGTCGGGCAGCACCGCGACGATCCGCTTGCCGGCCGACTCCTCGCGCTTGGCCAGCTCGATCGCCGCCCACACGGCGGCGCCGCACGAGATGCCCGACAGGACGCCCTCGCGGCGCGCGAGCAGGCGCGCGGTCTCGATCGCGTCCTCGTCGTCGACCGCGATCACCTCGTCGAGCAGGTCGCGGTTCAGCACGGCCGGCACGAACCCGGCGCCGATCCCCTGGATCTTGTGCGGCCCCGGCCGTCCGCCCGACAGCACGGGCGAGCTGGCGGGCTCGACGGCGACCACCCGGCAGCCGGGGTTGCGCGCCTTCAGCACCTCCCCCGCACCCGTGATCGTCCCGCCCGTGCCGACCCCGGCGACGAGCGCGTCGACGCGGCCGTCCAGCGCCTCCCAGATCTCCGGGCCGGTCGTGCGGCGGTGGATCTCCGGGTTCGCCGGGTTCGCGAACTGGTCGGGCAGGAAGACGTCGGGGCTCGTCGCCATCGCTCTCGCCGCCGCGACCGCCTCGTTCATCCCGCCGAGCGACTCGATCACCTCCACCTGCGCGCCGTACAGGCGCAGCAGCCCTTCGCGCTCGCGGCTCATGCCCTGCGGCAACGTCAGCACGAGCTCGTAGCCCTTCGCCGCGCACACGAACGCGAGCGCGATGCCGGTGTTGCCGCTCGTCGCCTCGACGATCGTCGTGCGGCCCGGCTCGATCCGCCCGTCCGCCTCGGCCGCCTCGATCATCGCGACGCCGATGCGGTCCTTGACGGAGCCGCCCGGGTTGAACGCCTCCAGCTTCGCGAACAGCTCGCAGGCGCAGCCCTCCGGCAGCAGCCGCGTGAGCTGGACCATCGGCGTGCGGCCGACATGCTCGGCAATGTTGATCGGGATTTGCGGCATTGCCGCCGGGGACTGTAGCGATCGCTACGAAGGGAAGCCGGCCGCGGCGTCCCAGCGATGTGCGTCGCCGAGCGCGCGCAGCCGCTGCTTCGTGGCCTCGTCGCACAGCGCACCGGCGATCCCCGCGTCGAACAGCGCGCGCGGGTCGGCGCCGAGCGAGCGGGCGGCGGCGTGCTCGGCTTCGAGGTCGCACGAGAAGAACGTCGGGTCGTCGGTGTTGACCGTGCAGGCGACGCCCGCCGCCAGCAGCTGCGGCAGCTGGTGCCCGTCGACCGAGGGCGCGACCGACAGGCAGACGTTCGACAGCACGCACACGTCGAGCACGATCCCGCGGTCGGCGATCTCTCTCAGCAGGCCCGGGTCCTCGACCGCGCGCACGCCGTGGCGGATGCGATCCGCCTGCAGCGCGTCGAGTGCGCCGCGGATCGAGCTCGGCCCCTCCGTCTCCCCCGCGTGCGGCACCGACGCGATCCCGCCCGCACGCGCGAGCTCGAACGCGCGCGCGTACGGCTCGGGCGGATGGCCGACCTCCGGCCCGCCGAGGCCGATGCCGACGATCCCCCGCTCGCGGTATCTGACGCACCACTCGGCCAGCTCGCAGGCGACCTCCAGCGCGACGAAGCGCGTGATGTCCGGCGTCAGCCGCACCTCGATCCCGAACTGCTCGCGCGCCGCCTGCACGCCGTCGCAGAAGCCCTCGAAGTTCTCCTGCATCGAGACGCCGAGCGGCAGCCGCTCGGTCGGCGAGAAGATCCCCTCGACGTACACGGCGCCCTGCGCCTGCGCGCGGCGCGCGTAGTCGAGCACCAGCTCGCGATAGTCCTGCGCCGTGCGCAGCACGGTCGTCGTCGCCAGCCACGCCTCGATGAAGTGGTCGAAGTCGCGGAAGCGCATGTACGCGCGCAGCGCCTCGACCGAGTCGAACGGCAGCGCGCAGCCGTTGCGGCGCGCCGCGGCGAACAGCAGCTCCGGCGAGACCGCCCCCTCGAGGTGGACGTGCAGCTCGATCTTCGGATAGGGCGTCACGGCGCGCGACGCTACCAGGCGACCGCGCCGGGGCGGATCAGCCTCTGACGCCCCAGCGCGAGTAGGTCGAGGAGCAGCGTCTGGCGCTCGCCTCGACCGTCACCGTCGGCGGCAGGCCGACGGCGCTCGGCGCCTTCAGCACGATCGCCGCGCACGAGACGTTGTTGTACGGGTAGTGCTCGAGCAGTCCGCCGGCTCTGATGCGGTGCACGAGCAGGTACCTGCCGGGCGCGATGTCCGTGACGTCGATGTACTGGCCCTCGATGTTCGCCGGGTAGTTGTCGCCCCAGCCGACGGTGATGCCCTCGACCATCTTCAGCAGGCCCGGCTTGTTCTTCCCGCAGTAGCCCGGATAGGCGGGCCGACGCGGCTGATGCGGGATCGGTCTGTTGGCCGACAGCTGATAGCGGTCGCCGAGGCAGAAGCCCTGCTTGCGGTCGCGCCGCAGCCGTCTGCTCGCGTCGCCGGTCCACAGCTCGTAGCGGTCGATCCCCATCAGGTGCCAGTGCCGGTGGTCGGACGCCTGCACGAACCTGAGCACGCCGGCGACCTTTCTGACCACGCGCGTGCTGCCGTCGCTGCGGCGGATCACCTGGTGCGCCGTCATCGCCGTCTCGCCCGGCTTGCGTCTGGCGCGAAGGATCAGCGGACCCTCGCCGACGTTGCCGATCGTCGAGTCGAACACGAGGCGGACCTGCGGAGTCCCGCCGGAGGCGTCGAGCACGACGTCGACGCCGGTCGGGGTCCCCTGCGCGAGGTCGGGCAGGAGGTCGCGGGGCTTGCCGGCGGCGGCCGCCGCGGCGCTGGAGGTCGTGAGCAGGAGCGCGGTCAGCGCCAGGGGGAGTCGTCGCATGGCTGTACGAACGCGGGACCCGCCCGCAGGTTGTCATCTTGGCAGGCCACGCGGCGAGTTAGGATGGCGACCGTCGAACCGGGGGGACGAGATGGACCGGGCCATCGCACCGCGGCGTGCGGCCGGGAGGGGACGCGCAGCGCTCGCGCGGCCCGGCGACATCGCCTGGGCCATGGCGCTGCCGTGCGCGTTCGCGCTGCTGCTGGCGATCCTGCTGCTCGCGCCACCGCTCGGGCGCGCGCTCTTCGAACCGACGCCGGAAGCCTTCTGGGCGTTCTGGCAGACGCGCGAGGGGATAGTCCCGGAGCCGGCGGAGCACGCCGCGTACCTGTTCGCGCTGCTCGCCCCCGCGCTGCTGGCGATCCTCGTGCTCGTCGTCGCACGCCGTCCGCCGCGGATCTCGCCGGCGGCGAGGCGATTCGTGCCGAGCGCCGCGCAGGCGCTCGGCGTCGCGTTCCTCGTCGCCTGCCTGATCGCGCAGCGCAGGGTCCTGTACGGCAACTACCAGCCCGAGCTCGCTCCCACGCGCCCGCGCTTCCATTACGTCTACTTCACGCCGGCGACGTTCGTCGCCGCCGGCGTCCTGGCGCTGCTGATCGCCGCCGCCCTGTCCCGCGCCGGGCTGATGGCCCGCGCGGCGCGCTGGACGCGCGAGACGCGCGCGCGACGGACGGCCGCGACGGCCGCGGCCGCGCTGCTGACCGCGCTGTGGCTGCTGACCGCGATCCACTCGGACGCGACGGTCGGGAACGCGAACCCGAGGATCGTCGTGAACTTGCCGTTCTGGCTCGACGAGCCGTTCGCGGTGCTCGACGGCCACCACCCGCTCGTCGACTTCCACGCCCAGTACGGGCAGCTGATGGCGTACCTGGCCGCGGGGACGATGGCGGTCTTCGGAGCCTCGCTGACCGTCTACTCGCTCACGATGGTGGCGGCGAGCTGCCTCGCGATGGTGGCCGTCTTCGCGACCATCCGCCGCGTCGTGCGACGCTCGCTCGTCGCGCTCGCGCTGTACGTGCCCGTCCTCTCGACGAGCTTCTTCACCGAGGTCGGGCCGCCGGAGAACCGCTACGGCCCGGGGACCCTGTTCAGCCTCTTCCCGATGCGCTACGCCGGCGCCTACGCCGTCGCTTGGCTGACCGCCCGCCATCTCGACGACGCGTGGCCGCGCCGCCCCGCGGTGCTGTTCTTCGCGGCCGGGGTCGCGCTCGTCAACAACATCGACTTCGGGCTGCCCGCGTTCGCCGCCGCGCTGGTCGCGTGCGCGGCCGCGGGAGCCGACTCGCGTGCGAGACTCGGCCGGCTGCTGCTCGAGGCGGCCGCGGGCCTGGCCGCCGCGTTCGCGGCGGTCGCGCTGCTGATCGTCGCGACGGCCGGCGCGCTCCCCCACTTCGAGCTGCTGCTGACGTTCCCGAGGATCTACGGCGTCAACGGCTTCGGGCTGCTGCCGATGCCGTCGCTGGGGCTGCACGTCGCGATCTACGCCACCTACGCCGCCGCGCTCGTGCTCGTCGCCGTCCGCCTGGCCAGCGGCCGCCGCGACGTGTTGACGGCGATGCTCGCCTGGTGCGCGGTGTTCGGGCTCGGATCCGGCGCGTACTACGCCGGCCGCTCGCTGCCCGACATGCTCATCAACGTCTTCTCGCCGTGGGCGCTGACGCTCGCGCTGCTGCTCGTCGCCGCGTCGCGCGCGATCGCGGCGCGGCCGTCCCGGCGACCGACGCCGGCGGAGGGCGCCGTCATCGTCGGGTTCGCGCTCGCCATCTGCTCGATCGCCCAGACGCCGGCGCCGTGGACGCAGCTCCAGCGCCTCGGCAGATCCACCGATCGCCCGCTGCTCGTCGCGACGGCGACCGAGCGAGCGATCAGGGCGTGGACGAAGCCCGGTGAGCGGGTCGCGATCCTCACGCCGATGGCCCACCGCATCGCCTATCGCCTCAGGGTCGACAACGTGGCCCCGTACGCGAACCTCGAGTCGATGCCGCTGAGATCCCAGCTCGCCGAGACGGTCGCGCGGATGCGCGAGGCAGGCGTCCGCCGCCTGTTCCTGCCGATCCAGCAGACCGATCCGGAACAGCTCGCGGCGCTGGAGCAGCTCGGCTTCGCACCGGCGCGCGAGGCCCCGGCGGCGAACGTCGTCGAGCTCGCGCGCTAGCCGGAGCGCACCGCCGACCCGCGAACCGGTGCTTTGGTAGGTTCACCGCCATGGGGGACTCCGTCGCGGCACGGCTGCCGCGCCGACCTGCCGCGTCGCGTGCGGCGGGTGCAGCAGCGCGTCAGCTCACGCCCGGCGAGCGAGCCTGGCTCGCCGTCGTCCCCTGCGCCGTGCTCGTCGTCCTGCTCGGCCTGCTGCTCGGCCCACCGCTCGGCGACGCGCTGCTGGCGCCGCGCGGCGCGGCGTTCTGGCCGTCCGTCCAGAGAGTCCAGCCGATACGACCCGAGCCGGTCGAGCACGCCCGCTACCTGATCGCGCTGCTGGCGCCCGTGCTGCTGTGCGCGGCGATCGTCGGCGGCGCGCGATCCGCGCGCCTCGCGCCGCGCTGGATCGGGCGGCTCGTCGCCGCCGGTCAGGCGACGGTCCTCGCCGCGCTGTGCACGTTCCTCGTCGCACAGCGGCTCCACACGTACGGCCCGTTCTTCAACGGACCGCTGAGGCGCGTCTACTTCACCGTTCCGACGCTCGTGGCCGCCGGCCTGCTGACGCTCGCGCTCGTCGCCGCGCTGCGGAACGATCGCCTGTGCGAGCGCGTCGGGGACCGGCTGCGGGAGACCGGACGCAAGCGCATCGGCGCGCTCGCCGTCGCGGTCGTCTTCACGCTCCTGTGGCTGCTGACGGCGGTCTTCTTCGAGAGCTCGATCGGCCGCTCGGGCTTCCCGGCCAACGTCACGCTGCCGTTCTCGATCGACGAGGCGTACGCGATCCTCGACGGCCTCACGCCGCTCGTCGACTTCCACGCCCAGTACGGGCAGCTATGGCCGTACGTCGCCGCGATCGCGATGGCGCTGTTCGGCGCGTCGATCACGACGTACACGATCACGATGGCCTGCGGGACGGCCGTCGCGATGCTCGCGATGTACGCGCTGCTGCGGCGTCTCGTGCGCAGCTCGCTCGGCGCGCTGCTGCTGTACATGCCGTTCGTCGCGACCGGCTTCTTCATGGCGACCGGCCCGCCCGCGACGCGCTACGGGCCCGTGAACCTGTTCACGATCTTCCCGATCCGCTACGGGGGTCCCTACCTGCTGGCGTGGCTCACCGTCCGCCACCTCGACGGGGTGCGACCGCACACGGCGCCGGTCCTCTTCTGCGCGGCCGGGATCGTGGCGCTCAACAACCCCGAGTTCGGAATCGCGGCGCTCGGAGCGACGTTCGCCGCCCTGCTGTGGGCGCGCGGCACGCTGAGCCGTCGCGCGATCGCGGGACTGGCCGGCCGCGCGGCGCTCGGCCTGCTCGCCGCGCTGGCGCTGCTGTCGCTGGTCACGCTGCTGCGTGCGGGCTCGCTGCCGCGGCTGTCGCTGCTGCTGGAGTTCGCGAACATCGACGGCGTCGAGGGGTGGACGCTCGCGCCGATGCCGACGCTCGGCTTCCACCTCGTCCTGTTCGTCACGTTCGCGGCGGCGCTCGCCGTGGCGACGGTGCGCGCGGTGAACCGGCGGCCGAACGTGCTGCTGACGGCGATGCTCGCGTGGGCCGGCATCTTCGGGCTCGGCGCCGGCAGCTACTTCGTCGGGCGCTCGCATCCCGAGGTCTTGATCGACCTGTTCTCGAGCTGGGCGCTCGCGGTCGCGCTGCTCACGCTGGTGGTCGTGAGGGCCGTCCGCGCGCGGCCGTCCCGGCGCCCGCTGCCGGCCGAGCTGGCCGTCCTGTTCGCGCTCGGCCTGTGCGTCTGCTCGCTCGCGCAACTGCCGACCCCGTGGTCGCAGATCGAGCGCCTGCGCGACGTCGGCACGGAAGGGCTGTCCGTCTACATCCGCTACAGAGCGGCCGATCAGTTCGTCGCCGAACACACGCGCCCCGGCGAGACGGTCCTGATCCTCCACCCGGTGAGCCACCGCGTCGCGTACGAGCACGGCCTCAGGAACGTGCTGCCGTGGGTGAGCGTCGAGTCGATGCCGCTCGAGCGCCAGTTCGACGACGCGCTCGAGGCGCTGCGCAAGGCGGGCGGGCGGAAGCTGTTCCTGTGGGTCGGCAACACGTGGCAGGAGCTGACCGACGCCCTCCCCTCCCGCGGCTTCGAGCTGCGCGCCGTGCACGAACGGCTCGGCTTCATGGAGTGGGTGGCGACGAGACCCTGAGCCTCAGATGTAGTACATCGCCGAGCCGGCGTCGCGCGCCTCGCGCTCGATCACGTCGGCGATCGTCGTCTGCTCGAGCACCGTGCGCGCGGCCGCGGCGGCGTCGGCGAAGACGCCCTCCGCGCCGGCGCCGAAGGTCCCGTCGAGCAGCTCGACGAGCTCGAGCACGGTGATCTGCGCGGGCTGCCGCGCGAAGCTGTAGCCGCCCTTCACCCCGCGCTGCGATCTGAGGATCCCGGCGCGGCGCAGCACGGCGAACAGCTGCTCGAGGAACTGGACGGGGATGTCGCGGCGTCTCGCCAGCTCGCCGATCGGCACCGGTCCCGCGCCGCCGACGCGCCCCAGCTCGGCGAGCGCCTGCAACGCGTAGGGGGATTTCGTCGTGATCGAGAGCATCGACGCGCTCCCGATGGTACGCGGACGACTGGCTAGATCCAGCCGCGCTCGGTCGCGATCAGGACGGCTTGCGCCCGATCGACGGCGCCGAGCTTGCCGTAGATGTTGTGCAGGTGCGTGCGCACCGTGCTGGTCGACAGCGCCAGCTCGTGGGCGATCTGCTTGTAGACCTTGCCCTGGCCGAGGCGCCGGAGCACCTCGATCTCGCGCGCCGAGAGCGGGCACGGGTCGAGCTGGCGGGCGCGCTGCCCGTTCGACGGGTACGGCAAGTCGTACATCACGGCGCGCAGCTCCGCCGGGCCGAGCCCGACCGTGCGCGCGGTCTGCAGCATCTCGCTCGGGTTGACGGCGTCGCCCTGTCCGTAGTGGGCGAGCATGTCGGCCAGCCGCACGAGCGCGGCTTCGCCGTCGGCGTCCGCGCCGTGGTGGCGCTCGATCGTCGAGGCGATCGACTTCGGCAGGCCCCAGCGGCGCGCGAGCACACCGCCGACGAGCGCGTGGTCGACCCCGAGCTCGCGCCGCTCGCGGTGGATCCGCTCCTCCGGCGTCTTCGCGTCGCCGTGCACCTGGCGCGGGTAGCCCGGGTAGGCGTGCGCGAGCACGAGCTTGCCGACGTCGTGCAACAGCGAGGTGACCATCAGGCGGTCGCGATCCTCGTAGCCGAGCTCGGCGGCGAGCCGGTCGGCGGCGCGCTGGGTCGCGACGCCGTGCAGGCGGAAGCGCTCGGGCGTGCCCTCCCAGATGCCGGAGCGCTCGAAGAAGTCGAACGTGCGCGCGCGGCTCGCGAGCGCCTGCACCGCAGCCGGCGACAGCACGCTGACGGCCCGCACGACGCTGTCGACCCTGCCGCGGGCGCGGCCGTCGACGCGGTTGGCGAGCCGCAGCGTCGCGATCGCGAGCGCCACGTCGGACTCGACCGCGGTCACCACGTCGGCCGTCGCCGGGCGCTCCTGCGCGAACAGGCGCAGGACGCGGTTGCGCGACTCGGCCAGCACCGGGAACGCCTCGAGCGCCTCGAACGCGGCCGTCAGACGGCGGCCGTGACCCTCGTTGTGGTGCCGGACCATCGGCGGGTCGGCGGTGGGGCCGCTGGGGGAGGGCAAGCTCGTGGGTGCGGGGACGGGTGCGGTCGAGGTGGCAGGCGTCATTGCGATCGTAGAGTTCCTCTGCTTGGCGTGCGAGCGATCGGCGACGGCGGCGCCGCGCTCCGCGACCTCTATCGGCAGCGGCGCACCGGCGGTTTAGGGCGGTGTGCCCAAAACCGTACGAAGCTCTACGCGGCGGCGTGCTCGGCGCGGCCGAGCGCCGCGTCGATGCGCCGCAGCGTCTCCGCGCGTCCGAGCAGCGCGACGCTCTCGAAGATGCCCGGCGAGATCGTCGTGCCGGCGATCGCCACGCGCACCGGCTGGAAGACCTGCTTCGGCTTCCAGCCGCGCGCCTCGACGAGGCCGCGCAGCACCGACTCGACGGTCGGCTCGTCGAACGGCTCGCCGATCGCGGCGAGCGCCTCGCGCGCGGCGGCGAGCGCCTCCACCCCGCCCTCGGCGCCGATCGTCTTGTCCCACGCGGCCGGGTCGTCGACCGCACCGTCGTAGAGGAAGCCGGCGAGCGGCCAGAAGTCGGCCAGCGTCTGCACCTTCTCGCGGCTGATCGCGACGCCCCCGCGCAGGCCGGAGCGCCCCGTGAACGCCTCGACGCGCGCCGTCAGCTGGTCCACGCTCAGGCTCCGCACGTAGTGGCCGTTGAAGTGGCGCAGCTTCTGCTCGTCGAAGACGGCGGGCGACTTCGAGATGCGCTCGAGCCGCAGCCGGCGCGCCAGCTCCTCGCGCGGGAACAGCTCCTCCTCGGCGTCGAAGCCGGCGCCCAGCAGCGCGACGTAGTTGACGACCGCCTCTGGCAGGTAGCCGGCCTCGCGCAGCTCCTGCACGGACGCCGCGCCGTGGCGCTTGGACAGCTTCTTGCCGTCGGGACCGTGCAGCAGCGGCAGGTGTGCGTAGCGGGGCGCCTGCGCTCCGAGCGCCTCGAACACGAGCAGCTGCTTCGGCGTGTTCGAGAGGTGGTCCTCGCCGCGCACGACGTGCGTGATGCCGGCGTCGAGGTCGTCGATCGCGACCGCGAAGTTGTAGAGGACCGAGCCGTCCGCGCGGGCGATCACGGGATCGTCCATGTGCACGTGCTGGAAGCGCGTCTCGCCGCGGATCGCGTCGTCGACGACCGTCTCGCCCTCGTCGGGCACGCGCAGCCGCACCGCCCCCTCCGCCTCCGGCTCGCCGCGGAAGCCGCGGTCGTGGCCGTGGCGCTCCTTGAAGGCTCTGACGTCGTCGGCGGTCGCGGTGGTGCGGTAGGCGTGGCCGGCGTCGAGCAGCTGCTGAAGCGCCTCCTGGTGACGCTGCGCGTTCCGGCTCTGGAAGATCGGCCCCTCGTCCCAATCGAGCTCCAGCCAGCGCAGCGCGTCGAGGATCTGCTCGACGTTCTCGGGGGTCGATCGCTCGCGATCCGTATCCTCGATCCGCAGCACGAGGGCGCCCCCGCTGCCCCGCGCCAGCAACCAGTTATAGAGGGCTGTTCGAGCCCCGCCGATGTGCAGCGCGCCGGTGGGGGAAGGAGCGAAGCGAACACGCATGAGGTCGCAATGCTAATCGGCGCCCACGTGAGTCCGGCGGGCGGTCTGGCGAAGGCCGTCGAGCGCGGCGTCGAGAGAGGCTGCCGGGCGATCCAGATCTTCAACCAGTCGCCGCGCATGTGGCGGCCGACCAGATACGGCGAGGACGACTTCGCGGCCTTCCGCGCGGCGATGGCCGACAGCCCGGTCGACGCGGTGATGATCCACGCCGTCTACCTGCTCAACTGCGCCAGCGAAGATCCCGACATCCGCGCGAAGTCGCTCACCTCGCTGATCCACTCGCTGCGGATCGGCGACGCGATCGGCGCCTGCTGCGTCGTGCTGCACCCCGGCTCGGCGCTCATCGGAGGCGAGGTCGCGCCGGCGATCGCGCGCGCGGGCGAGATCTTCAGAGAGGCGCTGGCGGAGAGCGCGTCGTGCCCGCTGCACTTCGAGAACACGGCCGGCACCGGCGGCACGCTGGGACGCTCGTTCGAGGAGCTGCGCGATCTGATCGAGGCCGGCGGCGGCGACGAGCGACTCGGCATCTGCCTCGACTCCTGCCACCTGCTCGCGTCCGGCTACGACATCCGCACGGCCGCCGGCTTGGAGGAGACGCTGGTGCGCTGCGACGAGGTCGTCGGGCTCGACCGACTCGGCTCGCTGCACCTGAACGACTCGCAGACGCCGCTCGGCTCCAACCGCGACCGCCACGCGAACCTCGGCGAGGGCGAGCTGGGCGAGGAGGGCTGCATGGCGTTCCTGTCGGAACCGCGCTTCGAGGGGCTGCCCGTCGTGATGGAGACGCCGGGGCCCGACAAGAGAGGCACGACCGCCGAGGAAGTGCGCTTCGCGTTCGCGCTGCGCGAGCGCGGGCTGGCGGCGCGCGCGATCTAGAGCGGGATCGGCCCGGGCACGAGCACCGCGGGGTCGTGCCCCGGCCGCACGTCGGCGCCGGCGTCGCGCAGCGCCCGCAGGCGCTCGGCGGAGGCCGCCTGCGCCGCGTGGTCGTCCGCGAACAACGGGAAGCGGTGGTCGTCCAGGCCCGAGGCGAAATGCGTCACGTCGCCGCCGATCACCAGCCGCTCGCCGACGCGGACCGACTGGTGCCCGGGCGTGTGGCCGGGCGTCGACAGCAGCCGGATCGAGTCGTCGCCGAGCAGGTCGTGGTCGCCGTCGACGAGCACGACCTGCCGCTCGATCTCGGCGTAGTCGACCGGCTGGAGGAAGTTGCGGGCGACCGCGGCGGGCTCGTGCGCCGCCTCCCACTCGCGCCGCTGCACGACCACCGGCACCGTCGGCGGCAGCAGGTCGAGCCCGCCGGCGTGGTCGTAGTGCAGGTGCGTGAGCACGACGCGCGTGAGCGTCGCGAGGTCGACCTGTTCGGCGACGCTGCGCTCCTGCTCGAGCTGGACCGGGCCGAGCGCCTCCGCGCTGCCGTAGCGGCGCTCCCGGTCGCGGACCGCGTCGGGGTGCAGTCCCGCGTCGACCAGGATCCGCTCGTCGGCCGTCTCGATCAGGTACGCCGGGACCGGGAAGCGCAGCTGACGGTCGAGCGGGTCGTCTCTGCGCCAGAGCCCCGCCGGCGACGTGATCCAGCCGACCTCGAGCAGCGTCACGCGCATGCGCCGGACGCTAGCGGCCGCCGCGCCGCGCGGCGCCGGCACCCGCCGCCGCGTGCGCTAGCGTGAACGCCCGCGTGGCGACGGCACACGATCCCCGGGACGCGGCGACCAGCACGCTGGCGCCACCCGACCCGCACGTGATCGTCCTCTTCGGAGCGACCGGCGACCTCGCGCGCCGCAAGCTCCTCCCCGGTCTCCTCCACCTCGCCGAGGCGGGCCTGATGCCGCCGAGCTTCCGCGTCGTCGGCACCTCGCTCGACCAGCTCGACGACGACGGCTTCCGCGCGCTCGCGCGCGACGCCGCGAACGACTTCGCCCGCCACCGCTTCGACGACCGGCAATGGGCCGACTTCGCGCGGCGGCTCACGTACGTCCCGCACGACGCCGGCGTCGACGGACTCGGGCGCGCGGTGCGCGAAGCGGTCGAGTCGTGCGGGCACAACACGCGGCTGCTGCACTACCTGAGCGTGCCGCCGGCGGCGGCCGGCGAGACCGTGCGCCTGCTCGGCGACGCGGGCCTCGCGCAGAACGCGCGCGTGATCATGGAGAAGCCGTTCGGGACCGACCTCGCGAGCGCCCGCGCGCTGAACGCCGAGGTGCACGAGGTGTTCGCCGAGCACCAGGTCTTCCGCATCGACCACTTCCTCGGCAAGGAGGCGGCGCAGAACATCCTCGCGCTGCGCTTCGCGAACGGCCTGTTCGAGCCGATCTGGAACCGCCTGCACATCGACCACGTCCAGATCGACGTGCCGGAGACGCTGTCGATCGGCACGCGCGCCGGCTTCTACGAGAGAACCGGCGCCTACCGCGACATGGTCGTCACGCACCTGATGCAGATCCTCGCGTTCGTCGCGATGGAGCCGCCGACCGCGCTGGAGCCGCGCGCGATCACGGAGGAGAAGAACAAGGTCTTCCGCTCGCTGAAGCCGCTCGATCCGGCGTGGGTCGTGCGCGGGCAGTACGAGGGCTACCGCTCGGAGCCGGGCGTGGCGCCCGACTCGGACGCGGAGACGTTCGTCGCGCTGCGCTGCGAGGTCGACAGCTGGCGCTGGTCGGGCGTGCCGTTCTACCTGCGCACCGGCAAGCGGATGGCGGAGAGCGCGCGCATCATCTCGATCTCCTATCACGAGCCGCCCGCGGGGATGTTCCCGGCCGGCTCGGGCGTCGGCGCGTACGGCCCCGACCACCTCACGTTCGACCTCGACGAGTCCTCGCGTCTGTCGCTGTCGTTCTACGGCAAGCGCCCCGGCCCGGGCATGCGGCTCGACAAGATGAGCATGCAGTTCTCGCTCGAGGAGACGGGCGCCGACGACGACGCGCTGGAGGCGTACGAGCGCCTGATCCACGACGCGATGGTCGGCGACCACACGCTCTTCACGACCGCCGAGGGGATCGAGCGGCTGTGGGAGATCTCCGCGCCGCTGCTGGAGCGTCCCTCGCCCCTGCACGCGTACGCGCCCGGGAGCTGGGGGCCGGACGCGATGCAGGCGCTGATCGCGCCGCACAGCTGGCGGCTGCCGTTCGCGCGCCGCTGGCGCGGCTAGCGCCCCGGTCGGCCGTCGCCGCCTCAGGCCGCGACTGCGTCGAGCATCGCGCCGCCGAGCAGGTGATCCAGCTCGGCGCGCAGCGCGGCGTTCGTCGCGCTGCGCTGCGAGGTCGACAGCTGGCGCTGGTCGGGC
>DASVFS010000228.1:0-2886 GCA_036379915.1 Conexibacter sp. | reverse complement strand
GGGCGACGTTCCCGTTCGAGCTGATCCACGCGCACTACGCCGTGCCCGCCGGCGACGCGGTGCGCCGCGCGGCGCCCGACGTCCCGCTCGTCGTCTCCGTCCACGGCGGCGACGTGCTGGCGACCGCGCAGCGCAGCGCCTACGCGCGCCGCACGGTGCAGCGCACGTTCGCGCACGCGCGGCTCGTGCTCGCCAACAGCGCCGGGACCGAGCGCCGCTGCCGCGCGCTCGGCGCGCAGGCGACGAGCGTCGTGCACCTCGGCACGGACCTGCCGCCGACGCCCGTCGGCACGACGCGCGAGGACCGGCTCCCGACGCTCGTCAGCGTCGGCCACCTCGTCGCGCGCAAGCGCCACGCCGACGTGATCGAGGCGCTTGCGCTGCTCGCCCCGAGCCATCCCGGGCTGCGCTACGAGATCGTCGGCGACGGCCCCGAGCGGGCTGCGCTGCAACGGCTCGCGAGCGCCCGCGGGATCGGCGACCGCGTCGACTTCGCCGGCCAGCTGCCGCCGGAGGCGGCCCGCGCCCGCGCCGCGCAGGCGGACCTGTTCGCGCTGCCGAGCGTCGACGAGGCGTTCGGCGTCGCCTACGTCGAGGCGATGGCCGCCGGCGTCCCGGCGATCGGCTGCGAGCGGGAGGACGGTCCCGCCGAAATCGCCGCGGCCGGAGCGGGGCTCGTGCAGGTCCCGCCGCGCGACCCGCGCGCGCTCGCCGAAGCGATCGACCGCCTCCTGCGCGACGACGCCGCCCGCGCGGCGCTCGGCCGCGACGCGCGCGCGACCGTCGAGCGCGCCTTCACGTGGGAGATCTGCGGCCGCGCGACGGTCGCCGCCTACGAGCGCGTCGCGGCCGGCCGTTTCCACCTCGCGCAACGCGGGTAGCTGAGGCCGCAAGGCGCTCCGTGGCCCAGCGCGCCTCGGGCCGGCGGAGCGCCTGCAGCCGCGCTGGCCTGGTCGGCGGGGGCCATCCCGGTCCCGGGCTCCCGCCGCCAGCGCGGCACTGCGTCCGAGCAACTTCGCGATGGCCCGGCCGTTGCAGCCGGTAGCGTTCGCGCGCTCCGCACCCCGATGCGCCCGCCCACGATCCTCACCACGCTCGTCGCCGCCGTGCTGGTGCTTGCGCTTCCGGCCGCCTCCGCGTGGGCCAACGCCGCGGACGACCGCATCCTCGCGGACTGCCAGGGGTCGCCGAACGGCGTGCTGCGCGGCACATATCCCGTGCAGCAGCTCAACCACGCGTTGCACAACATCCCGGGCGACCAGCTCGAGTACTCCGGCTGCTACGACGCGATCAAGCAGGCGCGGCTGGCCGCCCTCCACGACGACGGGAACGACGGCGGCTCCGGCCCTGCCGGGACGGGAGGCGGCGGCGGGAACGGCGCAGTCGGCGGGACGGGCGCGCTCGGCGGCGCCGGCGGCGGATCGAGCGCAGGCGGGACCGACGCGGTGAGCGAGGTTCCCAGCGCTCCGCCTCCGCCCGGCGCCGACCGTCCGCTCGACGTGGCCGGCAGCGCCGTCGCGCCGGGCTCGCTGCCCGAGCTCGGGCGCGACGCGCACCGGCTTCCGACCTCGCTGCTCGCGCTGCTCGCGCTGCTGGGAGTCGCGGCGCTCGTGCCGGCGGCCCTGACGATCGGACGCCGTGTCGTCGGTCATCGCGGCGACTAGCGCGAGCGAGCGCCCGACGGCGTCCGAGCGCACGGGCATCGTCTCCGGCGTGCCGCGCCGCCACGTGCCGCATCCCGATGCGCTCGCCGCGCTCGTGCTGGCTGCGCTGCTCGTCGCGCTCGCGTTCCTGACGCGCGGCGGCTCGGTGCTGTGGCGGATGACGACGGCCGAGATCGCGCTCACGCTCCTGGGCGCCGCCGCGGTGGCCGGGGCGATCCTCGCGCACCCTCCGCGCGGACGGGTGTGGGGCGGGCTGACGCTGCTGCTGCTCGCGGCGCTGGCCGCATGGACGGCGCTGTCGATCGCCTGGTCGGTGCAACCCTCCGCGTCGTGGCAGGCCGCGAACCTGACGCTCGCCTACCTCGCCCTCTTCGGCGGGACGATCGCGCTCGCCCACGTGGCGCCGACGCGCTGGAAGGGCGTGCTCGGGGGCGTCGTGCTCGCCGCGGTCGTGCTGTGCGGCTGGTCGCTACTCGTGAAGTCGTTCCCGTCGCTCAGCTCGGTCGACCTGTACGCGCGCCTGCGCGCGCCGTTCGAGTACTGGAACGCGGTCGGGCTGATGGCCGCGCTCGGGATCCCCGGCTGCCTGTGGCTCGGCGCGCGCCGCGACGGTCACGCGGCGCTGTCGGCGCTCGCCGTCCCGGCGCTCGGGCTGCTGCTCGTCGCGCTGCTGCTGTCGTACGGGCGCGGCCCGCTGCTGGCGGCGGCCGTGTCGGTCGCCTGCTGGTTCGCGGTCGTCCCGCTGCGGCTGCGCGGGCTCGCGGTGCTGGCGACGGCCGCCGCCGGCGCCGCCGTCGTGTGCGCCTGGGCGTTCTCCAACGACGCGCTCACGCAGGACGGCACCCCCCTCGATGTGCGCGCCGACGCCGGCCACTCGCTCGCGCTGCTGCTGCTCGCGCTGCTGGTCGTGCTGCTGCTGGCCGGACTCGCGCTGAGTTTCGCGATGTCGCGCACCGCGCTCTCGCCGCAGGCGCGCCGCACGACCGGCGCGGCGGTGCTGTGTGCGCTCGCGCTCGTCCCACTCGCGGGGGTCGCGGCGCTCGCGGCGTCCGACCGCGGCCTGACCGGCTCGATCTCGCACGGCTGGACCCAGCTGACCGACCCGAAGGCCAGCACACCCGCCAACGAGCCCGGCCGCCTGACCGCCGTCGGCAGCGTGCGCGCGCGCTACTGGAACGAAGCGCTGCAGATCTTCAAGAGCGAGCCGCTGGAGGGCATCGGC
>DASVFS010000227.1:0-41280 GCA_036379915.1 Conexibacter sp. | reverse complement strand
AAGCGGGCGCAGCGGATGAGGGAGTCCCCATGAGCCTGCTCGCGCTCGAGCACGTGACGAAGCGCTACGCGAGCGGCCAGCGCGAGACGCTCGCGCTGCGCGACGCGTCGCTGGCGCTGCGCGCCGGCGAGTGCGTCGCCGTCCACGGCCTGCGCCGCTCCGGGCGCACGACGCTGCTGCGCGTCGCCGCGGGCATCCTGCCGCCCGACGCGGGCGTCGTGCGCCTCGAAGGGCAGGACCTCGCCGAGCGCTCGCGGCCGGCGCTCGGCGTCGAGATCGGCTACTGCAGCCCGCTGTTCGACCCGGCGCACGGCGGCACGGTCGCCGACCACGTCGCGGTCGGGCTGCTGGCGCGCGGCACCCGTCGCACGCGCGCCCGCGCCCAGGCCGAGGAGGCGCTCGAGCGCGCCGGCGCGAGCGGCTCCGCGCACCTCGACCCGCGCGACCTGCGCGCCGACGAGCTCGTGCGCGCCGGCATCGCGCGCGCGCTCGCGCCCGCGCCGCGCGTGCTGCTGCTGGACGAGCCGGCGAGCGGCGTCGAGCGGCCCGAGCGCGACCGGCTCGTCGCGCTGCTGAGCGCGCTGGCGCGCGGCGGCATGGCGGTGCTGATGACCGTCGGCGAGCCGCTCGCCGGCCTCGACCGCACGCTCACGCTCGACGGCGGGAGCCTGCGCGCCGGCGCCGCGCCGGATCCGGAGGGCGTCGTCGCGCTGCCCCGCCACGCGGAGCCGGTCGCGTGAGCGGGCTCGAGCTCGACGCGGTCGTCAAGCGCTACCGCAGCGGGGACGAGCTGGTGCACGCGGTCGACGGCGTGACGCTGACGGTCGCGCGCGGCGAGGTGCTCGCGCTGTACGGGCCGAGCGGCTCCGGCAAGTCGACGCTGCTGCTGCTCGCCGCCGGCCTCGTCGCGCCAGACGCCGGCAGCGTGCGCTTCGACGGCTGCGCGCTCGCCGCGCTGCCGGAGGAGCGGCTCGCGGAGTACCAGCGCCGCGAGGTCGGCTTCGTCTCGCAGTCGTTCGACCTGCTGCCGAGCGTCCCCGCGATCGACAACGCGGCGATCAAGCTGCTGGCCGACCGCGTGCCGCTGCGGGTCGCGCGGCGCGAGGCGCTGCCGTGGCTGGAGCGCGTCGGCCTCGGGCGCCGCCTGTACCAGCTGCCGGGACAGCTGTCGGGCGGCGAGCGCCAGCGCGTCGCGATCGCGCGGGCGCTCGCGAACGGGCCGCGGCTGGTGCTCGCCGACGAGCCGACCGGCAACCTCGACACGCAGCGCGGCAGAGAGGTGCTGGCGCTGCTGATGCGCGTGAGCCGCGAGCGCGAGGCGGCGGTCGTGCTCGTGACGCACGACCCGCGCGCCGCCGAGATGGCCGACCGCGTGCTGACCCTGTGCGACGGCCGCCTGGCCCCCTACGCGCAGGAGCAGCCGGCCCGACCCGGCGCGATCAGGCTCGCCCGCCACGGATAGGCGGCCGTGCGATGCGCGTCCAGACGCTCTTCTACTTCTACGGACGGCGCCTGCGGACGCATCCCATCCAGGAGCTGCTCGCCGGCCTCGGGATCGCGATCGGCGTCGCGCTGGCGTTCGCGGTGCTGGTCGCGAACGGCTCGATCGCGGGCTCCGCCGAGACGATCATGCGCGCGGTCGTCGGGCGGGCCGACGTGCAGCTGCAGGCGCGCGGCGCGCGCGGCTTCGACGCGAGCGTGCTGGCCGAGGTGGAGCGCCTGCCCGGCGTGCGCCACGCGGCGCCGCTGCTGGAGCAGCGCGCCACGTTGCGCGGCCCGAGCGGGCGCGAGGTCGCGGTCGACCTCGGCAGCCTCGACCCGCGCCTCGCCACGCTGTCGGGACGGCTGGCCGGCAACTTCGTCAGCGGCGGCTTCCGCTTCCTGCGTGGCGTGCTGCTGCCGAGCGCCACGGCGCAGGCGCTCGGCCTGCCGGACCCGGCGGACGAGGCGATCATCAGACCGCTGCCGCCGGTGCGGGTCGCGCTGCGCGGGACGGCGCACGAGCTGCGCGTGGCGGCGGTGCTCGGCCGCGAGACGATCGGACCGGTCTCCGGCGCGCGCGTCGCGATGCTGTCGCTCAGACAGCTGCAACAGCTCGCGGGGATGGAGGGGCGCCTGACGCGCATCCTCGTACAGACCGTGCCGGGGCAGGAGACGCAGGCGCGCGCCGCGCTCGCCGCGCTCGCGCGGCGGCACCATCTCGCGCTGACGTCCGCCTCCGCCGACGCCGCGCTGCTGGCGCAGGCGCTCGGGCCGAGCGACCAGGCGACCGGCTTCTTCGCCGCGATCAGCGCGCTGCTCGGCTTCCTGCTCGCGTTCAACGCGATGCTGCTGACGGCCCCGGAGCGCCGCCGGATGCTCGCCGAGCTGCGCATCCAGGGCTTCAAGCCGCGGCAGCTCGTCGGGCTGCTGCTGTTCCAGGCGCTCGTGCTCGGGATCGTCGCCTCGGTCGCCGGCGTGCTCGCCGGGGGGCTGCTGTCGAGTCGCCTGTTCGACGCGGCGCCCGACTACCTCTCGCCGGCGTTCACGCTCGGCACCGAGACGGTCGTCGGCACCTGGCCGATCGCGCTCGTGCTCGCGGGCGGCACGCTCGCCTGCTGCCTCGCGGCGGCGCCGCCGCTGCTCGACCTGCGCCGCGGCCGCGCGGTCGACGCCGTCTTCCACGCCGGCGGCTCGCCCGGCCATGCGCTCGAGCCGTCCACCCGCTGGTGGCTGTTCGGGGGCGCGCTCGCGCTGCTGGCGGCGGCGACCGCGGTGCTGTCGACGTGGCCGTCGGGCGCGCTGCTGGCGTGCGGCCTGCTCGCGGTCGCGACGGTGCTCGCGATCCCGGCCACGTTCGCGGTCGTCGTCCACGTCGCGGAGGCGCTGACGGCGCGCTTCGACCGGCTCAACATGCTGTCGGTCGCGCTGCTGGCGCTGCGCGCGACGACGATGCGCTCGCTCGCGCTCGCCGCGACCGGCGCGGTCGCGGTCTTCGGCAGCGTCGCGATCGGCGGCGCGCGCAACGACCTGCTGCGCGGGATCGCGCGCTACACGGACGACTACGTCGGCACGGCCGACCTGTGGGTCGTCAACCCGCTCGACAACCAGGCGACGAACGAGATCGCCGGAGGCGGCCGCGTCGCGCGCGTCGCGGCGGTGCCGGGCGTCGCGGCGGTGCGGCCCTACCGCGGCGGCTTCCTCGACTACGGCGGACGGCGCGTGTGGGTGATCGCGCGCTCGCCGTCGGACCGCGAGCTCGTGCCGCCGAGCCAGCTCCTGCGCGGCGAGCTCGCGCGCGCGAACGGGCGGCTGCGCGCGGGCGGCTGGGTGGTGCTGTCGGACCAGATCGCACGCGCCCGCGGCGTCGGGCTCGGCGACGCGGTCGCGATCCCGACGCCGACCGGCGCGCTGCGCCTGCGCGTGGCGGCCATCACGACGAACCTCGGCTGGACGCCGGGCGCGATGATCCTCGCCGCGTCCGACTACCGCCGCGCGTGGGCGACCGCGGCGCCGACGGCGCTGGAGGTCGACGTCGCCCCCGGCGCGGACCGCGCCGCCGTGCGGCGCGGCGTCGTCGAGGCGGCCGGCGCGTCCGCCGGCGGCCTCGTCGTGCAGACGGCGGCCGCGCGGGCGGAGGGGATCAACGCCTCGGCGCACGCGGGGCTCGCGCGACTCGGCCAGATCTCCGCGCTGCTGCTGATCGCCGCGGTGCTCGCGATGGCGGCCGCGATGGGCGCCGCGATCTGGCAGCGGCGCGCGTCGCTCGCGGCGCTGCGGATCCAGAGCTTCAGCCCGCGCCAGCTGTGGCGGGTGCTGCTGCTGGAGACGAGCGTCGTGCTCGGCACCGGCTGCCTGACCGGCGCGCTCGCCGGCATCTACGGTCAGGTGGTGATCGACCGCTACCTGCGCGCCGTCACGGGCTTTCCGGTCGCCTCGACGCTGGCCGGCTGGTCGACGCTCGAGATCGTCGGGCTCGTGGTGGTCGCGGCGCTCGCGGTGATCGCGATCCCGGGCTGGTTCGCCGCGCGCGTCCCGCCGCAGCTCGGACTTCAGGACCGCTAACACCAGAAAGAAGAACTACGCACTATCACCGTATGTCTCGGCAGGCCAGGGGCCGCGGCAGCGCCGGAGCGGCCACCGTCGCGCTCGTGCAGGCGAACGCGCGCTTCTGGCCGACCGTGTTCCCCGAGGTGCGACGGGAACTGCGGGGATGGGATCGCCGCGCGCAGGCGATCCCGGATCCCGCGCTGCGCGCGCAGGCGCTCGCGAAGCTGCGCACGGAGCGCTTCAACACCGAGGTCGCCGCGACGCTCGCGACGCTCGTGCCGCCCGTGCGCCGGCGCGAGGCGATCGAGGCGATCGTGGCGCTCGAGGTGATGTACGACTACCTCGACGGGATCAGCGAGCGCCCCGGGGCGGATCCGCTCGCCGATGGCCGCCAGCTGTACCGCGCCTTTGCGGACGCCGTCGTGCCCGCCGGCCCGCTCGCGGACCACTACCGCCACCATCCGCAGCGCGACGACGGTGGCTACCTGGCGGCGCTCGCGGCGAGCTGCCGGCGCGCGCTGTGGACGCTGCCGGCGGCGCCGGTCGTCGCGCCGACCGCGCAGGCGGTGCTCGCGCGCTGCGGCGAGGCGCAGACGCGCACGCACGCCGTCGCGCGGCTCGGGCCGGGGCAGCTCGAGGCGTGGGCGCGCGCCCAGCCGGAGGCGCGCCGGCTCCGCTGGCCGGAGGTCGCCGCCGGCGCCGCGGCGTCTGTGCTCGCCGGCCACGCGCTCGTGGCGCTCGCCGCCGACCCGGGGGTGACCGCCGCCGACGCGGAGCGCGTCGCGGCCGCCTACTTCGCGACCTGCGCGCTGACGACGCTGCTCGACAGCCTGATCGACGCGGACGCCGACGCCGTCGCGGGGGCGCATCCCTACCTCGCCTACTACGCCTCGGAGGCGGAGGCGACCGAGCGGCTCGGCCTGCTGGCGCACGAGGCGCTGACGGCGGTCGAGCGGCTGCCGCGCGCGTCGCACCACCTGATGACGATGGCGGGCGCGGTCGCCTTCTACCTGTCCGCGCCGAGCGCACGCGCGCCGGAGGCGCGGCGGCTGACGGCGCCGATCGTGCGCGAGCTGCGCCCGCTGCTGACGCCCTCGCTCGCGATCTTCGCGGCGTGGCGCCGCGTGCGCGGAGAACGCGGGGGCGGCTGTTCGCGCGGGCGCGCGAGGCGGCCGTCGGCGCAAGCGCGCACGCCGCTCGGAGCGGTCGTGACGGCGCGCGGACTGCGGCGATCCAGCGAGGCATGAAATCCGGCGTTCCGGGGACGATGGGCGCCATGGAAACCGTCACCCCGTCTCCCGCCTCCTCGCTCGGTCGCGCCTCCCTCTCGACGACGCGCACCGCCTCGCGCTCGCTGGGCCGCCAGCTCGAGCGCGACCGGCTCGAACAGCGCGCCGCGCGGGTGCGCCAGGTGATCCACGCGCTGCGCGAGCGCGCCGACGCCCGCGACACCACCGGCGGCGCTCCGCGCCCGCTGCGCGCCGCGATCGAGGACTTCGGCCGCGAGCTGGCCGAGCTCGAGCGGCGCCTGCGGCGCGCGCCGTAGCCGGGCGCGCCGGCTCAGCCGGCGCCGGCGAGCTTGCGCAGCAGCAGGTCGAACTGCGCGCGCTCGTCGGCGTCGAGCGCGCCGAACAGCTCGTCGCCGAGCCGCTGCGCGAGCGCGCGCCCGCGTCTGAGCACGGCCTCGCCCTCGCGCGTGAGATGGATCGCGCGCTTGCGGCGGTCCTCGGGGAGGATGCGACGCTCGGCCAGCCCGCGCCGCTCGAGCGCGTCGAGCGTGGCGACGAGCGTGCTCGCGTCGATCTCGGCCGCGGCGGCCAAGTCGTGTTGCGTGAGGCCCGGACGGGAATCAACGATGTTCAAGGCCGCGAACTCGCGCAGGTGCAGGTCGAGCTCGGCCAGCGCCGCCGCGAAGCGCATGCGCGAGCGCGCGGCGACCCAGTTCAACAGGAAGCCGGAGTACTGGACCAGCGGTCCGGGTGGTCTGTCGCCGCCGACCATGCTCATGGGTAACACGAAATATACGCAGCACGATCCATTCGTGATACAAACGACCGCATGACCGCTCTCACCCGCTGGGTTCTCGCCCACCGCAAGCTCGTCGTCGCCTTCTGGCTGCTCATCACCGTCGTCGGCGGGATCGCCTCCGGCCCGGCGTCGAGAGGCATGAACCAGAAGTTCTCCGTCCCCGGCCGCGAGGGCTGGGAGGCGAACGTCCAGATCCAGAAGCTCTACAGCGGCACCGGCGGCAACGCCACGCCGCTGATTCCCGTCGTCCAGCTGCCGGCGGGCAGAACCGTCGAGCAGCCGGCCGTGCGCGCCGAGCTGCGCGGCGTCGAGCAGAAGCTGAGAGCGGCGCTGCCGGGCGCCCGCGTGACGGGCTACGGCTCGACCGGCGACGCCGCGTTCGTCTCCGGAGACGGCCGCACCGCGTTCGCGTTCGCGTTCGCGACGCCCGATCCCGACAGCCCGTTCGGCGACAACCCGAGAGCGGAGAGAGCCGCGCGCAAGGCGCTCAGCGGCGTGACGGTCGGCGGCGCGCCGGTCCACCTCACCGGCTACGACGCGCTCAACGCGCAGAGCGGCGACTCGGACGGCCCGGGCGTGCTGCTCGAGGCGCTGCTCGGCGGCCTCGGCGCGCTCGTCGTGCTCGGCTTCGTGTTCGGCTCGCTGCTCGCGTTCGTGCCGATCATGATGGCGATCCCGGCGATCCTCACCTCGTTCCTGGCGGTCTACGGGCTCGAGCAGCTGACGGGCGTCTCGCCGATCGTGCAGTTCCTGATCGCGCTCGTCGGGCTCGGCGTCGCGATCGACTTCTCGCTGCTGATCTGCATGCGCTGGCGCGAGGAGCGCGCGCACGGGCGCGAGGGCGACGAGGCGATCGTGCGCGCGATGGAGACGGCCGGCAGAGCCGTCGTCTTCTCCGGCACGACCGTCGCGATCGGCCTGTTCGCGCTCGTCGCGCTGCCGCTGCCGTTCCTGCGCTCGATGGGCTACGGCGGCCTGCTGATCCCGGTCATGAGCGTCGCGGTCGCGCTGACGCTGCTGCCGGTCGTGCTGCACTCGCTCGGCAGGCGGCTCGACTGGCCGCACAAGCGCACCGACGACGAGGCCTCGCGCTTCTGGACCGGCTGGGCGCGCGGCATCGTGCGGCACCGCGCCGTCGCCGCCGGCGTCGCGCTGCTGATCCTGGGCGCGCTCGTCGTCGCGGCGACGACGATGCACCCGGGGCTCGGCGACCTCGACACGCTGGCGAAGTCGGGCGACGCGAAGACCGGCCTCGTCGCGCTGGAGGACTCGGACATCGGCTCCGGCGCGCTCCTGCCCAACGAGGTGCTCGTGAGAGGGACGGCGCCCGAGGGCGTCGCGCAGGCGCTCGGCGACGTCGACGGGATCTCCGGCGCAGTCGCGCCGAGCGACCCGGCGTGGCGCCGCGACGACAGCGCGATCGTGCTCGCGTTCCCGGTCGACGACGGCTCGTCCGGCTCGTGGCGCGGCACCGTCGACGACGTGCGCAGCGCGGCGCACGCGCAGGGCGGGGCGGTGGTCGTCGGCGGCCAGCCGTCGCAGAACAAGGACTTCATCGACGCGGTCTACGGCAACTTCCCGCTGATGCTCGCGCTCGTCGGGATCGTGACGTTCCTGCTGCTCGCGCGCGCGTTCCGCTCGGTGCTGCTGCCGGCGAAGGCGGTGATCCTCAACGTGCTGAGCGTCGCGGCCGCGTGGGGCGTGCTCGTGCTCGTGTGGCAGGAGGGCTACGGCTCCGAGGCGATCTGGGGCATCCCGGCGTCGGGCTCGATCGAGTCGTGGATCCCGCTGATGGTGTTCGCGTTCCTGTTCGGCCTGTCGATGGACTACGAGGTCTTCATCCTCTCGCGCACGCGCGAGGAGTACGACAACACGGGCGACACGAACGAGGCCGTCGTGCGCGGCATCGGCCGCACGGGGCGGCTCGTGACGAGCGCGGCGCTGATCCTGTTCCTCGCGTTCATGTCGCTCGCGGCGGGCCCCGGGACGCAGGTGAAGGTGCTGGCGACCGGGCTGGCGGCCGGCATCCTGCTCGACGCGACGGTCATCCGCGCGCTGCTCGTGCCGGCGGCGGTGTCGCTGTTCGGCAAGGCCAACTGGTGGCTGCCCGACTGGTTCGCGCGCCTGCTGCGCGTGCAGCCCTCGCACGCCCACGAGGGCGTGCCGGCCGGCGCCCGGCCGGCGACCGAGTCGGAGTAGCTCCGCGCTGCGCCCGCGGCGGCCGGGCTCAGCCCGCGACCGCCGCGCGCAGCGCGTCGGACGGTACGTAGCGCGTGGAGCGTCCTCCGCCGCGCGAGACGAGCAGGCCCGCGTCGAGGAGACGTCTGAGATCTCCGGTCGCCGTGACGGCTGCGACGTCCGCTTCGGCGACGTATCGCGAACGGTCGGTCCCGCCGATCAGGGCCTGCTCCAGTGCGATGACGAGCCGATCGGGCCAGCCGCGCTCCTCGACGAGCCGTTCGAGTCGGCCCCAGCGCTCGCCCGCCTGCTCGATCTGAGCCAGACGCTGGCGGGCCTGCTCGAGGTGGGCGTCGACGCAGAACATGACCCAGCTGCGGGCATCTCTGGTCGGGTCGTAGACGCCCCGGCCCTGAACGCGTCGCAGCGCCTCGTAGTAGTCGGCGGTATGCGTGCTCAGGTACTCCTCGATCGACGCGAACTCGGGCGAAACGATGCCGTCGCGGGCGAGCACGAGCGACTGCACGATCCGTGACACGCGACCGTTGCCGTCGCGGAAGGGATGGACGGACACGACGTGGAGATGAGCCATCGCGGCTCGCACGGCGACATGAGCATCGCGATCTCCGTGCTCGAGCCACTCGACGACTTCATGCATCAGCCCTGGTACGTCAGCTGCGTCGGGCGCTTGGTAGACGATCCGACCGTCTCCGCCGGTGACACCGATCGGACCTGTGCGCCAGCGGCCCGGGCTCTTGTCGCGCTGGAAGCGGCAGGCGTCGAAGTGGAGGTCGAGGACGACGCGATCGAGCCAGCGGAAGGAGGGGTCGTCGGACATGGCGCCCACGTGGTCCATTGCGCGGGCGTAGCAGGCCACCGCCATCCGGTTCTCGTCGCTCGGGTCTGCGGGCGCACGTCCACTGACGATCGCGAGCGCCTCGTCGTGGGGGACGTGGAAGCCCTCGATTGACGTCGAGCTCTCGACGGCGAGCGTTCGGGCGAGGCGCCGGAGCGTTCCCATCCACGCCGCCGGCGTGGCGACCTCGCGCCCGAGGCGCCGATGCAGGTCGTCGAGCAGGGCCAGATGTCTCGCGAGTCGGGCGTCGGTCTCGGGTGTCGTGTGGATCATGAGGGCGAGCGTAGCAGCTCATATAGGAATATTCAAATAATCACATATATAACTTGGATTGCTATTGTTCCGAACACCGATACACTGCCGCACGAATGGCCGAGCAGCCGACAGCCGCCGCGCCGCTCGCCCGCGCGTCCGTCCCGGACCAGGTGTTCGGGCGGCTGTGCGAGGCGATCCTGTCCGGCCGCTACCAGCCCGGCGAGCGGCTGCCGACGCAGCGCGCGCTGGCGGCCGACCTCGACGTCAACATCGCGACCGTCCGCGAGGCGATCAAGCGGCTCGAGCAGCTGCGCCTCGTGGAGGTGCGCCACGGCGACGCGATGCGCGTGCGCGACTGGCGCCGCTCGGGCGGGCTCGACGCGCTCGCGCTGCTCACGAGCGTCGACCAGGACGTCGTGCGCTCGCTGTTCGAGTCGCGCCGGCTGCTGCTGAGCGAGGCCGCGCGGCTCGCCGCGCAGCGCGCGAGCGCGGCGCAGGTCGACGAGATCGCCGAGCTGGCCGGCGCGGTCGTCACGGCCGGCGACGACGAGGGCGCGCTGCTGGCCGACTGGCACTTCATGGCCGCGATCGTCGACGCCGCCGGCAACATCGTCTTCCAGCTGATCATGAACTCGGTGCGCGAGCTGTACCTGCCGCGCATCGGCGCGTTCGGCGGGATCGTCGCCCACCGCGACGCGTGGGCGCCGACCTACCTGGCCGCCGCCGAGGCGATCCGCGCCGGCGACGGCGACGCGGCCGCGACGGCGGTCGCCGAGCTCGCCGTCGCGCAGGAGCGCGCGACGATGGGGGATCCGGCGCCGTGAGGAAGCCCGCCGATCCCGTCCGCCGCGGGCTCGACGTGTTCGTCGACGCCGCCCCGCAGCCGCAGCGCTCCGGCATGCGGCTGCTGATCGCGCTCGAGCGACGCCCGCGCGGTCGCCGGCTGCTCGCGCGCACGCACGCGGTCGACCAGCTCGCGAACGGGCTCGTCGCGATGGGCCACTACGAGGATCCCGTCAACGCCGTCCCGCTCGGCTGGGACGCCGACGCGATCGCCGCGCGCGGCCGCGCCCTGCGGCGCGAGGAAGGACGGCTGTGAGCGGCCGCCGCCGGGAAGCGCGCGTCCTCGACGCCGACGTGTGCGTGATCGGCGCGGGCGCCGGCGGCGCCGTCGCGGCCGCCGAGCTGGCCGAGGGCGGCATGCGCGTCGTCGTGCTCGAGCAGGGCCCGCGCCACGACGCCGACCGCTTCAGCGCCCGCCCGCTCGAGATGCTCGCGCGCCTCTACCGCGACGGCGGGCAGACGACGACGCTCGGCACGCCGCCGATCCTGCTGCCGCTCGGGCGCGGGCTGGGCGGCACGACGCTGGTCAACTCCGGCACGTGCTTCCGCACGCCGCCGGCCGTGCTCGCCCGCTGGCGCGACGAGTTCGGCTTGGAGGCGCTCGCCGACGACGACGCCCTCGACCCCTGCTTCCAACGCGTCGAAGCGGCGCTTTCGATCAGCGAGGTCACGCCCGAGCTGGCCGGTCGCAACGCCGCCGTCGCACGGCGCGGGGCGGAGGCGCTCGGCTGGTCGCACGGCTACCTCAGACGCAACGCGAGAGGCTGCGTCGGCTCGGGCGTGTGCGCGTTCGGCTGTCCGACGTCGGCCAAGCAGCACGTCGGCATCACGTACGTGCCGCGCGCCGAGGCGGCCGGCGCGCAGGTGATCGCCGGCGCCGACGTGCGCCACGTGCTGGTCGAGCGCGGGCAGGCCCGCGGGGTGGAGGCGCGGCTGCTCGTCGGCGGGCGCCTCGAGGTGCGCGCGCCGCTCGTGGTCGTCGCCGCCGGCACGATCCACACCCCGCTGCTGCTCGCGCGCAGCGGGCTCGGGCGCGGCTCGGGCGAGCTCGGCCGCAACCTCGCGCTGCACCCGGCGACGGGTGCGTTCGCGCTGATGGACGAGCTCGTCGACATGGCGAAGGGCGTGCCGCAGAGCTTCTACGTCGACGAGTTCGCGTCCGAGGGGATCATGTTCGAGGGCGTCGCGGGACCGCCGTCGTACGTCGCGGCGTCGCTGCCGCTGAGCGGCCGGCGCCATGCGGCCGCGATGGCGGAGTACCGCAGACTCGCGATGTTCGGCCTGATGGTCAGCGACGGCTCGCGCGGCTCGGTGCGCAGCCTCGCCGGCCGCCCGGTGATCCGCTACGAGCTGCAGGAGCAGGACGTCGCGCGCTTCCGCAGAGGCCTGGCGCGGATGCAGGAGCTGTTCCGCGCGGCCGGCGCGCGCGAGGTCTACCTGCCGCTGCCGCACGGCGTCAGACCCGAGCGAGCACGCGCGCGCGACCTCAAGCTGATGGCGTTCCACCCGCTCGGCACGGCGCGCGCCGACGCGCGCCCCGCGCACGGCGTCGTCGACGGCGACCTGCAGCTGCACGGCGTGCGCGGCGTGCACGTCGCCGACGGCTCGGTCGTGCCGAGCTCGCTCGGCGTCAACCCGCAGCTGACGATCATGGCGCTCGCGACCCGCCTCGCCTTCGGGCTGCTGGGACGCGACGTGCCGCAACCCGCGAAGCCGCGCCGCGCTCGCGCGCGCGCCGCATAGGAGATTCCGATGTCCTTCCTGATCGACCCCGCGCTGCTGTACGCCGGCGGCCGCACGTATGCGGCCACGACGCCGGCCGAGGAGCGCACGCTCGCGAACGACCTCAAGGTCGGGGCGCAGACGATGGCCTTCTTCTACGCGGTCAGCGTCGGGCTCTACCTCGACCGGGAGTGGACGAAGCCGATCTGGCGCCCCGTCCGCGCGAAGTCCGGCCGCGACTGGATGATCAACTCGGGCGTCACCAGATTCGACGCGGCGAAGGCCGGTCCGCGCACGCACAAGCTCGCGGCGGCGATCTTCGCGACGTACCCGATCTGGCTGTGGCTCGGGATGCGCGGCGGCAAGCGCAAGCGCTGACCTGCGGCCTCACCTCAACGCCTCGGCGTGCAGGTGGCGCGTGTCGACCCACTTGATCACGTAGTTGTACGGCCAGCGCGGCATGACCGCGTCGGAGTGGTCGACGCTCGGGTCGTAGCGCCTCAGGCCTCTGTGCGTCACGAGCCGGAAGCCGCGTCGTTCGAGCACTCTGAAGATGCCGGAGTCGACCGGGTTCGGCAGGATCACCGTGTTGCCGCCGGCCGCGCGCAGCGCGTCGAGCACCCTTTCGGTGCGCTGGACCGTCGGGACCGAGTCTATGCCGGTGTATTCGGAGACGTTGCGCACGCCGTACGCGTCGGCGACGCGGTGGCCGGTGGGCAGCAGGATCGCGACGGGCATGCCCCTGCGCACGACGAAGCGCCCCGGCCCGTCGGCCACCGAGGACACGAAGCGGCGGACCGCCGGGTTCCTCGAGGGGACCAGCGGGCGCGGCGAGATCAGTTCTTCCTTGATCTGGAACGGTCCGTTCAGGCGGTCGAGCTGCGACCACGGCGCCGGTGTCTGCGCGAGCGAGCAGGCGGCCAGCCCGAAGCCGAAGCAGACGACGGCGGCCGGGATCGACGGCCAGCGGCGCGGTCGTCTCAGCTGCTCCCGCGCGGCGGCGACGAGCAGCAGCGCGAGCGCCAGCGTCCACGCGGACAGCACGTGCTTCAACGTGTCCGGGTGGGAGCGGGCGATGTAGTAGGTCCCCGAGCCCAGGCCGAACACGCCGGCCCACGCGAGCATGCCGGTGAGCAGGCGGTCGGGCGAGCGCCGCAGCGCGCGCACCGTCGCGACGACGATCGCGGCGACGTACGTCAGGTAGACGGCGAGATGGAGGCCGAGCAGGCCGGGCACCGGCATCATCCCGAAGCCGGCGGAGGTGAACAGGCGCGCGTAGTCGACGAGGCGGCCGAGGTGCGGGAGCTCGCCGGCGACGGCGAGCGTCAGCAGCGACACGAGCGCGAACGCGCCGACCAGTCCGCCGAGCGCGGCGCCGACCAGCCGCGGCACGTCGCCGCGCGTGCCGGCGGCGGACCAGACGAGCGCCGCGGCGGTCGCTCCGACCGCCGCGAAGCCGAAGTCGCCGTTGTTGAGCGCCGCGAGCCCGCCGACGAGGAACAGCAGCGCGACGCCGGCGGGGCGGCCGCCGCGCTGGATGTGTCGCGCCGTCAGGAACGCGAGCGCGTACGGGAGCGCGTAGCGGAGCGGGAAGGTCCCGTAGAACGTCCCGACCGAGGCGCGCTCGACGAGCGTCCCGGTGATCATGAACAGGCTCGTGGCCAGGAACGGCAGGAACAGCAGCAGCCCGGCGAGCGAGCTGCCGGCGACGCGTCGCAGCACGCCGAAGATCGACAGCAGCGCGAGGCCCGTGAGCGTGCACATCGCGAGCGAGAAGACGAGCGCCGTCTTGCCGAACGCGAGCATCGGGAGGGCGACGACGTAGGGCCACAGCGACCCGTACTGCGAGCTGAAGTCGACCAGCGGCGCGAGGCCGTTCAGCACCGCGAAGGTCTCGTCCATCGTGAAGCCCATGTGCCAGCGGAACGTCGCCGCCCCGGCGGTCAGCGACGCGTCCGTCTGAACGGCGTGCAGCAGCCACACGACCGTCGCGGCGATCGCCGCGAGCAGCGCCAGCACCCGGCGCGGCCGCGTCTCGCGCAGCAGGCGCGCGGCGAGCTCGCGCAGGCGCCGCACGTGCAGCACGGCGAGCGCGAGCGCCGCCAGCAGCGCCGCGGCAAGCAGCGTTTCCGGCGTGAAGTACCGCTGCTGGAACAGCGGTTCGCCTTGCCCGCGCGTGTAGATCTCGCCGTAGATGCGCTGCTCCTGCGCGACGTAGCACGCGATCAACGTCCCCACGAGCAGGAGTTGGGCGCCGAGCACCGCGAGCGCGCTCGTGTCGGGCGCCAGCGGGAACGGCCGCCGCGACGTCGCGACGGTCGCGACCGAGATCAGCAGCGGCAGTGAGAGCGCGATCAGATAGCGCGCGTGCTCGGCCGACTCCGGGTGCACGGCGACCGCGAACTGCGGGAAGAACGTGTAGTCCGCCGGGTCGGCGGCGAGCAGGTCCCCGAGCACGGGACCGAACACGGCGGCCAGCAGGGCCACGACGGCGATGCACGGCAGCGCCCACAGCCACGCGGCCGCCGCGAGCGGTTCGACACGAGTTGAACGAGGCGCCAAGCCGTCGGCCGGCGAACGCGAAGCGACCGGCGCCCCCAGGCCAGCCGTCGACATGGAGCCACTCTACAGAGGCCCGCGGCGCCGGTGGCGCACGGCGGCGACGGTCCGCCCGGCCGGCCCGTAGCATGTGTGAGTGATCGCACACTCCGTGACCGGGCGGATCTGAGAAGGTCGGCTGGCCGCGTAGCCAGGAGCCCGCCGCGGCACGGCGGGCGGTGACCCGAGGAGGCCCCGTGCAGACCGTCATGCTTCGCCTCGACGCGCTGATCCGCCGGCGCCGGCGGCTGTTCCTGCTCGCATGGGGACTCCTCCTGCTCGTCGCGCTGCCGTTCGCGGCGCGCCAGTCCGAGCACCTCACCGGCGGCGGCTTCGACGTCCCCGGCTCGCAGTCGGTCGCGGTCCAGCAGGCGGTCGAGCGCGACTTCGATCGCGCGCAGGGCTCGACGCTCGCGGCGGTGCTCGTCCCGCACGGCGACGCGACGACCGCGCAGCTGCGCGCCGCGCTCGGGCGCGTCGGCGCCGCCGCGACCGACGTCGACGACGTGACGCTCACCGCCGCCGCCCGGCGGCGGGCGATCCGCCAGCTCGAGCAGGACGGCCCGCGCACGCTCGTCGTCCCGCTCGCCACCCGCCTCGGCGACTCCGACGCGATCGACGTCGCCGTCGACCTGCGCAAGCAGCTCGGGATCGCCGACCAGGCGGGCGACGCGGCGGTTGCGTTCCACCTCGTCGGCCAGGGCGCGCTGTGGGCCGGCATGCAGGACCTCTCGAAGGAGGACCTCGCCGCGGCCGAGTCGATCGGCTTCCCGATCGTGCTGCTGATCCTGCTCGCCGTCTTCGGCTCGCTCGTGGCGGCGCTGATGCCGGTCGCGCTCGGCCTCGTCGCGGTGACGGTGACCGGCGCGCTGATCTACGCGCTCTCGCTCGTGACCGGCATGAGCGTATTCGTCACGAACATGGCCTCGATGATCGGCATCGGCGTCGCGGTCGACTACTCGCTGTTCGTGCTCGCGCGCTACCGCGAGGAGATCGCGGCCGGCCGCGGCGCCGACGACGCCCGCGCGATCGCGCTCGCGACCTCCGGCGTCGCCGTCACCTTCTCCGGCCTCACCGTGATCGTCTCGCTCGCCGGCCTCTTCATCGTCGACACGATGTCGGTGCGCTCGATGGCGCTCGGCGCGATCCTCGTCGTCGCCGTCTCGGTGCTGGCGGCGACGACGCTCCTGCCCGCGCTGATCAGCCTCGCCGGCCGGCGCGCGTGGGAGTCCGGACGCGTCGTCGGCAGCGTGACCGGCTGGCTCGCGCGGCGGCTGCCGCGGCGGCGGCGCGGCGCGGCGGCGGCCGAGCGAGGCGCCTTCTGGGCCCGCTGGACCGGCGCGATCATGCGCCGCCCGCTGCTGTTCGCCGTCGGCGCGACCGCGGTCCTGCTCGCGCTCGCCGTGCCCGCGCTGCAGCTGCACATGAGCAACGGGGCGCTGCAGCAGTTCCCCGACGGGCACGAGACGCGCGTCGGCTTCGATGCGGCCGCGAAGGTGATCGGCGCGGGCGCCGCCAGCCCGCTGGAGGTCGTCGCGCCGCGCGGCGAGCTCGCGCAGGTGCAGCGCACGCTCACCGCCGACCCGCAGATCGTCCGGCTCCGACCGCCGCTGATCTCGCACGACGGCGAGCGCGTGCTCGTGCGCGGGATCCCGCGCCACGACGGCGAGTCGCAGCCGTCGCGCGCGCTGGTCGAGCGGCTGCGCAGCGAGCTGCCCGCGGGCGCCCAGGTCGGCGGCTCGCCCGCGTTCGGGAAGGACTTCGCCGACCGCATCGCGGACAGCATGGGGCTGATCGCGCTGTTCGTGCTCGCGCTCTCCTACGTCGTGCTGCTGCTTCTGCTGCGGTCCGTCGTGCTGCCGCTGAAGGCGGTGCTGATGAACCTGCTGAGCGTCGGCGCGGCGTACGGGGTGCTGGTGGCGGTCTTCCAGCTCGGCTGGATCGACGGCTTCCTCGGCTTCCGGTCCGACGGCTACATCGACGCGCTCACGCCGCCGCTCGTGCTGGCGATCGTGTTCGGCCTCTCGATGGACTACGAGGTGTTCCTGCTGTCCCGCATCCGCGAGCGCTGGGCCACGACCGGCGACTCGCGCGGCGCGGTCGCCGAGGGCCTGCAGGCGAGCGCGAAGACGATCACGAGCGCGGCGCTGATCATGAGCTGCGTGTTCGGCGTGTTCGTGCTGACGGGCGTGCCGTCGATCCAGCAGCTCGGCGTCGGCTGCGCGGTCGCGATCGCGCTCGACGCGACGCTCGTGCGGCTCGTGCTCGTGCCGGCCGCGATGGAGCTGCTCGGCGACTGGAACTGGTGGCTCCCCCGCCCGCTCGCGCGCGTGCTGCCGGACGTCGCGGTCGAGGAGGCGCCGGCGACGGCGCTCGAGCCGCAGCCGGCTCCCGTCGCGACCGGGTAGGCTCGCTCGCGGGGGATGGCGGGACGCGAGACACCGGCGACGCGGGCCGCGCAGGCGGCGGGAATCGAGCACGCGGTGCGCGAGTACGCGCACGACCCGGGCGCCGACTCGTACGCGCTCGAGGCGGCGGAGGCGCTCGGGCTCGATCCTGGACGCGTGTTCAAGACGCTCGTCGTGGCGGCGGAGGGCGGGGCGGACGGCCTCACCGTCTGCATCGTCCCCTCGGACGCGACGCTCGACCTGCGCGCGGTCGGCAAGCGCGCGCAGCTGGCGCCGACCGAGCGCGCCGAGCGCGTGACCGGGTACGTCGCCGGCGGCATCAGCCCGCTCGGACAGCGGCGCGCGCTGCCGACGCTCGTCGACGACAGCGCGCTCGCTCATCAGACGATTTTTGTGAGTGCAGGGCGCCGCGGCCTCGAGCTGGAGCTCGCGCCGGCCGACCTGGTGGCGCTCACGCGCGCGCGGGTACGCCGCCTGCGCCGCGCGTGAAGCTGTAGGGGTTGGCGAAACCACCGCGGCGCCTGGCGGCGGGCGACGCTGCGCGGATGCTGCGTCCTCGGAAGGCGGCAATAGCGCTGCTATTGCTCGCCTCCCTGCGTCCTTGCCCCGCTTGGTCGCCCATCCACCAGTCGCTCACGGTGGTTTCGCCAACCCCTACTTGGTAGGCTCGCACGCGCGGATCGCGCCGGGGGAGGCGCGGTCGCGAGACGACAGACACGACGCGAGGGGGACGTTCCGTGCGACGCGCGACGGCGTGCGTGCTGCTGCTGGCAATGGCGCTCCTCGCCGGCTGCGGCGGCAGCGACAGCTCGAGGGAGGACGCGGCGGCCGCGGCCGCGCGTGCGCGCGCGAAGGCCGCGCGCCACGTGAGAGAGGTCGCCCTCGGCAGACAGGTGTTCGGCGAACACTGCGCCTCGTGCCACACGATCGAGGGCAGAAAAGCCAGACCGACTTACATAGAGTCGCCGATCCCGAACCTCGACGAGGTCGAGCTCAGACGCGAGTACGTGCACGATCGCGTCGACCTCGGCGGCTTCGACATGGCGAGCTTCACCAGCGAACTGTCGCCGGCGGACTTCGAGGCCGTCGTCTCCTACGTGACCGAGGCGGCAGGCAGCAGAGTGACCGCGCCGGACGCCTCCGCGGAGCAGCTCGCGCTCGGGGAGCGGATCTTCGGCGAGACCTGCAACCGCTGCCACGGGATCGACGGCAGGAGCATGACCGGCAGACCGACCTTCCCGGGCACCGACTTCAACCGCGCGAAGCCGAGCGTGGCGTTCGTCATGCGTCAGGCGCTGAGCGGAGTACAAGAAGCGATGCCCTCGTACAGAAGCAGGCTCACGCGCGCGGAGCTCGAGGCGGTCGCCGCCTACGTGACGACGACGGCCGGCGAGTGAGCGAGGGGCGTTCGATGCGACGCGCGACGGCATGGGTCCTGCTGCTGGCGCTGGCGCTCGTCGCCGGCTGCGGCGACAGCTCGAGGGAGGACGCGGCGGCCGCGGCGCGAGCGCGCGCGAAGGCCGCGCGCCATGCCAGACAGATGGCCCTCGGCAGACGCGTCTTCGGCGAACACTGCGACACCTGCCACACGATCGAGGGCAGGAGATACACGCAGAGACCGTTCGAGTGGGAGGCGCCCAACCTCGACGAGGTGAGCTTGAAGCGCCACTACGTCGAGGCCCGCGTCTCAGGCGGCGGGCCGGCGATGGCGTCGTTCGCCAGTGAAATGTCGCCCGCCGACTTCAGGGCGCTCGTCGACTACGTGACGGAGACGGCGGGCGGGAACGTCGTCGACGACGGCGGTCAGCCGGAGCGGCCGGTCGCGGAGGGGCGGCAGCTGTTCGCGCAGAACTGCGCCGCCTGTCACGCGATCGAGGGCAGAAGCGCGACCGGGAGACCGACGTATCCCGGCATCGACTTCACGCTCGTCAAGCCGAGCGAGAGATACGTGATCTACATGATGAAGCGAGGCGTCCTGCCCGGCGATCCGGGAGGGGAGCTGATGCCCCGCTTCACGAGCAGGCTCACCGGCGCACAGATGCGCGCCGTGGCGGCCTACGTCAACGCGGTCGCGAAGGAGGGCCCGGAGGCGCCTCCTCCGGAGGTCGAATAGGGCGTGGCGGTCACGCGCGCCTCGGTGTAGAAGGCCCAGCCGTCGCCGCCCGCGGCCTTCGCGTCGTACATCGCGATGTCGGCGGCGGCGAGCACGCCCTCCGGCACGACGGGCGAGCGCTCGTCGAAGGCGATCACGCCGATGCTGAGCGTCACGCGCTGCGCGTCGCCGGTCAGCACCTCGGCGCGCACCGTCTCGACGAGGCTGCGCGCCACCGCCGCCGCGCCGGCGCCGTCGACGCGCGGCAGCAGGATCGCGAACTCGTCGCCGCCGAGGCGGGCGACGACGTCGGTCGCGCGCAGCCGCTCGCGCAGGACGATCGCCACGCGGGCGAGCAGACGGTCGCCGGCGACGTGGCCGAAGGTGTCGTTGACGGGCTTGAAGCCGTCGAGGTCGAGCACGAGTGCGGCTCCCTCGGGGCCGTAGCGACGCACGTGCGCGAGGTGCCGCGCGAGCTCCTGCTCGAAGCGGCGGCGGTTCGGCAGTCCGGTGAGCGCGTCGTGGTCGGCGAGGTGTCGCAGCTCGCTGGCGGTCGCGAGCAGCGAGCGCAGGTCGCGCTGCGTGCGGACGGTGCGCCGTCGCAGCGCGAGGAGCGCGAGCAGGCAGGTCGCGAGGGAGACCAGCAGCGTGAGGTTCAACGAGCTCACGGCCCGGATGATCGACCGCCGTGCAGCGGACTTGACCCGCTGCACGGCGTCGTTCAGGCCCAGCGCGGCGGCCTATATTAGGGTGAGCGTCACGCGGGTCGAGGAGCTGCCCTGCACGTACACCTCACCGCTGCCGGTGAAGATGCCCGCGGACGGGCATTCGGGGTTGCCGATCGTCGGTATCGCGAGCGACGAGTCAGTGATGAGGGAGGTGATCTGCCCTCTCGAGTCGCGTCTCGCGTCACCTGCGGCGGGGTGTTCGACGGACGTCGTCGCTAGGCATCTTATGCCGAGGCCCGGTTCGATCTGGAAGGCCGCGCCGATCAGCGCATAGCGAACGCCGGTTATGTCGGGTAGCGTCCCGGTGAAGGACTGATACGTCACTTCCCACGGCAGCGACACGGCTAGGATCGTCCCGTTGCCTTCCTGGCACGCGCCGACCCTGGCGGCGCTGATCCTGCTGTCTAGCCTGTCTCTGACCTTGTTGAAGGTCCTTTCGTGGAAGCTGCCTTCGAGCGTGACGGGGCACGTTATGGCCACGCCGCCTTCCGCGGCGGAGAACGTGAGGCTTGCCCAAACTATTCTGAATTGCTGGTGGCTGTAGCTGAGCCTTGCCGCCGATGCGGTGACTGACAGCGCGAGCAGCAGCGCCGCCGTGAGCACCGCGACAGCGGTCGTGGAGCGGTTTCGCATGGCGTGATCCTTTTCATCGATGTGGCGCGGCCGCGAGCGGCGCGCGCATGCAGGCGAGGGCTGGCCGAGCGTCTCCAGGCACGGTCCCCCTTTCTCCTCTGCTGGCCGATTCCCGAGCTCGATCGGAGGCGGTTGGCCGGGACCCGTCCCCGCGGGCTGTTCGGCGGTCGGGGCGGGCTGTTCGCTGGCTCTCCGAGAGCTTGAAAACCACTCTACACACAGTTATCTAGAGTGTCAAGAACCAACTTTCTGGTTAATTCTTGTACGGCTGGAACAACGCGGTTGCGCCTTGCTCCTGGAGCCGCTCCTGTTTACAGTTAAGCGGTGTGGCAAGGAACCACTAAGCGGCTCCTGTTGCTCGCCACCGCGCTGGTCGCCTTGCCGCTCGCGCCCGCCCGCGCCGAGCCGCCGCCGCAGCGCGCGTGGGAGCTCGTCTCGCCGAGCGAGAAGCACGGCTACGACGTGATCGCGGAGAGCTCGCGCACGCATGCGGCCGACGGCGCGACGCCCGGCCTGCCGACGGCCGTCGCGTTCGCCTCGCTCGGCGGCTTCGCCGACGTGATCGGCGGCGGCATCGCGACCGAGTACGTCGCCCGCCGCACCGCGCAGCCCGGCACGAGCGGCTGGAGCACGCACGCGATCACGCCGCCGCAGGAGCCGATGTCCGTCCCCGCGCTCACCCAGCAGCTCGACCCGGCCTACGAGCTGTTCGCGCCCGACCTCACGCGGGCGGTCTTCCGCGCCTGGTCCCCCGTGACCGCCGCGCCGAACGTCGCCGGCGTCGAGAACCTCTACGCGCGCGAGGACCTGCGCACGCCGGGCGCCGGCGCCTATCGCCTGCTGACCGGCGCGTCGACGCCGCTGCCGCCGATCGAAAGAGGCTCGCAGCACCCGTTCGTCGCGGCCGCCACCGGCGACCTCGCGCACGTGCTGCTCGAGTCGCGCCTGTCGCTCACGCCCGACGCCGTCGGCGACCTGCCGAAGCTCTACAAGGCCGACGGCGACGCACTGCGGCTGCTCGCGCCGCCCGGCGGCTGTCCGGGCACGGCGGCGCCGGCGGATCCCTGCTCGGCCGCCGGCCTCGGCGCGATCGCGCTGCACCAGACGGGCGAAGCGCTGTCGGCCGACGGCAGCCGCACGATCATCACCGCGCCCGTGACGGTGTTCGGCAACGTCACGACCGGAGTGCAGCCGAGTCGGCTCTACCAGCTCGACGACCGCGGCACGAGCACGACCGCCGACGACGCGCTCGTGCAGCTCAACGCGTCCGAGCTGCCGGTGCCGGACGTGCCGCGCGCCGCCAACTTCCAGGGCGCGAGCGCGGACGGCGCGCGCGTCTACTTCACGAGCGCCGAGCCGCTGACCGCCGACGCCCCCGCCGACGGCGGCCTGTACCTGTGGGAGCGCGGGCCGGCGAGCGCGACGCAGCGCCTCACGCTCGACGCGACCGGCGGCACGTTCACGCTGCGCGCCCAGCTGCCGACGCTCAACGCCGGCTCCGACACGACCGCACCGCTGCCGCACGACGCGAGCGCCGCCGAGCTGCACGACGCGCTCGCCGCGCTCGCGAACGTCGGCACGGGAAACGTCACGGTCAGCGGGAGCCCCGGCGGTCCCTACGAGATCGCGTTCGCCGGCGCGCTCGCCGGCGTCGCCGTGCCGCCGCTGATCGCCGACGGCAGCGGCCTCGCCGGGGGCGCCGCGAGCGCGAGCGTGAGCGACGTCGAGACCGTCCGCAACCTCACGTTCGTCGCGGCCGGCGGCACGGACGTGCTCGCGCTCGGCGCCGCGCGCGACGGCCGTCGCATCTACTTCGCCACGCCCGCGCAGCTGCTGCCCGGCGTCCCGCCGGTGGACGAGAACGCCGTCTACCTGTGGGAAGAGGACGCGGCCGGAGGCGGCGGAGCGCTCGCGTTCGTCGGCTTGATCAGCGCCCGCGACGTCATCACGAACGTGAACAGAGCGCCCGTGAGCTCCCGGCCCAGGACCTCGCGCGTGACGCCGGACGGCGGCACGCTGCTGCTGTCGGTCTCCGACGAGGACGGCCTGGCGGCGGGGCACGACCACGGCGCGTGCGAGAGCAACCCGAACAACAACTCGATCGGCCGCTGCTCGCAGCTGTACCTCTATCGCGCCGCCGCCTCGATGCCGCTCGCGCCCGCGCTCGCGTGCGTTTCGTGCCAGCCCTCCGGCGCGACGACCGGCGCGAACGCCGTGATCAACGCGCGTGCGGCCGGTGCCGCGCAGGTGACCGCCTCGCTGAACCACGCGCTCTCGGACGACGGCCGCCGCGTCTTCTTCAGCAGCGCCGCGCCGCTCGTGCCCGCGGACGCGAACGGGAAGGTCGACGCGTACGAGTACGACGTGCCGAGCGCCACGCTGCGGCTGCTGTCGAGCGGGCGCGACCCGGCCGACTCGTGGTTCCTCGACGCGAGCGCGAACGGCGACGACGCGTTCTTCGTCACGCGCGAGCGGCTCGTGGGCTGGGACCGGGACCGTGCCTACGACCTCTACGACGCCCGTGTCGACGGCGGCTTCCCCGAGCCGCCGTCGTCGCCGCCGGGGTGCAGCGGGGACGCGTGCCGCGGCCAGGCGCACGCGGCCCCGCCGGCGGCGGCGCTGGGCAGCATGACGCTCGTGCGCTCGCCCGATCGTCCGGTCGCCGGCAGGCCGGCGCGCAAGGCCTGCAGACGCGGCTTCGTCAGACGCAAGGCGCGCGGCGGCAGAGCGCGCTGCGTGCGCAAGGCGCAGGCGCGCCGGCACGCGCGGCGGAGGAGCCGGGGCCGGTGAGTCGCCTGAGGGTGGCGCTCGTCCTCGGGCTCGGGCTGCTGCTCGCCGGCGCGGGCGCGGGCTCCGCCGTCGCCGCACCCGCCTGGCGGCTCGACGTGCAGGCCGACACGACGGCGCCCCCCGGCAGACCGCTCACGTACGTCGTGCAGGTCACGAACGTCGGCGACGCCGTCGCCGATCCCGCGGGCGATCCACTGACGTTCACCGCCACGTTCCCCAGAGGGGTGACGGCGCTGGGCGGGCTCATAGCGCCGCCGAACGCCTTGATCAGACCGAACTACGACTGGGACTGCTCGAGCCTCGTCCCCGGCGAACAATCGCTCACGTGCGAGAACCACACGCCGCAGGACGCGATGGCCCCCGCCGGCTTCATGACGCTGACGCTCGAGGTCGCGGTGGCGCCCGACGCCGCCGGCGTCCTCACGAGCGCGTTCACGCTCGCCGGCGGGAGCGCCTCCCCGCCGAGCACGAGCACGGTCGAGCCGACGACGATCACGACGGCGCCGCCGGCGTTCGGCGTCGCCGCGTTCGACGGCACCGTCCTCGACGAGGCGGGGGGGCCGTTCCGCCAGGCGGGCGGGCACCCGTTCGCGGCGACCGTCTCGCTCGACTTCGACACGACGACGAACCCGCACCCGTTGAAGGGCCGGCTGTGGCCGGTCGAGCCGGTCAAGGACGTGCTCGTCGACCTGCCGCCGGGCCTCGTCGGCGACCCGACCGCGGCGGAGCTCTGCACGGCCGACGAGCTGGCGGCCGGAGGGTTGCTGGGGCTGGCGGAGTGCCCGCCGAGCTCGCAGGTGGGCGTCGCGCTCGTGCGGCTGAACGCGCAGGGCGCGCGCAGCGTGTTCGGGCCGCTGCCCGTGTTCGACATGGTGGCGCCGCCGGGCGTGCCGGCGCGCTTCGGCTTCAACGTCTCGGGGACGGTCGTCACGCTCGACGGGGCGCTGCGCAGCGACGGCGACTACGGGCTGTCGGTGCGCGTGCGGGACGTCCCGCAGGCGCTGGCGATCGCCGGCACGACGCTGACGTTCTGGGGGACGCCGGCGGACAGAGTCCACGACCCCGAGCGCGCATGCCGTGGCGAAACGGCGCCGTGGCAGGGCGGGAGGTCGTGCCAGAGCGGCGGCGCGCACAAGGCGTTCCTGCGCAATCCGACCTCGTGCACGCCCGACGACGTGGGCCTGCCGGTCGACGTGACGCTCGACTCGTGGGTGCAGCCCGGCGTGTGGAAGACCGCGCGCTTCGTGAGCCACCTGCCGAACGGGTACCCGTGGGCGCCGGACGACTGGGGGCGCGAGGCGGGGACGACGGGCTGCGAGGCGGTGCCGTTCCAGCCGGGTCTGACGGTGACGCCGGCCTCGCGTGAGGCGGGCGCGCCGTCGGGCTACGCGTTCGAGCTGACGCTGCCGCAGAGCGACAGACCGGAGCCGGTCGGGCAGGCGGACGTGCGCCGGGCGGAGGTCTCGCTGCCCGAGGGGGTCCGCGTGAACCCGGCGGCCGCGGACGGGCTGGCCGGCTGCTCGCCGGCGCAGGTCGGGCTGGGGTCGCTGGCGGAGCCGTCGTGCCCCGACGGCTCGCGCGTCGGGACCGTGTCGATCGTGACGCCGCTGCTGGACGAGCCGCTCGAGGGACCGATCTTCCTGGCGGCGCCGCGGGTGAATCCGTTCGGCTCGTTGCTGGCGGTGTACCTCGTGGCGAGAGGTCCGGGGCTGATCGTGAAGCTGGCGGGGCGGGTGGAGAGCGACCCGCTCAGCGGGCGGCTGACGGCGGTGTTCGACGCGCTGCCGCAGCTGCCGTTCTCGTCGGTGCGGCTGGCGTTCGACGGCGGGCCGCGGGCCGTGCTCGTGAACCCGCCGCTGTGCGGGTCGTACGCGGTCAGCGGGACGCTGACGGCGTGGAGCGGGGCGGTGCGGCCCGTGGGGTCGTCGTTCGTCGTCGACGACGGCTGCTTCGACGCGAGGGCGCGGCCGTTTGCGCCCGGATTCGCGGCGGGGGTGGAGAGCCCGGTGGCGGGCGGCAGCTCGCCGTTCCACCTGCGCGTGACGCGCGCGGACGCGGACGAGGAGCTGGGGCGCGTGACGGCGCGGCTGCCGCGCGGGCTGCTGGGGCGGCTGGCGGACGTGGTGCTGTGCTCGGCGGTCGACGCTGCGGCGGGAACCTGCCCGGAGGCGTCGTCGATCGGGCACGTGACCGTCGGCGCCGGCGCCGGGCCGCTGCCGTTCTACATCGGCGGCGGGCGCGTGTACGTGACGGGCCCCTACGGCGGCGCGCCGTTCGGACTGTCGGTCGTGGTGCCCGCGGTGGCCGGGCCGTTCGACCTCGGCGTGGTGGTGGTGCGGGCGAAGGTGTTCGTGGACCGGCACACCGCGGCGCTGAGCGCGGTGACGGATCCGCTGCCGCGGGTGCTCGAGGGGATCCCGCTGCAGCTGCGCGACGTGCGCGTGGCCGTGGATCGCCCCGGCTTCATGGTCCACCCGACGGGCTGCGGCGAGAAGCGGGTGCGCGGCGTGCTGCAGTCGGTCGCCGGCCGCGTCGCGGGAGTCTCGTCGCGCTTCCAGGTGGGAGACTGCTCCAGGCTGCCCTTCCGCCCGCGGCTGCGCTTCTTCGTCGGCTCGAGAGGACACACGCGGACGTTCTCGTCGACGCCGCTGACGGCGGTGCTGACCCAGCGGCCGGGCGAAGCGGGGATCAGCAGCGTGAGCGTGACCTTGCCGCCGGGTCTGAGCGCACAGCTGCCGGTGATCGAAGACGCGTGCTCGCCGGAGGAGTTCGCGAGCGGGCGCTGCGAGGCGGCGCGCATCGGGACCGCGGTCGCCGTGACGCCGCTCCTGCGCGACCCCCTGCGCGGGGGCGTCTATCTCGTCAGACCGCCCGGCGAGCCGCTGCCCGACCTCATCGTCGCCCTGCGCGGCCAGGTCGACTTCGACCTCGTCGGAAGAGTCGCGATCCGCGGCCAGAACCAACTCGCCGCCCGCTTCCCCGACGTCCCCGACGTGCCGATCAGGCGCTTCGTGCTGCGCTTCCATGCGGGGGCGCGGGGCGTGCTCGGTCTGGCTCGGGGAATCTGCGCGGGTACGCGACCGGGCTCTCGCGTGCGATCGCTCCCGCACGCGACGGGCGCGATCGGCGCGCAGGCCGGAGCGCGCCTCGCCCTCGACGTCGCGCTGTCGGTCCGCGGCTGTCGCACGCATTAGCATCGCCGCTCGTGATCACCACGACGACCCCGCTCGAGCGCCTGCAGCGACAGTCGAGCCGCGCCTTGCCGGCGCTCACCGCGGCCCGCGAACGCACCGCCGCACGCCTCGCCGAGCGCGCCGCGCTGCTCGACGGCGTCGCAATCGATCGAAACGCCGCCGTGGTGCTGATGGGCTCGTGGGGGCGCCATGAGCTCACCGCCGGCTCCGACGACGACTACCTCGTGCTCGTGCGCGGCCTCGCCCCGCACGGCGGCTGGGGGGTCGAGCAGGAGACCGCCGCCAAGGTCGCCGAGCGCTTCGCACGCGACCCCGGCGGCTTCGGCGCGCCCGGCCGCCAGGGTGTCTTCGCCGAGGTCGTCTACTCGGGCGATCTGCTGCGCGTCGGGCTCGACGACGACACGAACACGAACCTCACCCGCCGCATGCTGCTCGTGCTCGAGTCGGTCGCCGCCTGTCACGCCAACGTGCTCGCGGGCGTGCGGCTCGACGTGATCCAGGACTACCTCAGCGACGCGTTGCGCGACCACCGTCCGCCGCGCTTCCTGCTCAACGACCTCGTGCGCTACTGGCGCACGATCGGCGTCGACTTCGTCGCGAAGGACCGCGGCCGCGCCGGCGCCGGCTGGGGTCTGCGCAACGCGAAGCTGCGCACCTCGCGCAAGCTGCTGTTCGCGAGCGGGCTGCTGCCGGTGCTGCGCTGCCACGAGCTGCGCGCCGAGGCGATCGCTCCGTTCCTGGCCGAGCAGTTCGCGATGCCGCCGACCGACCGCGTCGCCGACGCGTTCCTGCGCTACGGCGCGATCGAGCGCGGCGCCGACGCGCTCGCCGCCTACGACGCGTTCCTCGCGCTGGTCGACGACGACGCCGTGCGCGCCGAGCTGGAGGCGATCAGCGGCCGCGTCGCCGCCGACGCCTCGCCGCGCTGGCGCGAGGTCGCCGAGCTGGGCGGGACGATCGAGCGCGCGCTGCTTGCGCTGCTGTTCGAGACCGAGCTCGGCCCGGTCACGCAGCGCTACGCCGTGCTCTGACGCCCACCGCCGTCGAGCGGGCGTCGAAGAACCACCAGTTCCAGCGGCCGAGCAGCACCACCCCGGCCGGCACGAGCACGCAGCGCACGAGCGTCACGTCGATCAGGATCGCGACCGCCAGACCCACGCCGAGCTGCTGGAAGGCGACGAGGTCGGACGTCGCGAGAGCCGCGAAAACGGTCGCGAGCGCGATGCCCGCCAGCGTGATCGGACGGGCGCTGCGCACGAGCCCCTCGCGGACCGCCTCGGCGTTGGAGCGCCCGTCCAGCACGGCCTCGCGGATGCGGCTCAGCAGGAACACCTCGTAGTCCACCGACAGGCCGAACACGATCGCGAACAGCAGCAGCGGGACGAAGAACTCCAGTCCCGAGTCGCCGGGGAACAGCCGCAGCTCGATCCCGATCGTCGCCGCGACCGTCAGCAGCGTCCCGAGCACCGCCTTGAGCGGGATCACGATCGAGCGCAGCCCTGCACAGAGCACGAGCACGCCGATCGCGATCGTCAGCGCGATCACCCACGGCGTGCGCGCCTCGACGCGATCGAGCAAGTCGAGCGCCGCGGCGGGCGGGCCGCCGACGTAGGTCGTGCCGGGGTGCTCGCGGAACAGTGTTCGCAGCCGCGCGACCGTGTCGCGCGAGGCGGCCGCGTCCGGCAGCGATCCGAGCACGACCTTCAGCGCGAACCAGCCGTGACGGCCGTTCGTTTCGCCGGTCGTCTGCGCGATCCCGCGGTCTCTCCAGAGCGCCGGCGGGATCGCGTGGTTCGTGGTGACGATCTGCACCGGCGCCGGAGCCCCGGGAAAGAACGTGTCCGAGATCGTGCGCGCGTCCCGCCGGACGGGGTGGTCGCGCGGAAGCGAGCTGACGGTGCGCAGGCTCAGCTGCAGCGAGGGCAGCGGCGCGGCGGCGATCAGCAGCAGCGCGACGCCCGCGACGATGCAGGCGGCGGGACGCCGCGTGACGAAGTCCGCCAGCCGTCGCCACAGCGTCGCCCGTCGCACCGCGCGCGCGACCGGGTCGAGCTTCAGCCAGTTGACGCGCGGCCCAAGCAGGCGCAGCAGCGCCGGCAGCAGCGTGAGCGCCGCGAGCGCGGCGACGACCGTCGCGATCGTCGCGCCGATCGCCATCGAGGAGAACAGGTCTATGCCGACGGCGAGCAGCGCCAGCAGCGCTATCGCGATCGTGAGCGCCGACAGCGCGACCGCGCGCCCGGTCGTCGTCATCGTGCGCACGATCGCGCGCTCGAACGAGCGTCCCTCCAGCAGCTCCTCGCGCATGCGCGTGATGAGGAACAGCGTGAAGTCGATGCTGAGCGCCAGCGCGAGGATCGAGGAGGTGTTCGTCACGAACACGCTCAGCCCGGCGTCGCGGCCGAGCAGGAACAGACACGCGAACGTCACGACCAGGACGATGGCCGCCGACAGCAGCGGCAGCACCGCGGCGACGACCGACACGAACGCGACGAGCAGCACGACGAGCGTGAACGGGAATGCGATCCGCTCCGAGCGCTGCAGGTCGTCGCGCGCGACCCTCGCGAAGCCGTCCGTCACGACCGGGCTGCCGAACAAGCGCATCGTCAGTGTGGGAGTCGAGGCGCGCGCGAGCGCTGCGCGGTAGTACTCCACTTTGCGCTCGGCGTCCGCCGGTTCCGCCGCTACGTGGAAGACGACGAGCATCAGCTGCGGCCCGCTGGCGTCTGCCCCTCTGCTCTGCTGGGCGGCGCCTCCGCCCTCGACCGAGAGCACGCCCCGCACGGGGCGCAGCGCGCGCCGGACCGCGCGGACGGCGGTACCGTCCACGAGGTTCGCGTCGCGCCCTCTGCCGCGCACGATCGCGAGCAGGGGCGTGCCCCGCTGCCCGGGGATCTCGCGGCTCAGCACCTGTGCGGCGCGATCCGACTCCGAGCCGCCGACGAGGAAGCCGCGGTTGGCGAGCTGCCCGAGCAGCCCGCTGGCGAGCACGGCTCCCACGGTCGCCGCCAGCGCCCAGACGGCGACCACGCTGCGCGGTCGCGCGACGACCAGCGTCGCGACGCGCTCCAGCAGCCCCGCCCCCGCCGGGCGACCTCGATCTTCCAACTTTCTTCCCCCAATAGACTAAATAACGTAGTATAGGTCAGCATCGCAGGGGGATGAATTGAGCTGGGGCGCGAGGGGGCGCATTGCCTGACTGGGCGTACCATCCGTTCTTCCGACCGGTCCTGTTCCGGCTGCCCGCCGAGACCGGTCGCCGAGTGACGATCGAGCTGCTCGCCTTCCAGGCGCGAGTCCCCGGTGGACCCGTGCTGTTCGAGGCGCTCGCCCGCAGTCGCGTGCCCGCGCAGCTGCGCACGCGCTTCGTCGGCCTCGACTTCCCCTCGCCGGTCGGACTCGCCGCCGGGATCGACGTCGACGGGCGCGCGGCAGTCCTGATGCAGAAGCTCGGCTTCGGCTTCCTCGAGCTCGGGCCGCTCGGGGCGCTGGCCACGGGCGCCGCGCGCGCGACGAGCCCGGTGCGCCTGCGCGAGGTGCACGGAATCGCGATGCATCCGCAGCGGGGCGCGCCGGCCGCGAGCGAGGTGCTCGAGCACCTGCCGGAGCTCGACGTCCCGGTAGGCGTCGAGGTCCGCGGCGACGACCTCGCCGGCGCGGTGGCGTGCGCCGCCGAGCGCGCCGCGTTCGTCACGCTCCCGTGCGAGGCGGCGGGCGCGTCGCCGGCGCGGCTGCGCGAGCTGCGCGCCGCGACCGAACGGCCGTTGCTGTTGAAGGTCTCGGCCGGCTGGGACGACGGGCGTGTCGACGCCGCGGTTGCGCATGCCGCGGAGGCCGGCGTCGACGGCGCGTTCGTCGTCGCCGGCTCGGCGAACCACGTCCACAGGACGGGCGAAGTGATCTCCTCGGCCGCGCTGGCGCGCGCGCTCGAGGTGACAGCCCGCGTGCGCGACCGCATACCGGTGGCGCTGTCAGGCGGCGTGCTGACGCCGGAGGACGGGCTGGCGGCGTGGAGCGCGGGCGCGCGCCTGATCGCGCTCTCGAACGGGTTCGTGTACGCCGGGCCGGGGCTGCCGCAGCGCATCAACCGCCGGCTCGTCGCGCCGGAGAGGGCGTCGCCCGCGATCAACGGCACGAACGGAGCGCACGCCGTGGTCGCGCCGCGCCGCGACGAGGCGGTGGCGGAGTCGTCCGCTGCGGAGCGGACCGGCCGCGTGCTGCTGTCAGCCGCGTCGTGCGCGCTGCTGCTGATCGGGGCTGGTTACCTGCTGCTCGCGTTCACCGCCAAGCTGCTGCCGAACGACACGGCCTACCTCGGCATGAGCGTCGCCGAGCTGTGCCGGCTCGACGACTGCCGCGTCGTCCAGTTCATCTCGCACGACTGCGCCGTGTACGGCGGCATCTGCCTCGCCAACGGCACGCTGTGGACGTGGATCGTGCGCGCGCCGCTGCGGCGACGCGAGCCGTGGGCGTGGTGGACGCTGGTGATCGCGACCGGCGTGCTCGTGCTCGGCTTCCTCTCGTTCCTCGGCTACGGCTACTTCGACACGGTGCACGCGGCAATCCTGGCCGGCGTCGTCGGCTGTGCCAGCGCCGGCCTGTGGCTGACGCGCGGGGTCGCCCGACGCAGCTCGCCGCTGCGCGCGCTGGTGGCGCAGGCGACGCCGGCGTGGCTGTGGAGCCCGGCCGGGCGCGGCCGCCTGCTGCTGCTCGGGCTCGCGACGGCGCTCGTGGCGGGTGGCAGCTCGATCGTCGCGATCGCGACCACGAGGGTCTTCGTCCCCGAGGACACCGAGTTCCTGCGCCTGAGCGGGGAGCAGGTGCGCGCGATCGACCCGCAGCTCGTGCCGGTGATGGCGCACGACCGCGCCGAATTCGGCGCCGGCCTGCTGCTGTTCGGCGTGCTCGTCGCCGCGACGGCCTGGAACGGCGTGCGGCCACGGTCGCGCGGGCTGCTGATCGCGCTCGGCGTCGCGGGGATGATGCATTTCACCGCAGCGTTCGTTGCGCACAGCCTGATCGGCTATCTCGACGTCGTACACCTGTTCCCCGTCTACTGGGGGGCGACGGTGCTGCTGCTCGCGCTCGCGCTGCTGCGCGGACCGGTGGCGCGGCCCGCGGCGCCCGACGCGTTCCCCGACGTCTAGGAGGGCCTGCGCTTCAGGCCGCCGGCGCCTCGAGCACCCACGGCACGCCGGCGCAGCGCTCGAGCAGCGGCAGGAACGCCTCGGCGTCCGCGGCGCGCAGCGGGACGTGGTCGCCGCTCGGCTCGATCGAGGAGACGTGCACCTCGGCGAGGCGGTCGGCGAAGGCGTCGAGCAGCTCGTGGGCGAGCCCGAGGCTCGGGTCGTGCAGCTGCGCGTGCGCGACGTCGAAGCAGAAGCGCGCGTCCGGCAGCGCGTCGAAGTAGCGCGCCAGCTCGGCGACCGTGCGCGCGTCGCGCTTGCGCGTGTCCATGTTCTCCAGTCGCAGGCGCGCGCCGAGGTCGGCGAACGGCGCCGCGTCGCCGAGCGTCTCGGGGTGCATCACGATCCCGTCGACGGACGCGGGGATCGCGGCGAGCGCGGTCGCGAGCGCTGCCGGCGTTCCGTCCCAGCCCTTCGACGGGCCGTGCACCGAGACGTGTCCGAACGGCAGCATGCCGGCCTCGCCCAGGAACCGCAGCAGCCCCGGCAGCTCCTCGGCCGACAGCGCGGACAGCTCCACGACATCCAAAGAGCAGCTCTCCGCCGCCGCCACGAGCCGCGGCCAGTCCCCGCGGGCGCCGACCATGTAGCCCGTCGACGGGCCGACCAGCCCGGCGTTCAGCTCCAGCAGCTCGCCGACGGCGCTCATCGCTGGGAGGGCTTCGACGGTGACGGGCACGGGACCGACCCTACCCGCCGCGCGGGACGGAAGCGCGCCCTACCCGTCCTCGTCCGGCCACCTGCCGGTGCGGTCGAACGCGCGGCGGGCGGCGTCCTCGCTGGCGCGCTCACGGTCGCCGGCGACGCCGACGCGAAACAGCAGGTTCACGAGCAGCACGGACAGGCCGGCGCCGATCAGCGCCATCGCTCCCTCGAAGCTGTCGCCCCCGTCCGCGATCAGAAACCCCAGCCCGACCAGGCAGATCAGCGCCGGCAGCGCGTAGCGGACCGCCCACAGCACCCGCGCGCGCGTCATGCGTCGTCACCCGCCCCGCCGCTCCCGCGCGGCACGACGATCACCGGGCACGGCGCCTCGCGCAGCAGGTGCGCCGAGACCGATCCCACCAGCACGCGTCGCCACGGGCCCTTCCCGCCCGAGCCGGTGAACAGCAGGTCGTCCGTCTGCGCGTCCTCGACGAGCTCCGCCACCACGTCGCCCTCGCGCACCACGCCCTCCGCGACCACGTCGGGCCCGACCGCCGCGAGGGCCTCGTCGAGCCGTGTCCGCGCCTCGTCGCGCGCGATCTGCGCGAGCTGCTCGTAGGAGGCGGCGTCGAGCGGCGGCGGGGGATAGACGCCGGCCGCCGCCGTGTTGAGCGCCGTCACGACGCGCAGCCGGGCGGCGGCCAGGCGCGCGAAGCCGGCGGCCACCTCCAGCGCGTGCCGCGCCTCCGGCGACCCGTCGAACGCGACCGCCAGCCGGCGCACGCCGCCTGCGCCGTGCGCAGCGTCGCGGTAGCCCGCGGGCGCGACCGCGACCGGGCAGGGCGCATGGTTCAGGACGGCGTCCGGCGTCGAGCCCGTCAACAGGCGCAACGCGCGCCCATGGTGCGTCGCGCCGACGACGACCGCCAGCGCGTCCGAGGCCTCGGCGAGCTCGTGCAGGACGTGCGAGGGGGAGGGCCCGGCGACCGCTCGCAGGTCCGCGGCGCCGCCGCCTCCCAGCCACGCGCGCGCTCGCTCCAGCTTCGCCTCGGCGTCCTCGCGCATCCCGCGCGCCGCCTCCAGCCCCGCCGCGCTCTCGCCGAGCGGATCGTCGGGATACGCGCAGGCGACCACCAGCTGCGCGTCGGCGATCCCGGCCAGCAGGCGCCCGAGCGCCAGCGCGTCGTCGCCATGGTCGGTGCCGTCGTAGCCGACGACGATCGTGCGGGTCATGCGGATCCTCCGAGATTCGCGGCAAATCGCCGTGCAACCCTCATGCAATCAGGGAGTTTTGACGATCTCCTCGAATACCGTCGTGAAACCTCCCGGCCAAGACCTCTTGCGCGCGCTCGTCGTCCACCGCGATCCCGACACCGCCTCGGTGCTCGTCGAGCTGCTCGGAGCGCCCAACGGCAGGGTGGGCGGGGATGGCGTCGTCGTCGCGACCGCCCTGCACGACCCCAGCGCGCTCGCCGGTGTGCTCGGCCGCGGCGACGTCGACGCCGTCGTCTGCGCCCTGTCGCCCTCCGACGACGCGTTCGAGCTCGCGCGCGGAGCGTGCGAGCTGGCCGGCGTCGCGCTCGTGCTGACCGACCCGGACGCCGCCTCCGCCGCGCACGCGCACGCGCACGAGCCCGACCGCAGCCGCCTGCGCGCCACCGTCGTGCGCGAGCACGCCTCCGCGCGGGACCGCAGCGCCGCCGCGACCGCCCAGCGCCTCCTCACCGCCCAGCAGGCGATCGCCGACCACCTCGCCGCCGACCTGCCGCCCGAGGGCCTCCTGCGAGAGGCGGTGGCCGTGCTCGCCGAGCTGTTCGGCGCCGCCGGCGGGATCGCCTGGGAAAGACCGGCCGACCGGATCGACGGCGAGCTGGTTCCCCGCGCGACGCACGGCGAGGCCGTCCTGCCCGGCGCGACCCCCGAGCGGCCCGACGAGCACCTCGCCGGCCGCGCCGCGCTGGCGCTCGCGACCGTCGCCGACGGCCCGCACGTCGCCGTCCCGCTCGTCGCCGGCGGCGCCTGCGAGGGCGTGCTGGAGCTGCAGCTCGCGTCCGGCGCCAGGCCCGACGCGCACCTGATGGCCGACGTCGCCGCGCTCGCCAGCCAGGTCGCGCTGCACCTGCGCTACCGCCGCGGCGCCGCGATGCTCGACCTGCACGAGCGGGCGCTCGCCGCCACCAACAACGGCATCGTGATCGCCGACCACGACCCCGAGACGGGCGGCTGGCCGGTCTCCTACGTCAACGAGGCGTTCGAGCTGCTGACCGGCTGGCGCGCCGAGGAGGTCGTCGGCCGCTCGCTCGGCATCCTGCAGGGCGACGAGACCGACCCCGAGCCGGTCGCCGAGATGGCGGCCGCGCTGCGCGACGGCGAGGAGTGCTGGGTCACCCTGCGCAACTACCGCCGCGACGGCTCGCCGTTCTGGAACGAGGTCTTCCTCACGCCCGTCCACGACGAGGACGGCGCCGCGCGCCGCTACATCGGCGTGCTGCACGACGTCACCGCGCGCGTCACCTCCGCTGTCGAGCTGGAAGAGGCGGAGGCGCGCTACCGCACGCTGATCGAGACGATCCCCGCCGTCACCTACATCGCCGACTGGGACGAGATGGGCTCCTTCCGCTACGTCTCGCCGCAGATCGAGGAGCTGCTCGGCTACCCGTCCCGGGACTGGCTCGGCGACTCGACGCTGTGGGAGGAGCGCCTGCACCCCGACGACGCCGACCGCGTGCTGGCCGAGACGCGCTACGCCTTCCGCGAGCGCAAGGCGTTCGACTGCGAGTACCGCCTGATCGCCGCCGACGGCCGCATCGTGTGGGTGTGGGAGCGCGACACCGTGATCCGCGACGACCACGGCGAGCCGTACCTGACGCAGGGGATCATCACCGACGTCACCGCCACGCGGATCGCCGAGGCCGCCCTGGCCGAGAGCGAGGAGCGCAACCGCGGCGTCGTGCACGCCTTGGAGGAGGGCCTGCTGATCTACGGCTCCGACGGCCGCGTGCTGTCGTGCAACGCCGCCGCGACGCGGATCTTCGGCTTGCCCGAGGAGGAGCTGCTCTACCGCGCGGCCGGCGAGTGGCCGGTGCAGATCCTGACCGAGGACGGCACGCCGCTCACGCGCGAGGCGATGCCCTCGCAGCGTGCGCTGCAGAGCCGCCTCGCGCAGCGCGACGTGGTGCTGAAGCTCGTGCGCCGCGACGGCGTGGAGGTGTGGACCTCCGTCTCCAGCCACCCGCTGATGCGCGAGGGGGAGACGCGCCCCTACGGCGCGGTCACCGCCTTCAGCGACATCACCGAGCGCCGCCGCGCGCAGGAGCAGATCGCCTTCCTCGCCTACCACGACCCGCTGACGAAGCTGCCGAACCGGGCGCTGCTCGACGAGCACCTCGCGCTGGGCCTCGCGCGCGCACGTCGCTCCGGGCACGCGGTCGCGCTGCTGTACGTCGACCTCGACGACTTCAAGGCCGTCAACGACTCGCTCGGCCACGCCGCCGGCGACGAGCTGCTGCGCCGCATCGCCGTGCGGCTGCGCGGGGTCGTGCGCTCGACCGACCTGCTCGCGCGCCAGGGCGGCGACGAGTTCCTGATCCTGCTGACGGACCTGGAGCAGGACCCGCGGCTGTCGGCCGAGGCGGTCGCCAAGCAGGTCGAGCAGTCGCTGCTCGAGCCGTTCTCGATCGCCGACGCGGAGTTCGAGATCGGCTCCTCGATCGGCATCTCGATCTACCCCCACGACGCGAACGACGCCGACCAGCTGATGCGCCACGCCGACGCCGCGATGTACGAGGTCAAGCAGGCCGGGCGCGGGGGGATCGCCTCCTACGGCGGCGACTCGCGGCACACGCTCGCGCGCCTGTCGCTGACGTCGAAGCTGCGGCGCGCGCTGCAGCGCGACGACTTCGTCGTGCACTACCAGCCGCTGGTGGTCCCGGCGACGGGGGACCTGGTGGCGTTCGAGGCGCTGGTGCGCTGGCAGGACGCCGAGCGCGGGATCGTCGGCCCGAACGAGTTCATCCCGCTCGCCGAGGACGCCGGGCTGATCGAGGCGATCGGCGGCTGGGTGCTGCACGCGGTCTGCGCGCAGCTGCGCGAGTGGCGCACCGAGGGGCTCGAGGCGCATGTCCACGTGAACGTCTCGCCGCGCCAGCTGCGCCGGCCCGACTTCCCCACCACGGTGCGCGAGGCGCTCGGCGCCGAGGGGCTGCCGCCGAGCGCGCTGACGCTCGAGATCACGGAGTCGGCCGCGATGCTCGACGCCGAGCGCGCGAACCCGGTCGTGCGGGCGCTGCACGAGCTGGGCGTGCGGCTCGCGATCGACGACTTCGGCTCGGGCCACTCGTCCTTGGCGCGCCTGCGCGACGTGCCGGTCGAGGTGCTGAAGATCGACCAGTCGTTCCTGCGCGGCGTCCCCGACGACCCGCAGGCGGCGGCGATGACGAGAGCGATCATCGAGCTCGGCGCCGCGCTGCGGATGCTGACCGTCGCCGAGGGCGTCACGAGCGAGGCGCAGCGCCTGTTCCTGATCGAGCAGGGCTGTCCGCTCGCGCAGGGCTTCCACGTCGCGCGGCCGCTCGTCGCCGCGGCGGCGACCGAGCGTCTGCGCGCGCTGACGACCGCGCAGCGGTAGCGCTTCCCGCCGCCGGCGTCAGGGCGCCGTCGCGGGCAACGCGTCGCGCGCCGCGGCGAGGCGGGCGGGCATGCGACTCCGCCTACCCGCCTCGCGCAGTCGCTACCCGGGCAGCGGCTCCTGGGCGCGGGGGCCCCCGCTGTACTGCTCCGCCGGCTCGAGGAACTGCCGGATCTGCTCGCGCATCTCGGGCGAGTCCTCGTGCCCGTGCACGGACGCCGCGTGCTCGGCCGCCGCGCGGACGACCTCCTCCTCGTCGCCGATGATCACGAGCGAGCAGTTCGACTCGCTCGGCCAGCGGCGGCAGTCCGCCATCTTGCGCGCCATCTGCGCTCCTTTCCTGGGGAACGGACCCAGTCGATCGTCTCGCGCGCGGGCGGTGCGCGTCAACCGCGCGAACGCGTCAAGCACCCCGATCGTGGTCCGCCGCACTTCCGGTAGATTGCAGCCCGCGGAGCGGCGAGGGCTTGGTGGAGGCATGGCTGATCGGCTGGTCGTAGACCTGAGCGAGGGGCAGGTGTCGGTCTCCCGGCAGCTCGACGGCGAGTACCCGCGCCCGGCCGAGGCCGCCGGGTTCGAGCGGCCGCTCGGCGACGAGGCGCTCGAGGACCTGCGCTGGTACCTCGAGGAGTACCTGCAGATCCCGTTCGGGGTGTACGGGGAGCGCGGCCCGCAGGTCGCGGCGCAGCTGGACGGGTGGGGCGAGGCGATGTTCGCCGCCCTGTTCGGCGACGGCGCCGGTCGCGACGCCTACCGCCAGCTGCGCGAGCGCGCGCGGCCCGGCAGCGAGATCGTGCTGCGCTCGGACTCCTCGGAGCTGCTCGGCCTGCCGTGGGAGCTGCTGCGCGACCCGGAGCGCGACACGCCGCTCGCGCTCGACCGCATCGGCGTCTCGCGCAGCCTCGCGGCCGTGCCGCCGGAGGCGTCGCATGCCGTCCACGGCGAGCGGCTGCGCGTGCTGATGGTGATCGCGCGCCCCGAGGGCGCCGAGGACGTCGGCTATCGGATCGTCGCCCGGCCGCTGCTGCGACGCCTGCAGGCCGTGCGCGGCGAGGTCGAGCTCGTCGTGCTGCGCCCGCCGACGCTCGAGCAGCTGCGGACCACGCTCGCCGCGGCCGTGGAGCAGGGCCAGCCGTTCCAGGTCGTCCACTTCGACGGCCACGGGGCGATGACCGAGCAGGTCCCCGCCGGGCCCGGCTTCCCGCCGCGCTTCGAGGCCGCGGCGCGCGAGGGCGTGCTCGTGTTCGAGCGGCCCGAGGGCGGCAGCGACCCGGTCGGAGCGGGCGTCGTCGCGCAGGTGCTGAAGGAGGGGCAGGTCCCGCTCGTGGTGCTGAACGCCTGCCAGTCGGGCGCCGTCGGCAAGGACCTGGAGGCGGCCGTCGCGACGCGCCTGCTGCGCGAGGGGATCGGCTCCGTCGTGGCGATGGCCTACGTCGTCTACGCGGTCGCCGCGGCCGAGTTCATGGCCGCCTTCTACGAGCAGCTGTTCGCGGGCGCGACCGTCGGCGAGGCGGTCAGCGCGGGGCGGCGCCGTCTCGCCTCGCACGACCTGCGCCTCAGCGCGAAGGGCGCGCTGCCGCTCGCCGACTGGGTCGTGCCCGTCCACTACGCGCGGCGTGCGCTGCACTTCCCCAGACTGCGCGTCGAGCGCCCGGCCGAGGCGCCGTCGCTCGACGCGATCCTCGACGCGCTGCGCGAGCGGCCGGTCCAGGACGGCGGGGAGCTCGCCGCGCAGGGGACGTTCGTCGGTCGCGACGCGCTCTTCTACGAGCTCGAGCTCGCCGCGCGCGGAGGACGGCCGATCCTGCTGTACGGCCCCGGCGGCACCGGCAAGACCGAGCTCGCGAAGGCGTTCGGGCGCTGGTGGCGCGACACCGGCGGCGTCGAGCGGCCGGGGGACGTGATCCTGCACTCGTTCGAGCCCGGCGTCGCCTCGTTCGGGCTCGACGGCGTCGTCGACCAGATCGGCAAGCGGCTGTACGGAACCGGCTTCGAGCAGCTCGAGCCGGCCGAGCGGCGCGCGGCCGTGGAGCGGACGCTCGAGCAGCGGCGGCTGCTGCTGATCTGGGACAACTTCGAGTCGGTCCACACGATGCCCGACCCGGACCAGGCGACGCCGACGCTCGGCGCCGCGGAGCGCGAGCAGCTGCGGGCATTCCTCGAAGGTCCGGCCGTGCGCGGGCGCAGCGTCCTGCTGATCACGAGCCGGACGCGGGAGGAGTGGCTCGGCGACGCTGGGGACGTCGCTCGCATCGAGGTCAGAGGGCTCGTCGGCCAGGAGGTCAACGACTACGCCGACGCGATCGTCAAGGCGATTCCCGCGGCGGCGCCGCGACGGCGCAGGCGCTCGTTCGCGGAGCTGCTCGCGTGGCTCGACGGCCACCCGCTGAGCATGCGCCTGATCCTCCCGCACCTGGCGAACACCGAGCCCGAGACGCTGCTCGACGGCTTGCGCGGCATCGTGGCGCTGCCGGAGGCGGCCGGCGCACACGCGGGCCGGACGCAGTCGCTGACCGCCTCGATCGCGTATTCGTTCGCGCATCTCGACGCGACGACCCGCCGCGTGCTCGTCGCCGTCTGCCTCTTCCAAGGCGCCGTCGACGTGAACGTGCTGGCGGTGCTCTCGGAGCAGGACGGCGTGCCAGAGCGGTTCGCGGGCGTCGAGCGCGCGACCTGGCAGCAGGCGTTCGACGCCGCCGCCTCCGTGGGGCTGCTCACCCGCCGCAACTCCGCTGTCTTCGGAATCCATCCGGCGCTCCCGAGCGTGCTCGCCGGGCTCTGGCGCGCCGAGTGCCCGGATGCGTTCGAGCAGGAGCGTGCCGCCGCCACGCGCGCGCTGCTGACCGCCTTCGCGATCGTGGCCGAGTGGCTCCACGGTCAGATCGACCATGGCGACGCGGGACTCGCGCTCGGGGTCGTCGCGTTCGAGGAGCGCACGCTCGGGCACCTGCTCGCATATGCGCTCGAGCACGGCCAGTGGGCCGAAGCGCAGGCGCTGGCACAGCCGCTGAAGACCTACTACGACACGCGCGGGTACGGCGAGCAGACGCTGGCCTGGGTGGATCGCGGACGCCGGGCGCTCGAGGGACCGGACGGCACGCCGCCCCCCTCGCTCGAGACCGCCGCCGGCTCGCTGTGGCTGTTCCTCGTCGGTGTGGAGGCGAACCACGCCCTGGATGCGCATCGCCTCGACGATGCCGAGCGCGTCTACCTGAGCATCCGCGAGACGCTCGAGCACGAGCCTGAGACGCCGAGGCAGCAGGAGCGCCTCGCGATCACCTGCCACCAGCTCGGAGTCGTCCTCCAGGCGCGCGGCCGGCTCGCGGACGCTCAGATCGAGTACGAGCGGGCGCGCGTCGTCAGCGAGCAGCTCGAGGACGATGCGCTGCTGGCCGGCGTCCATCACCAGCTCGGGATCCTGGAGCAGCTGCGGGGCCGGCCCGCCGAGGCCGAGGCGTCCTATCGCACAGCGCTGAGCATCAGCGAGCGGCTCGGCAACGAGAGCCTCATCGCGCGCGCCTACCACCAGCTCGGCACGATGGCCGACATGCGCCGGGCCCACGACGAGGCGGAGGAGTGGTATCGCAAGTCGCTGGTGATCACCGAGCGCCTGCGCGATGAGCCGGAGGCTGCGAGCACCTACCACCAGCTCGGGATTCTCGGGCAGATGCGCGGCGAGCTCGAAGCCGCCGAGCGCTGGCACCGCAAGTCGCTCGAGATCAAGGAGCGCTTCCACAACGAGCGCGGGGCGGCGAGCTCGTACCACCAGCTCGGCATGATCGCCCACGTGCGCGGGCGGACCGACGAGGCCGAGGCGTGGTATCGCAAGGCGCTCGCCATCAACGAGCGCCTGGGCAACGAGCCGGACGCGGCCAGCACCCAGCACCAGCTCGGCATGATCGCGCAGGCGCGCGGGAGATTCGACGAGGCGGAGACCTGGTACCGCAGCTCGCTCGCGATCAACGAGCGAGTCGGGAACGCGGTCGCGATGTCCAGCACCGCTCGCCAGCTGGGCTCGCTGGCCGAGGAGCGTGGCGAGTTGGAGGAAGCGGAGCGGTGGTTGACGGCGGCATGCGAGGGCAAGCGGCGCACGGGCGCCAGCGCCGAGGCCGCGGCGATCTGCGGCCAGATCGGCCGCGTGCACGAGAAGCGCGGGAACGATCGGCAGGCGCTCGACTGGACGGTGCGGTGCGTCTCGGCGTTCGAGCCGTTCCCGCATCCGGACACCGAACCGGGCCCCTACCACGTGTGTCGCCTCACCGCCAAGCTCGGGATGGACGCACTCGAGCGCTCGTGGCGGACCGTCACCGGCGAATCGCTCCCGGACGACGTGCGCAGCCAGGTCAGAGCCGGCATGGAGGCGCTCGCCGCCGACGGCGGGTGACCAGGGCGATCCCCGCCGACCGGAGTCGCCTACAATCCCCTTCGGCTGCCCTCCTAGCTCAGTTGGTAGAGCACTTCCATGGTA
>DASVFS010000226.1:0-18634 GCA_036379915.1 Conexibacter sp. | reverse complement strand
AACGGGATGCGCGATCCCCTGTACCCTGCCGCGCGCGTCGCGCCGTACCTCGAGGCGCTCGAGACGGCCGGGGTGTCGCTCACGTTCCATCCGCAGGCCAGCGGCGGCCACGACACCTCGTGGTGGGAGAGCGAGCGGCCGGCGTACGAAGCCTTCGTGCGCGATCACCCGCGCGCGCCGCACCCGGCGCTGCTGTCGTGGACGACCGAGCGCACCGATCGCTACAACCGCATCCAGTGGCTGGTCGTCGACGAGCTGGGCGTGCGGCCGAGCGACACCGCGCTGGCTGACACCAATACCGTCGCGGAACGCTACGACGCCGACTTCGGGCTGCGCGGCGACTCGCGCAAGGAGAACGGCACGCGCATCGTGCAGGTCGTCGCCGAGAGCGACGCCGCAGCCGCTCGCGTGCACATGCAGCAGGCGCCCGTCGCGCGCGGCCAGCACGAAGCCCTCGCCGTCGGCGGCGGTCGCCGCGACGATCCCGGCGAGCGCCTGCGAGCCGGGCGGCGGCGCCGTCGGCTCCGTCGGCTCGTCGCCGCCGTCCTCGTCTCCCGCTCTCTCGTCGCCCGACGCGGGCGTCTCGGCGGCCGGCTCCTCGGCGGCCGGCGCGGGCTCCTCGCTCGCCGTGTCGTCGAGCGTCTGCACCTCGTCGGGTGCGCCGCCGCCGCCGTCGTCGGCGGACGAGCCGTCCTCGCTCGCGGCGGGTACGGGCGCGGCCGCGGGCGGCGTGGTCACCACGATCAGGGCGCGCTGCTGCGCCACCGCGGTGCCGCCGACCGCACCCGGTCCGATCGTCGCGCCGATCGCGATCCCGAGCGCGAGCACGACGACGGCCGTGATCGCCGCCGAGCGCACGACCGGCCGCCGGAACGCGGGCCCGCCGACGGCTGCCACAGGCGCGCCGGCGAACGGAGCCGCGACCGCCGTCAGCAACGGCAGCGCCGCCAGCCGCAGCACGTCGGGTGCGAGCCGCAGCCCGCACGACACGCAGAAGCGCTGGTCGTCCGCGAGCAGCGCAGCGCAGGCCGGGCAGCGCGGCTCGCCGCCGCCGACGTCCACCGCCCGGTCGGCGACCAGCACGCTCACGGCGCGGCGACCTGCCCGCTCGCCGGCTGCCGGTCGATCAGCGCCTCGCCGCACTGCCAGCAGAAGACCGCGCCGCGCGCGTGCAGCGCGCCGCAGGCGGGGCAGGAGCCGGCGGCCGCCGCCTCCTCCAGCCGCAGCAGACGCTCCGCCTCCGCCAGCTCCGCATCGACCTCCTGCAGTCTCGCGGCGGTGCGCACGAGCACGTCGAGGCGGAAGTGGTCCCGCCGCGCCATCTCGTAGGCGAGCCCGCCGAGGTCCCACTGCAGCTGCGCGAAGCGCTCCGCGAGCGCGTCGCGCCTCGCCGTCAGCTCGGCGGCGGGGCCGTCCGGAGCCGGTGCCGGCGCGACCGCCGGTTGGTGCGCGGCGGCGTGAGCGCCCGGGCGCGGGAAGATCCTTCGCAGCGTGCTCATCCGATCGACTCCGCGTCCGAGCCGCCGCCGGGCGCCTTGTTGTCCGCGGCCGGCGGTCTGCCGGGCAGCGCGACGGTGTCCGGCAGTCTCGCCGACTTTCTCTGGTACTCCTCGCCCGAGGCGCTGTTGAGGTCCTGCACGGCTCTCTGGCCGGCCGCCTGGTCGGCGGCGCTGACCTTCCCGCCGCCGCCTCTGGCGTGCTTTCTCGCTCTTCTGCCCGAGCCGGAGCCCGACGTGTCGGACTCGGCCGGCGTCGTCGCCGCCGGCGCGGCGCCTGAGACGGTGATCACCTGCGGCGCGGCCGGAGCCGCCGCCGTCGGCGTCCCGCTCTTGCCGATCAGCACGCCGACGACGAGCACGAGCGCGAGCGCCGCGAGGCCGCCGAGCGCGATCACGGGGGTCCAGTCGCGCGGCGGGACGCCGACGGCGGCCACCGCGGGCGCGACCGGCGCCGGCGCCATCGCCGCCGTCGGCGGCTCGGACAGGGCGTGCGCCGACGTCACCGCCGGAGCGATCAGCTCGCGGTAGGCGACGCGCGGGTCGCCCTGCGGCTGCCCGCAGTGCAGGCAGTAGCGCTGGTCGTGGGCCAGCGCCGCGCCGCAGCTCGCGCACGCGGAGGCGGCCGCCGTGGTCGTGTCGTCCATCGTGACCTCCATCACTGGATCACCGTCGGCGGGGCGACGACCGTGATGCGCGCGCCGCGCGGATCGCCGATGAAGAAGACGTGGTAGGGCGCGGACTTGCCGGGCGCGAGGCGGTTGACGATCGCGCGCCCGGCGGCGACGACGCGATCGCCCTTGCGCGCCACGCACGCGACGACGAGCCGTCTCTGCTCGACCTTCGAGCGGTTCGTCACGCGCCCGATCGCCTCAACGCCGGTCACGCGGTCGAGCACGAGTCGTGGCTGCGTCACGTCGAGCCGCGGCAGCTCGCGCGGCGCGTCGCCGCGCGCGGCGCCGATCCGCGCATCGACCTGCTTGGGATCGCCGGCCGGCGTGACCTGGTCGTTGACCCACGCGAGCTCGCCGTGCGCGGGGACGCCCGTCGCCTCCACGAGCGAGGGGTCGAGGCCGGGGACGTCGTTTCTGTAGACGCTCTTGCCGCCCGCGCCCTGCACGTCGATCGCGATCGGCACGCGCCCGACCGGCCGCGACGCCGCGTTGCGCAGCACGACGACGACCGCGGTGCCGTTCTCGTCCTGCACGACGCTCGTGTGCACCGCGCGCACGTCGCGGTTCTGGGCGCGCACGACGAGGCCTCTCTCGTCGGCCAGGCTCCTCGCGCCCTCGCGCTCGAGCCGCGCGCTCTTCGCCTGCGACGACTCGCAGCCCGACAGCAGCGGCGCGAGCGCCAGCACCAGCAGCGGCAGCAGCGGAGCGGCGAGCAGGCGCATGCTCACCCGAACGCCCCCGCCACGTACTCGCGCGTGCGCTTCGCTCTCGGCGCGCCGAACACCTGGCCCGCCGGGCCGTACTCGACGAGCTCGCCGAGGTACATGAAGGCGACGTGGTCGGCGACGCGGAACGCCTGCTGGAGGTTGTGCGTGACGATCACGACCGCCACCTCCTCGCGCAGTCTCACGATCAGCCGCTCGATCGTCTCGGTCGAGCGCGGGTCGAGCGCCGAGCACGGCTCGTCGAGCAGCAGCACCTCCGGCCGCACCGCGAGCGAGCGCGCGATGCAGAGCCGCTGCTGCTGGCCGCCGGACAGCCGCAGCGCCGGGTGGTCGAGGTCCTCGGCGACCTCGTCGTGCAGGCCGGCGCGCTGGAGCGCGTCGACGACCGCCGGGCGCAGGTCGGACTTCGAGCGGCGGCGTTCGCTCCCGCCCTGGCGCAGGCCGTAGGCGACGTTGTCGAAGATCGACATCGGGAACGGGTTCGGCTGCTGGAAGACCATGCTCACGCGGCGGCGCAGCTGCGTCACCTCGAGACCGTCGACGTCCTGCTCGTCGAGCGTGATGACGCCCTCGCGCGCGGCCGTCGGCGTCAGCTCGGTGAGGCGGTTGAGCGAGCGCAGCAGCGTCGTCTTGCCGCAGCCGGACGGGCCGATCAGCGCGAGCACCTCCCCCTGGCGCACGGGCAGCGAGACGCTGTTGACCGCCACCTTCCCGCTGTAGCGGATCGTCAGCCGCTCGATCCGCATCCGCTCGCGCGGCGCGACCGCCGGCGCCGGGCGGCGCGCGACCTGCCGGGCCTGCCCGCCGCCGATCGCGACGCCGCTCCCGTTCCCGTTCGTCGGCGGATCGACGACGCGCGGCTGCTCGTCCACGACGATGCGCCGCACGGGCGGCGGCGGCTCGGTCAGCGACCCCATGCGACTCTCCGTTCTCTGCCGCCGATCATGCCGACGGCGAAGTTGAGCAGGATGACGATCACCAGCAGGACGAACGCGGCCGCGTAGGCCTTGTCGGGCGCGTTGCCCTCGCCGGCGGGCGAGTTGTTGTAGACGTAGGTGGTGAGCGTCGAGCCGGTGCCGCTGAGGATCCGGTACAGCGGCGGCCCGTCGCCGGACTGCATCTGCAGCGAGGCGCCAAGCAGGATCACGACGATCGCCGTGTCGCCGGCGATGCGGCCCATCCCGAGGGTCGCCCCGGTCGCGATGCCGCCGCGCGCGCCGGGCAGCAGCACGCGGCGGATCGTGCGCGCCTTCGAGGCGCCGAGCGCGTAGGAGGCCTCGCGCACGTGCGCGGGAATCGCGTTGAGCGCCTCGCGCGTCGCGCCGACGACGAGCGGCAGCGCCAGCAGCGCCATCATCGCGCCCGCCGTCAGGAACGAGCGGCCGAACACGGAGCCGCCCTGCGCGGTGAACGAGAGGAAGCCGAAGATCCGCTCCTGGAAGATGATCAGGCCGAAGATCGCGAGCACGATGCTCGGCGTGCCGGCGACGACCTCGACGCCCGACTCGACGGCCCGCGCCAGCCCCGCGGGGCGGCCGTACTCGGTCAGCCACACGGCTGTCGCGACGCCGACCGGCAACGCGAACGCGATCCCGACGACGGTCAGCATCAGGGTGCCGATCAGCGGGTCGAGGAAGCCGCCGGTCTTGCTCTGGTCGAGGTCCGGCAGCGGGTGCGAGACGAGCAGCGCGGGGCGCAGGAACTGCAGCCCCTTGAACAGCATGAACAGCAGGATCGCCGCGCAGATCGCGCACAGCGCGAGGCCGGCCGCCCAGCACAGCGCCAGCCCGAGGCGGTCGAGACGGCTCCACGAGGCGGTCGACTCGACCGCTCCGGTGCGGGCCGGTGCCCCAAGCGCCGTCACCGCGCCGCCAGCCCGTAGCGCTTGAGCGGCCGCTTCGCGGCCCAGCCGCCGAGCGACAGGAACAGGCTCGAGACGAGCAGCACCGCCGCGAAGGCGTAGATCGTCTGCCCGAACGGCACGACCGACAGGCCCTCCGCGTTGTCGACGATCGTCGCCGCCAGCGGACGCGCCGGCTCGAGGAAGAACAGGAAGCCGTCGAGCGGGTTCGGCGCGAAGCCGACCGACCCGGAGACCATCGCGAGCATGATCGCCTCGCCGAGCGCGCGCGCGGTCGCGAGCACCGCCGCGGCGATGATGGCCGGGCGGGCGGCGCGGACCGAGATCGTCCACATCGCGCGCCAGCGGTTGACGCCGAGCGCCGCGGCGCCCTCCGTCCACCCGCGCGGCACCGCGCGCAGCGCGTCGACGACGATCGCGATCATGATCGGCGTGACCATCACGGTCAGGACCGCCGCGCCGACGAGCACGCTCGTGCCGTCGAGCTGCACGACATAGGCGACCGAGCTCTTCATCGACTCGCTGATCACGTGGTTGCCGACGAGCGGCACCAGCACGAGGATCCCGATCAGCCCATAGACGACCGACGGGACCGCCGCCAGCAGCCGCACCGCCGGCTCCAGCACGCGTCGGATCGGCTCCGGCGCGAACTCGACGATGAAGACCGCGCACAGCAGCGCGAACACCAGTCCGCACAGCACCGCCACGCCGCTCAGCAGCGCGGTCGCGTACAGCATCGGCCAGGCGTGCAGCGTGTAGACGTAGTCGCCGGGGTTCGACGGCGAGTCGAAGATCTCCGCCAGCTGGTGGTCGACGTTGCCCCCGCCGCCGAACCACGCGAGCCCGTTGTGCGCGAACGACGGCCACGCCTTCGAGAAGACGAAGACGACCATCGCGGCGATCAGCGCGAGCACCGTGCACGCCAGCGCGCCGAGCAACCGCTCGACGCGCTGGTCCGTCCAGGCGATGCCCGTGAAGGGCAGTCGTCGCATTGCGATGCGTGCGTCCCGTCGCGCTAGCTCAGCGGGACCCAGTCGGTCGCGACGATCCCCTGCGCGACCGAGTTCTTCTGGATCCAGCGGATCCACTTCCTCGTGGCGCCCGTCGGCGCGCCGCGGGTGACCATGAAGAAGTTGCGGACGCCGCCGTACTGGCCGGACTTCGCGTTGCGCAGCGTGCAGGGCACGCCGTTGTAGGAGGCCGTGTGCACGCCTCTCGTGAAGGCGAGCGAGACGTAGCCGATCGCGTTCGGGTCGGACTTGACGGTCTGCTGCACGAGGCCGTTGGACGCCTTCTGCGCCATCGTCTGGGAGAGTCTGCTGGTCCCCATGAAGATCTTCAGGAAGGCGTCGTAGGTGCCGGACGCGGCGGTGCGGCCGACGAGGTCGATCGTGCCGCCTCTCCCGTTCGGCACGCCGTCCCAGCTGCGCACGGCGCCGGAGTAGATCCCCTGCACCTGCGCGCTCGAGAGGTTGCCGACCGGGTTCGCGTTGTTCGTGATCAGGCAGACCGCGTCGCGCGCGATCTTGTTGAAGACCAGGCCCGACGGGTCCGTCGGCTTCGGGTCGCGCGAGGAGTTGCCGATCGTCACGCGATCGTGCGCGACGTCGCTGATGCCGACGTCGGAGCCGCCCTGGAGCAGCTTGAACTTCACGTTTCTGTGGGTCTTGACGTACGCCTTCGCGAGCTTGGCCGCGAGCGGCGCGACCGACGTCGATCCGCTCATCGTGATCGTCGTCTTGGCCGCGGCCGTGGCCGGCGCGCCGAGCGCGAGCGCGGCTGCCGCGCCGAGCGCGAGGCGGGTGGTGAGACGGGGCACGGTGATGCTCCTTTTCCGTTCTTCGTTCAGTGGTCGGGCGTCAGCGACGCGCGTGCCGTCTGTGGTGTCTGGCGCCTCTGCGGTGCTTTCTGCCGGCGGGCTTGGCGGGCTTCGGCTTCGGGCACTTCTCGGGACCGCGCAGGCGGAACGGACCGGCCGTCGCGCCGTTGACGTCGGAGATCACGACGTGGAGGATCAGCCGCGGCGTGACCTCGGTCGCGCTGCAGATCGGGTCGTACGTCTCGAACGCCGTCTTGACGTCCTTGCCGGCGTGGGCGCCGCCCGTGCAGTTGAAGCCGTCGCCGGGGATCAGGCCCTCGCAGAAGAAGCTGTCGGTCTCGACGATCGCCTGCGTGGCGTGGTCGAAGGCCTCGGCGCTGACCTCGAAGCCGCCGATCGGCGCGCTCGAGATGACGGTGAAGCTTCTGATGTCGCCGCTGCAGCCGAACGCGACGTCGACGCGGTCCGGCGAGGCGGCGTCGAGGCCGCGATCGGCGTGTCCGCTGCAGGTCACGGCCGACGGCGCGGGCGTGGCGGCACGGGCGGGACCGGCGACCAGCGCGAGCGCACAGGCGCCGAACGCGACCGCCGCGGCGAGCAGAGCGCGACTGCGCAGGCGCACGCCGGGAAGAACAGCCATGACCATCGGACCTCCATGCAGGGTTCGTGAGGGATTGCGGTGCGACGGGCGCAGTCTGGGCAACCCCAGCCCTCAGGTTGTGACGTTCCTGTTGCCTTCCTGAGAACGATCTGTGTTCACAAGGGGGGTGGATTCGGTCGATTGAGCGCTATCGTCAAGGGGACGATGAAGTCCACCCAGGACCGCCAGCGCGACGAACGCGAGCGCAAGCTGGCCGAGATCAGACGGCAGCTCGAGCAGGGGACCCTGACGATCCGCCAGATGACGCCCGAGGAGCGCAAGGCGAATCCGCCCAAGCCGCGCATGGAGCGGCCGGCGGACAGACGCCGCCGCCGCTCCTGACGGGTCTACGCCGCCGCCGGCGCCTGCTGCGCCTCGGCCATGTCCTGCGGGCGCACGTGCGGGACGACGACCAGCGCGAGCAGCACGCCGAGCGCGGCGAAGCCGGCGCCGACCGCGAAGGCGCTCTGGAACGCCTCCGTCAACGCCGCTCTCCCATGGCCGAGGTCGGCGAGCTTCGACGCGGCGACCGACGACAGCACCGCGAGCCCGAGCGCGCCGCCGACCTGCTGGGCGGTGTTGAGCAGGCCCGACGCGAGGCCCGCCTCGTCGTGGCTGACGCCGGACACGGCCGTGATCGTGAGCGACACGAACGACAGGCCGAGGCCGACTGCGACGATCACCGACGGCAGCAGCACGTCGCCGGCGAACGAGCCGTCCGGCGAGATCCGCGTGAAGAGGATCAGCCCGACCGTCGTGAACATGAGTCCCGCCACGAGCACGGGCTTCGGCCCGACCTTCGTCACGAGCTGCGACGCGCCACCCGCCGAGAAGATGATCGCGAACGCGAGCGGCAGATATGAGAGGCCTGCGTCGAGCGCGGACTTGCCGAGCACCTGCTGGAGGTAGAGCGAGATGAAGAAGAACATCGAGAACAACGAGGCGCCGACCAGCAGTGCGACGGCGTCGGCGCTCGCGACGCTGCGGTTCCTGAAGATCGTCAGCGGCATGATCGGGTAGCGCGTGCGCAGCTCGGTGACGACGAACGCGGCGAGCAGCACGACGCTCAGCGCGAGCAGGCCGATCGTCTGCGTCGAGCCCCAGCCGGCGTCGGTCGCGTCGACGAGCGCGTAGACGAGCACGACGAGCCCGCCGGTCACGCTGAGCGCGCCCGCCACGTCGAGCGACGTGCGCTCGCTCGTGCGGCTCTCCTGCACGAAGCGCGGCGCCACGAAGGCGGCCGTGAGCCCGATCGGCACGTTCACGAACAGCACCCACTCCCAGCCGGCCCACTCCGTCAGCATGCCGCCCATCAGCACGCCGGCGGCGCCGCCGGCGCCGGCCAGCGCGCCCCAGATCCCGAGCGCCTTGTTGCGCTCGGCGCCCTCGGTGAAGGTCGTCGTGACGATCGACAGCGCGGCCGGCGAGACGATCGCGGCGCCGAGGCCCTGCAGGCCGCGCGCGGCGATCAGCCAGCCGTCGCTCGTCGCGAAGCCGCCGGCGAGCGAGGCGGCCGAGAAGAGGCCGAGGCCGACGATGAACATGCGGCGGCGCCCGAACAGGTCGGCGGCGCGGCCGCCGAGCATCAAGAAGCCGCCGAACGCGAGCGTGTAGGCGTTCACGACCCACTGCAGGCCGCTCTCGGAGAAGCCGAGCGCTCTCTGGATCGAGGGCAGCGCGACGTTCACGATCGAGGCGTCGAGCACGACCATGAACTGCGCCACCGCGAGCACGGCGAGCGCCGCCCAGCGCTTCGGGTCGAGCGTCGCGTCGGAGCCTGGGGCGTGCGCAGATGCGGTGGCTGACATGGCGCGGACCTGCTTTCGAGTGGGGTACCATACGGAACCGGAACTCCGGTTCAGGATCGGTACGATACGGAGGAGAGGTTCCGTTTGTCAACCGCCGAGCCCACGATCGTCAGCAAGCCGCTGCGCGCCGACGCCGTCCGCAACCGCGCGAAGGTGCTCGAGGCCGCGCGCGCCGCGTTCGCGGAGCACGGCGCCGAGGCGCAGATCGAGGACGTCGCGCGCCGCGCCGGCGTCGGCGTCGGCACCGTCTACCGCCGTTTCCCCACCAAGCAAGCGCTCGCCGAGGCGCTGATCGAGGAGCGCTTCGACCGCACGATCGCGTTCGTGCGCGAGCTGGTCGAGCAGGAGGGCGACCCGTGGCAGGCGATCATGCGCTGCTTCGAGTACTGCGCCGCCACGCAGGAGCGCGACCGCGCGTGGGCCGCGGCGCTGGCGCTGATGGCCGGCGGGGCGATGGGTCCGCGCGAGCACCAGATGCGCGAGCTGCTGGCGCTCGAGGAGCGGCTGATCGCGCGCGCTCGCGCGGCCGGCGTCGTCCGCGACGACCTCACCGCCGAGGACATGCCCGCGCTCTTCTGCGCGCTCGCGAGCGTCGTGCAGGCCGGCGGCAGAAACTGGCGCCGCTACCTCGACCTGCTGCTCGACGGGCTGCGGCCGCAGAGCTGAGCGGGCCGGGGCCGTCAGGGCTCGGGCGGCGGCGGGTACTCCCCGGCCTCATGCGCCGTCACGTCCGCCACGTCCTGCAGATCCTTCGGGCGCCCGCTCGCCAGCTTCATCGCGATCAGGTCGTCGACGCCGGCCACGAGCACCTCGACACCCACGATCGGGAGCCGAACCGCGCGCGCGGCGAGATCCCGGTAAGGCGGGGCACCGCGTGCTCGGTTCAGCACGTCGAGCTGTCCGGCCGCGGTGCGCAGGCTGACGTTGCGCGAGCGCGCGAGATCGACCTCGTCCCGCGGGTCGAGCGTCTGGAAGGCGCCATCCGTGACGGTCTCGTCGGCGACTCCGAGTCGTGCGACCGCCGCCGCCAGGCGCCGGAAGTTCGCCGGCTCGGGATCGGGGACGATGTCGAGGTCGAGCGTCATGCGACGGGCGCCGTGCGCGATCGCGGCAAGCCCGCCGACGACCACGAACTCCACGCCGTGCTCGGTGAGCAGGCGTACGAGCCCGGCAAGGTCGAGCGGTGCAGCGTGGTCGCTCATCGGGACCTCCGAGCCGCTCCCTGCAGTGCGCTGACGTCCTGCAGCGTGCGATCGATCCCGTCGAGGCGCTGTCGCGGCGTCCGCGCTCCGAACTCGCGCAGGGCGTCGGGGTCGTGGTCCTGCCAATGGGAGCGCCGCAACCCGACGTCGAGCTCCCAGCCCATCGCCGCCAGCAGCCGCTGCAACGTGTCCAGCGTCGGCGACGCCTCGCCGCGCTCGATGCGACTGACGACCGCCTGCGTCGTGCGCGCCCGGCGCGCAAGGCGAGCCTGCGAGAGGCCGTGGCGCTCCCGCAGGTCGCGCACCAGGTGGCCCGACATCTCCATATCTAAAAAGATATCATCGATCGATGCAGCTGAAGCGATTCTCATCCACGCCTTAGACCGGGCGGCGACACTTCCAGGCCGATGAGCCGCCGTCCGGGGACCTCGACGCTCGAGCGCGGGCGCCTGCGCGCCTGGCTCGTCATCGGCGTCGCGCTGCTGCTGGTCGGCGGGGGCGTCGCGCTGTGGCTCGCGCTGCGCGCCGACGGCGACGGCACCGACGAGCCGCAGCCGACCGCGGCGGACGTGCTGCGCTTCCACTCGCGCCCGCAGCTCGATCCCGACCGCGTGAGGGTCGTCGTGCCGGCGCGCAGAGGGACGACGCCGGGCTACGTCTTCCTCGCCGTCAAGCGCGGTCCCGGCCAGGACGGCCCGCAGATCGTCGACGACCGCGGCGACGTCGTGTGGTTCCGCCCCGCCCCGCCGCACATGGCGGTCACCGGCTTCCGCGTCCAGCGCTACCGCGGCGAGCCGGTGCTGACCTGGTGGCAGGGCCGCACGAGACTCGGCCACGGGATCGGCGAGTACGTGATCCTCGACCGCCATTACCGCGAGGTCGCGCGCGTGCGGGCGGGCCACGGCTACATGGGCGATCACCACGAGCTGCAGCTGACGCCGCGCGGGACCGCCTACCTGTCGATCTACGCGCCGCGCAGAGCGGACCTGACGCCCGTCGGCGGGCCGCGCGACGGCACGATCTTCGAGTCGATCGTGCAAGAGGTCGACGTCGCGAGCGGGCGCGTGGTGTGGGAGTGGCACAGCGCCGACCACCTGCCCGTGAGCGAGGGCGTCACGCCGCCCAAGGCCGGCAAGCCGCACGACTACTTCCACGTCAACGCGGTCGACGAGGACGGCCGCGGGCGCCTGCTGATCAGCGCGCGCAACATGCACGCGATCTACGCCGTCAGCAAGCGCAGCGGCAGGGTGTTGTGGCGGCTCGGCGGCGAGCGCAGCGACTTCGCGATGGGCCCTGGAGCGCGCTTCGCCTTCCAGCACGACGCGACCTGGCTGCCCGACCGCGGCGCGCCCCGCCACGAGACGATCTCGCTGTTCGACAACGAGGCGACGCCGCCGCGCGCGGACCAGTCGCGCGGACTCGTGCTGCGACTCGACATGCGCGAGCGAACGGCGCGGGTGCTGCGGCAGTACCGGCATCCCGACGGGCTGCTCGCCGGCGCCGAGGGCAACGTGCAGACGCTGCCGGGCGGGAACGTCTTCATCAGCTGGGGGCCGGAGGAGCACGTGTCCGAGTTCTCCCCCGGCGGCCGCCTGCTGCTCGACCTCGTCGTGCCGCCGGGCGCCGACAGCTACCAGGCGTTCCGCTTCCCCTGGCGCGGCGAGCCACTCGACCAACCGGCGCTCGCGGTGCGCCGGGCGAGAGGGCGGGATTCCGCGCGGCTGACCGCGTGGGCAAGCTGGAACGGCGCCACCGAGCTGCACGCCTGGCAGCTGCTCGCCGGCGACGACCCGGACGCGCTCGTCCCGCTCGGCGATCCGGTCCCCCGTCGCGACTTCGAGACGACGCTGCGCGGGCGCACCGACGCGCACTACGTCGCCGTCGCCGCGCTCGACGCGCACGGCCGCCAGATCGGCCGCTCGCGCGTGCTCCGGCCCGCAGCGCGCTGAGTCAGCCGACCCGCTGCACGTGGAAGACGCGCGCGCCGGCGGGCGTCTCGACCGTCACCGCGTCGCCCGCGCGCGCGCCGACGAGCGCCGCCGCGACGGGCGACTCGATCGACAGGCGCCCGTCTCTCGCGCTCGCCTCGGCGGCGCCGACGAGCGTGTAGGTGGCGACGCGGCCGCTCTGCTCGTCGCGCACCTCGACGGTCGAGCCGAAGCCGACGACGCCGTCCGGCGTCGCGTCCGCCTCGACGACCTTCGCCCCGCGCAGCCGCTCCTGCAGCCGCTTGATGCGGGTCTCGAGGTGCGCCTGATCCTCCTTCGCCGCGTGGTACTCGGCGTTCTCCTTCAGGTCGCCCCACTCGCGCGCCGTGCGGATGCGCGCCGCGATCTCCGTGCGCGCGACCGTCTCCAGCTGCTCCAGCTCGGCCCGCAGCGCGTCGAGCCCCGCCTGCGAGATCGCGTATCCGTCGGCCATCGCGACAGTTTGGCAGCAATCGCGCTCTACTACCGCTCGCCGAGCACGCCCGCGCCGACGGCCGCCCAGCTCAGACAGGTCTGACGCCCGCGCGCCGCGGCACGGACGCCGCGGCCGCTACGGTGGCGGCGATGCGCCTGGCCCCCTCCCCTCCGAACGTCGAGCTGCGCACCGATCCGGAGCGGGGCCGCATCGTCGTGCTGTCGTTCCCGTACGACCCGCACCTCGTGGAGGTCGTGCGCGGGATCCCGCACCGCCGCTTCGACTGGGACGCGCGCGAGTGGTGGGCGCCCGTGGAGGACTGGGTCGCGCACCACGTCGCGGACGTGCTGCGGCGCTTCCCCGAGCTGGTCCCGAGCGAGGACGCGGCGGCGTGGCTCGACGAGGTCGAGCGCCGCTGGCTCGGGCGCGTCTCGACCACGCGCTACGACGGCCGCGGTTGGTTCGTGCTCGAGACGGCCGCCGGCGAGGTGCCGGTCGAGCTGCGCGAGGAAGCGGTCGAGCTGCCGACCGAGCCGGTCGCCGACGGCGCCCGCGCGAAGCCTCCGCTCCTGCTCGCCCCGCTGACGGAGGCGAACGCGCACGTGCTGCGCGCACAGGAGTCCGCGAGACTCGACGCCGCCGCCGAGCGCTGCGTCGCCGCGCTCGAGCTGGGCGACGCGCCGCCGCCGGCGCGGCTCGTCGCGACGCACGGCGTCGACGGCGCCCGCCTGCGGCTCGAGGTGCTGTGGGACCACGACACCGGCGCCGCGTTCGCCGAGCTGCCGGGCACGGAGGGCGAGCGCGCCGTGCCGGTCGACCCGTGGCTGTGCGAGCCGCTCGACGCGTTCCTCGCACTGCACGGCGTCGAGGTGACGCCGCTGGCCGCGCCCGTGCTCGAGGCGCTGCGCGCCGAGGCGGCCGACGCGGCGGCCGCGATCCGCGCCTCGCGCGCGACGGAGGCCGAGCCGATCCCCGAGGTCGCGGCGAAGCTCGGCGGCACGCTCGAGCCGTTCCAGTGGGCGGGCGTCCGCTACGCGCTGCGCGCGCGGCGCGCGTTCCTCGCCGACGAGCAGGGGCTCGGCAAGACGGTCGAGGCGCTCGCCGCGCTGGAGGCCGACGACGCGTTCCCGGCCGTCGTCGTGTGCCCGGCCTCGCTGAAGCTCAACTGGGAGCGCGAGGCGGCGCACTGGCTGCCGCACCGCTCCGTCGCCGTGGTGGAGGGGCGCGTGGCGGTCCCGCCGCGCGCGGAGCTGCTGATCCTCAACTACGAGCTGGTCGCGACCCAGCGCGAGGCGCTCGCGCTGCGGCGCCCGCAGGCGCTCGTGCTCGACGAGTCGCACTACTGCAAGAACCCGCAGGCGAAGCGCACGCGCGCCGTGCGACGGCTCGCCGAGGGCCTGCCGCGCGACGCGCTGCGACTCGCGCTGACGGGCACGCCGGTGCTCAACCACGCCGACGAGCTGATCTCGCAGCTGCGCGTGCTCGGGCGGCTGGAGGACTTCGGCTCGGGCGCGCGCTTCAAGCAGCAGTTCCGCGGCTCGCTGACGGAGGAGCGGCTGCACTGGCACCTGCGCCGCCGCTGCTTCGTGCGCCGCCGCAAGGCGGAGGTGCTGCCGCAGCTGCCGGACAAGCGCCAGGTCGTCGTGCCGGTGGCGCTCGACAACACGCGCGAGTACCGGCTCGCGGAGGACGACGTGATCGCGTGGCTGCGCGAGCAGCCGTTGGACCTCTCGGAGCTGAACGCCAAGATCGCCGCGACGCTGCGCGCGCAGCGGCTCGCGCAACTCGGCACGCTGCAGCGGCTGGCGGCGCGCGGCAAGCTGCACGCGGCGCTCGTGTGGATCCACGACTTCCTCGCGAGCGGCGAGCCGCTGGTGGTCTTCGCGCGGCACGTGGAGGTGCAGGAGGCGGTGCTGGAGCGCTTCCCGGATGCGCTGCACCTGCTGGGCAGAGACACGACGCAGGCGCGCGAGGCGACGGTGCGGCGCTTCCAGGAGGACGCCGCCGCGCCGCCGCTGATCGTCTGCGCGACGCGCGTGGCGGCACAGGGCATCACGCTCACGCGCGCCTCGAACGTCGCGTTCCTCGAGCTGGAGTGGACGCCGGCGATGCACGACCAGGCGGAGGACCGCTGTCACCGCATCGGCCAGCACGACAACGTGACGGCGTGGTACCTGCTGGCGGCGGGCACGATCGACGAGACGATGGCGCGCCTGATCGCGCGCAAGCGCGGCCTCGTGTCCGCCGTCACCGACGGCCGCCGCCTCGACGGCGACGCGCTCGTCGAGGAGGTCGTGCGCGAGCTGCGCGACGGCCGTCCCTTCCGGCATCTGAAGCCGGTGACGGAGCCGGCGGCGGCGAGCTGAGGCCGGCTACGGCTTCGGTCTCGGGGGCTCGTCGTCCGGCCCGACGAGCCAGCTGCCGAGCCAGCGGAACAACCGCTCCTCCACGCAGCGACGCCAGCGCTTGATCGTGAAGCCCGACAGCACGCTCAGAGCGCCGAACACGGTGAGCGGGCCGACGGCGAGGGCGAGCGCCACCGCGCCCGGCGGGCGGCCGGCCGCCGTGTGCACGATCCCCACGACCACTCCGGCGATCAGGCTGATCGTCAACAGACCGGCCAACAGCCACGAGGACGCCGACGCGACCTTACGGATGCGCGCCTTGACGCCGTTCTGCCGCTCCGCGGCTACGGCAGCCCGCGCCGCCGCCTCCTGCGCGCGCTCCTCGGCCAGCGCCTCCGCGGCGCGCGCACGACGCTCGATCTCGGCCTTCTCGCGCTCTGCCTGCGCCCGCTCCTGCTCCGCCTCCGCGCGGATGCGGCGGATCTCCTGATCCATCTCGACGCGGTACGACGCCTTGACGCGATCGATCACCTCCGCGAGCGATTCGGCGTCGACGTCGTCGCCGATCCCCTCCTCGGCCAGCAGGTCCTCGGTGAGCGCGCTCACCGTGATCGCGGTCACTTCGTCCGACGACAGCTCTCCGTTCGTCTCCATCCGACCGAGGTGGTCGCGGAACGCCTCCCACGTCGCGCGCGAGGGCCGCAGCGCAGCGGTGCAGAGCGCGACCAGCTCGTGCAGCTTGAGTTCGCTGGCCGACGAAGGACGCTTGAGCCAGGCGAAGTTCGACAGGGCGAGGTGGTGGACGATCGGCGGGAACCCGCGGCCGCCCTGCGCTCTGTACCAGCGCGTCGTGTTGCGAACCGTCATGGAGCTGCCGGTCATGAAGACGGCACGGCAGTCGTCGATCGACGACGCGCTGCCTCCCGCGCGCAACGTCAGCACTCCGGCGACGCAGTCGACGTCGTGCACGACCCGCGGGTGATTCTCCCCGCCCCGTCGTCTGTCCCGCAGCATCCGACCCAGCTTGCCCTCGTCGAGCGTGAACTGCGGCCGGCGCTGCGGCGTCTCGCGGATCTCGAAGCCCAGCTCGCGCAGGTCGCGCATCATCAGCTCGCTTCTGATGCGCACGTCGCTCGGGCCGTAGTTCTGGCTGAGGACGAAGCGCGTCAGCTCGGTCGGATGGAGTCGCTCGCGCCCGTGCGCGGTCGCGACGGCGTCCTCGTAGATGGCGAGGATCCGTCTCATTTCGCGGATCGTCGGTTCGAAGGCTCCGAGCACCGCCCCGGTGTCGCGCAGCAGCGTCAACAGCTCCACCGTCGCCTTCTCGGCCGCCGGACCGCGCAGTCCGAGCGCGGCGAACAGGACGGAGCTGTCGCAGAACACCTGCAGGCCGTGGAACTGGCGGTGCGCCGAGGAGACGTCCTTGAGCAGCAGCGTGTTCTGCAGCACGAAGCCCTCGACCATCGCCTGCAGCACGTCGGTCATCTCGCCGCCCGCGAGCGCCACGCGCCGCAGGAACGCCGCCGTCGCGAGCAGTCCGCCGTCGTCCGCGCCGTCGTCGTCATCGTCGAGCGCAGCATCCCGCCCCTCCGCGGGGATGACGGTGACGCCGTCGAGCGCGAGCGCGACGTGGTAGCGCTCGATGAAGCGCAATATGAGCGTCAGCGCCGCGTCCGTGCCGAGCTCGACGCCGTGCGACTGCGCCTCGACGCACAGCGCGTCGGCAAGACGCGCCTGCTGCCCTTCGACGCGCTCCCGCTGCTCGCACAGATCGACGGCGCCGGCCAGCTCATGGGTCCTGAAGTAGCGCCCCGCCTCGCGCTGCAGCACGCCGTCGCGTACGAGCCGGGCGAGCAACGTGCGCAACGTGTTGAACGGCAGTCTGAGCTGATGTCGCTCGCCGATCTCGACGCGCAGCTCGTCGAGCGTGAAGTCGTCGCGGCCGAGCTGCGCGATCGTGTCGCGGACGAACGGCTCGAACATGCCGATGTGGTCGTGCCGCGCGTCGAAGTTGGCCTTCAGCATCGCGACGGTCGCGAGCCCCTTGCGGGCAGTGCGCAGGACGCCTGTGGGCATTGATCGACTATCCAGAGTTCAGGGATGCGTGAAGGCTCCGCGACGAGCTCTCGCCGATGTCGCGGCCCCCCACGCGGGCCGGGATTCGGGGCCATCCTATCGTGCCTGGCGCTTCGACGATTGTTATGTGTCCTTTAGCGTCCTTCAAAAAAGTTCAGGAATATGGCTGTTATCTTCTACTTATGAGGATCGATCAGGAGCAGCTCGTCGTGCTCGCCGCACACGCACGCCGCGCGCATCGACGCCATCCCGGCGATGCGGACGTCACTGCGGTGCGGGCGGCCTTGGAGCGGGCTGCCGGCCCCACCGTCGCCCAGGCTGCGGCGGCGCGACTGCTCGGGGTCAGCCAGACTGCGCTCGCCCGCTGGATCGCGCGCGACCGCGTGCCCGTCGTGATGACCGCCGGCGGTCGCATGGCGCTCCCTCTGACAGGGCTGCTCGACCTGCTCGACGAGGTGGCGGCCCATCGCAGCGCCGGCGCGCTGCGCCCGCTGTCGGCGGCGCTGCGCGAGTCGCCGGCGGCCGGCACCGAGCGCGCAGCACCGCAGGGCCATCGCAGCGCCGAGCTGCGCGGGCTCGCCTACCACCGCGCGGTCGCCGACCGGCTCGACGACGAGGTCGTCGCCGACGCGCTCGTACGGCTGCGCCGGTGGACCGCGGAGGGCCGCGTCCACCCCCGCTACGCCGACGCATGGGAACGGCTCCTGACCGGCTCGCGCGCACGGCTCGCAGCCGCGCTGCGCGCGGACGACGACGAAGCCGCGGCGCTGCGCCAGAGCAGCCCGTTCGCCGGCACGCTCAGCGAGGACGAGCGCCGCCGTGTCCTGAGGCTCGCATGAGACGCGCGGATCTGGAGCACGTCATCCGCGCGGCCGCCGCGGTCGCGGACGACGACGAGATCGTCGTGATCGGCAGCCAGGCGATCCTCGGACGGCTGCCCGAGGCGCCCGACGCGCTGCTGTGGTCGCAAGAGGCCGACGTCTATCCGCGCCACCATCCCGAGCGGGCCGAGGCGGTCGACGGCGCGCTCGGCGACGGCTCGCAGTTCCACGCGGCCTTCGGCTACTACGCGCACGGCGTCGGGCCGGAGACGCCGAAGGCGCCGACCGGGTGGGAGCAGCGGCTCGTGCCGGTGCGCGTGCCGCGCGGACCGCGCGATCGGACGCGCGTCACCGGCTGGTGCATGGAGCCGCACGACGTCGTGCTGGCGAAGTGCGCGGCCGGGCGCGAGCGCGACTGGGAGTTCGCGCGCGAGGCGATCCGTCACGGCGTCGTCGACCGCGAGGAGCTGCTGCGTCGCGTCGCCGACCTGCCGCTGCCACGGCGGCGGCGCGAGCGCATCGGCAGGCTGTTGGCGGGCCTGCCGGCCTGAGCGCCGCTCAGCGGCTCGCCGCGCGGCGAGCGGAGTAGTCGGCCGCGAGGCCTGCGGCGAGCGCGATCGCCATCGCCGCGACGAGCGGCAGCTCGAGCAGCTCGCGCGCGACGAAACCGGCGGCGAGCGCGGCGATCAGCGTGGCGGCGAAGGAACCCACGGCGGCAGCGTAGCGGCGGCGCCGCCGCCGAGCCGTCGCGTCCTCGTCGGTAC
>DASVFS010000225.1:0-25043 GCA_036379915.1 Conexibacter sp. | reverse complement strand
TCCCCGAGGACCGCTGGGAGGCCATGATCGCGCTGCTGCTCACGAGCCCGTTCCTGCTCGCCCGCGCGGCCTGGCCGGCGCTGCGCGAGAGCGGCGACGGGCGCTACGTCGCGATCGCGTCCGTCCACGGCCTCGTCGCGTCGCCGTTCAAGAGCGCCTATGTCTCCGCGAAGCACGGCGTGCTCGGCCTGGTCAAGACGCTCGCGCTCGAGGGCGCCGACGACGGCATCGTCGCCGCCGCCGTCTGCCCCGGCTACGTCCGCACGCCGCTGGTCGAGAACCAGGTCGCGGATCAGGCGGCCGCCCACGGCATGCCGGAGGACCGCGTGCTCGAGGAGGTCATCCTCGCCCCGCACGCGGTCAAGCGGCTGATCGAGCCCGACGAGGTCGCCGACGTCGTCGCGTTCCTCTGCGGCCCGACCGGCGCTGCCTTCACCGGCAGCGCCGTGACGATGGACCAGGGCTGGTCGGCCCGCTAGTCCTCTTCGGACTGACGCTCGTTGATCTTGCCCTCCAGCTGCGACATGACGTCGGGGTCGCGCAGCGTCGTCACGTCGCCGAGCTCGCGGCCCTCGGCGATGTCGCGCAGCAGGCGGCGCATGATCTTGCCCGAGCGCGTCTTGGGCAGGTCGTCGGCCCACACGATCCGCTTCGGGCGCGCGAACTTGCCGATCCGCTCGGCGACGACCTCGCGGATGCCGGCCTCGACCTCGTCGGTGCCCTCGGTGTCGCCCTTGAGCGTCACGAACGCGCAGATCGCCTGGCCGGTGTCCTCGTCGGACTGGCCGATCACGGCCGCCTCGGCGACCAGCTCGTGCGCGACGATCGCCGACTCGACCTCCGCGGTCGACAGGCGATGCCCGGAGACGTTCACGACGTCGTCGATGCGCCCGATCACCCAGATGTAGCCGTCTCCGTCGCGGCGCGCCGCGTCGCCGACGAGATACGTCTCCTCGCCGAAGCGCGAGAAGTACGTCTCGACGAAGCGCTCGTCCTCCTTGTAGAGCGTGCGCAGCATCGAGGGCCACGGCCGCGTGAGGATCAGCAGGCCCTGGCCGTTCGCGACCGGCTCGCCGTCGTGCTCGCTCACCACATCGGCGGCGACGCCCGGGAACGGGGTCGTCGCCGAGCCGGGCTTCGTCGCCGTGATGCCCGGCAGCGGCGTGATCATGATCGCGCCGGTCTCCGTCTGCCACCACGTGTCGACGATCGGGCAGCGCTCGCCGCCGATCACCTTGTGGTACCAGAGCCACGCCTTCGGGTTGATCGGCTCGCCGACCGACCCGAGCAGCCGCAGCGACGACAGGTCGTGTCTGGCCGGGATGTCCGCGCCCCACTTGATGAACGTGCGGATCGCCGTCGGCGCGGCGTACAGGATCGTCGCTCTGTAGCGCTCCGCGATCTCCCACCAGATGCCCTTGTGCGGATAGTCCGGGGCGCCCTCCCACATCACCGAGGTCGCGCCGTTGCAGAGCGGCCCGTAGACGATGTAGGAGTGGCCGGTGACCCAGCCGACGTCGGCCGCGCACCAGTAGACGTCCGTCTCGGGCTCGAGGTCGAACACGTATCTGTGCGTCGCGGCCACGCCGGTCAGGTAGCCGCCCGTCGTGTGCAGGATCCCCTTCGGCTTCGCCGTCGAGCCCGACGTGTACAGGATGTACAGCGGGTGCTCGGCGTCGAGCGGCTCCGGCGGGCACTCCGGGTCCGCGGCCGCGCAGATTTCGTCGTAGAAGACGTCGCGGCCGTCCCGCATCGGCACGTCGATGCCGGTGTGGCGCACGACGACGACGTGCTCGAGCGTGGCGAGGTCGCCCATGTGCTCGTCGACCTGCTGCTTGATCGGCGCCGTCTTGCCCTTGCGTCGCGCGCCGTCGACGGTGATCAGCGCCTTCGCCTCGGAGAACTCCATCCGCTCGCGCACCGACTCGGCGGAGAAGCCGCCGAAGACGACGTTGTGCGGCGCGCCGATGCGTGCGCACGCGAGCATCGCGACGACGACCTCGGGGATCATCGGCAGGTAGATCCCGACGACGTCGCCCTTGCCGATGCCGAGGTCCTTCAACGCGTTCGCGAGGCGCTGCACGTCGCGGTGCAGGTCGGCGTACGTGACGTCGCGCTCCTCGCCCTCCTCGCCGCGCCAGTGGTAGGCGACGCGGTCGCCGCGCCCCGCCTCGACGTGGCGGTCGAGGCAGTTGTAGGACGCGTTCAGCGTGCCGCCGACGAACCACTTGTAGAACGGCGGATTCGAATCGTCGAGCACCGTGTCCCAGCGCTCGAACCAGTCGAGCGACTCGGCCTGCCGCGCCCACCATGCCTGCGGGTCGCGCGCCGCCTCCTCGTAGACCGCCGGGTCGTTCAGCAACGCGTTGGCGCGGAACTGCTCCGGCGGCTCGAATCGCTCGATCTCCAGCATCCGCTCGAGCTCGTGCTCGAGCGCGCCCCCCTCGATCGCTGCGCCGTCTGACATCTCGTTCCTCTCGTGATGACGGATTCGGAGCGCGGGTCGGCGGCCCCACACTGCTGCGTGTTCTACTCCACTCGCGTGCTCGCGCGCAGTCTGCCGGCTACGATCGCTTGGCACGCAGCGCGAGCGACCGGGAGGTTCGGGATGGACGAGGCGACGACGTTCCCGCTCGACGAGGACGATCTCCCGACGCACTGGGTCAACATCGCGCCGGACCTGCCCGAGCCGCCGCTGCCGCCGCTGCATCCGGGGACGTTGCAGCCCGCGGGACCGGACGACCTCGCGGGCATCTTCCCGCCCGGCGCGATCGCGCAGGAGGTCGCCGCCGAGCCGCTCGTCGAGATCCCCGAGCGCGTGCGCGAGGCGTACAAGCTGTGGCGCCCGACGCCGCTGTTCCGCGCGCGGCGGCTGGAGGAGGCGCTCGACACGCCGGCGCACATCTACGTCAAGTACGAGGGCGTCTCGCCGGCCGGCTCGCACAAGCCCAACAGCGCGGTCGCGCAGGCCTACGAGAACGCGCGCGCCGGCGTGCGCAAGCTCGTGACCGAGACGGGCGCGGGCCAGTGGGGCTCGGCGCTCGCGTTCGCTTGCAGCCTGTTCGGGCTCGAGTGCGAGGTCTTCATGGTCGGCTCCTCATATGACCAGAAGCCCTACCGCCGCTCGCTGATGGAGACCTGGGGCGCGACCGTGCACCGCTCGCCGAGCGAGCTGACGGAGGCGGGTCGCTCGCAGTCGGCGCACCCGACCGGGTCGCTCGGGATCGCGATCTCCGAGGCGGTCGAGGTGGCGGCGAGCGCCGACGACGCGAACTACGCGCTCGGCTCGGTGCTCAACCACGTCTGCCTCCACCAGACGGTGATCGGCCAGGAGGCGCTGACGCAGCTGGAGATGGCGGGCGAGGCGCCGGACGTGGTCGTCGGCTGCGTCGGCGGCGGCTCGAACTTCGCCGGGCTCGCGTTCCCGTTCGTGCGGCTCGTGCTGCGCGGGCTCACGCGCACGCGCTTCCTCGCCGCCGAGCCGGCGGCCTGCCCGACGCTCACGCGCGGCGCCTACCGCTACGACTTCGGCGACACCAGCGGACTCACCCCGCTGCTGCCGATGTACACGCTCGGCCACGACTTCGTCCCGCCCCCGCTGCACGCCGGCGGGCTGCGCTACCACGGCGACGCGCCGCTCGTGTGCGCGCTCGTGCGCAGCGGACTCGTGGAGGCCCGCGCCTACGGACAGAACGACGCGTTCGTGGCGGCGCTGCGGTTCGCGCGCACGCAGGGGATCGTCCCGGCGCCGGAGGCGGCGCACGCGGTGAAGGCGGCGATCGACGAGGCGCTCGCCGCGCGCGAGGCCGGCGAGCGGCGCGTGATCCTGCTCGGCCTGTCCGGTCACGGCCACTTCGACCTGTCCGCCTACGACGCCTACCTGTCGGGCACGCTGGAGGACCCGGAGCTCTCGGAGGCCGACATGGACGCGGCGCTCGCGCGCCTGCCGGACGCGCCGGCGATCGCGTTCTAGCGGCGCTTTGACAGCTTTAGCAAGCCTTTTCAAAATAAGAAAAAGCTTGATAATCTCGTCAAAGCATGGACCGGTCACGCAATCCGTACACGCCGAACGCAGGTGCGCCTCCTCGCTACCTTGCCGGTCGTCGCGCCGAGGTCGAGGACTTCCGCGTCCTCCTCCGACGACTGGCCGGCGGATACACCGAGCAGTCCGTCGTCGTGACCGGCCTGCGCGGGGTCGGCAAGACCGTCTTGCTCGGCGAGTACCAGAAGATCGCGTCCGAGGAGGACTGGGTCGCGGTCGATGCGGAAGTGTCGAAGAACACGCCGTTCGGCCCTCAGATGGCGAACCTCGCACGCCGTGCTCTGCTGCAAACCTCTCCGAGAGCGCGATGGGGGGAACGCGGCCGTCGCGCTGCCGCCGTGTTGAAGTCGTTCTCGCTCACCGTGCAGCCGGACGGAACGCTGACCGGTGGCTTGGACATCGAGCCCGAGCCCGGTCAGGCCGACACCGGGATCCTCAACGATGACCTTGCTGACGTCTTCGAGGCGATCGGTCATGCGGCCGCCGAGTCCTCGCGCGGTGTCGTGTTCCTGTTCGACGAGATCCAGTTCCTCTCGAAGATCGAGTTGGAGGCGCTCATCGGCGCGGTGCATCGCACCGTGCAGCGGCAGCTTCCCGTGACGTTCGCCGGAGCGGGCCTGCCCCAGCTGCCCGGACTCGCCGGCGACGCGAAGTCGTACGCGGAGCGCCTCTTCAAGTTCCCCCTGATCGGAGAGCTGGATCGAGACGCCGCACGTGACGCCCTCGTCGAGCCCGCCCGAGCCGACGGCGTGTCCTTCGAACCAGGGGCGGTCGATCACATCCTCGAGTACACCGAGGGCTACCCGTACTTCCTCCAAGAGTTCGGTCGTGCGGTGTGGAACCTCGCCGACGGTCCGGCGGTGACCGCCGCTGACGTCGAGTCAGCGCTGGGGCTGGTCGAAGCCGAGCTCGACGAGAGCTTCTTCCGCTCGCGCATCCAGCGCTCCACCGCCGAGGAGAGACGCTACATGCGCGCGATGGCCGAGCTCGGTCCCGAGGCGCAGAAGGCCTCGGACGTCGCCGAGGTGCTCGGCAAGGCGTCTGAGCAGGTCGCGCCGTTGCGAGCGCGGCTGATCAACAAGGGGCTGCTGTACACGCCTCGCTATGGCTTCGCGAAGTTCACGGTGCCGCAGTTCGACCGCTTCATGCGGCGGCACATGGACCTCGATTCCGTCCGAGGCGAGAGCGAGTAGCCCGCAGGGCTAGCGGCGCTTCTTGCGCTTGCGCTTGGAGGTCGCCGGGCTGGGCCCGGCGACCGTGGCCCGCGCGTCGTCCGGTTCGGCGACCGATCCTTCGACGACGTCGCCGCCGCCGCGCCGGGCCTCGGCGTCGCGCACGCGCTGCTCGCGCATCTCCGCCGGGCTCGGCCACGGCATCGCCTCGCCGCTCTGCCACGCCGGCGGCGTGCCGCTCGGCGAGCGGCCGGCGAACAGCATCGCGAGCGCGCCGAGCCAGTAGACCTGGACGACCGGGACCGGCACGAGCGGGATCACGAACAGCACCGCGGAGATGACGCCCAGATAGCCGAGGAAGCGGGTCAGCAGCCCGACCCGCATCGCCGTGACGGCGATCATCACGAACGCCCCCGCGAACGCGAACTGCGCCGGGATCCCGAGGAAGGCGACCGCGCCGAAGTCGCTGACCGCCCGCGCCTCCTCGTAGGTCTGACTGCCGTCGTGCGCGAAGTGGTCGAGCTTCACGCTCGTAGCGACCTGGAGCGCCAGCAGCAGGACCACGAGTCCCACGCCGCCGGTCCACAGCAGGGGCCGCAGCTGCCACGGCAGGTCCGAGCGACGCGCACGCACGGCCCGCAGCAGGAAGTCGAGCGCGAGCGTGATGGCGAGCAGTCCGAGCGCCGAGCAGACCGCGCTGGCCGCGAGCCCGACGAGGTGCTGCTCGCGCTGCAGCGCCCGTCCGATCTCGCTGTCGGGCTGGCTCTTCAGGACGGCGAGCCCGACGATCGGCGCCGCAAGCGTCAGGAGGGCCGCGGCAGCCGCGACGACCGTCATGCGCGGGCGCTCGCGCGCCTCCGCCTGCAGGGTGTCCGCGGTCGTCATCGCGCGCACATGCTAGTGCCGCGCCCGTCGAACCGCCCCACGGAGCGCCGGCCGGCCCTAAGCTCCGGCCGATGGCGGTCGTCGTCTACGGCGCGACGGGCTTCACCGGAACGCTCGTCGCACGCGAGCTGCGCCGGCGCGGGCTGGCGACGGTGCTGGCCGGGCGCAGCGCGGAGAAGCTCGCGCGGCTGGCGGACGAGCTGGGCGGCGACGTCGCCACCCGCGCCGTCGCGCTCGACGACGCCGCCGGCCTGCGCGACCTGCTCGCCGACGCGGCCGCCGTGATCGCCTGCGCCGGCCCGTTCGTGCAGCACGGCGAGCCGGTCGTGCGCGCGGCCGCCGAGACCGGCACCCACTACGTCGACACGACCGGCGAGCAGCCGTTCATGCGGCTCGTGCGCGAGCGCTACGACGCGACCGCCCGCAGCTCCGGCGCCGCGCTCGTGCCGGCGATGGGCTTCGACTACCTGCCCGGCGACCTGCTCGCGCACCTGACCGCGCAGGGCGTCGAGCCGCTGCGCGAGCTCGTGCTCGCGTACGCGCCGCGCGGCGTCAAGCCGACGCGCGGCACGCTGCGCAGCGCGCTCGGCATGCTGGCGGCCGACAGCGTCCGCTACGAGGACGGCGACTGGCGGCCCGCGCCGCTGCGCGTGCGGCGCGAGTCGTTCGCGTTCCCGGATCCGGTCGGCGTCCAGCCGGTGATGCGCTACCCGTCCGGCGAGCTGCTGACCGTGCCCCGCCACGTGCGCACGCGCCGCGTCGCCTCGCTGCTCACGGTGGAGACGATCGCCGGGACGCCGAAGGCTGCGCCGCTCGCGCCGCTGCTCGCGCCCGCGACGGCGCTCGCATTGCGCCTTCCGCTGCGGCGCGCGCTCGAGCCGCTGCTCGCGCGCTTCCCGGAGGGCCCGTCGCCGGCCTCGCGCGCACGCGTGCGGTTCACGATCGTCGCGGAGGCCCGCGGTGAGGACGGCCGCGCCCGCCGCGGCGTGGCCACGGGCGGCGACGTCTACGCGCTCACGGCCGTCACCGCCGTGCACGGTGCGGCGCTGATGGCCGCCCCGGGCTACGACCGCGCCGGCTTCCTGGCGCCCGCCGAGGCGTACGACGCGAAGGCCTTCCTCGACGCGCTCGCCGCGCACGGCGTCGCGTACGAGATCGCGTGAGCGGGTCGGTCGCGTCGCCTGACGCCCAGCCGCTCGCCTTTCCGGCCAATCGATCTCCCGCCGATGCGCCGGAGCGTCTGTGGCCGAATGGTCAGGGAGCGGCGAGCATGGGTAGACCGAGGCCACAGGTCCCGCAGGAGCCTGGGAGGAGCTGCGTTTGTCCGAGGTGCAGGCCGATCAGCGAGGTGCGCCCGCCGTCGCGGCGAGCGGGCTGCGCAAGGCCTACGGGGACGTCGTAGCGCTCGAGCGCCTGCAGCTCGAGGTGTGGCCGGGCGAGTTCTTCACGATGCTCGGCCCGTCGGGCTCCGGCAAGACGACGACGCTGCGGCTGATCGCCGGCTTCGAGCGGCCCGACGCCGGCCGCGTCGCGCTCGACGGCGTCGACGTGACGGACCGCCCGCCCTACCAGCGCGACGTCAACACGGTCTTCCAGGACTACGCGCTGTTCCCGCACATGACGATCGCCGAGAACGTCGCCTACGGGCTGATGGTCAAGGGCGTCGGCCGCAAGGAGCGCAGCGCCCGCGCCGGCGAGGCGCTGCGGCTCGTCCAGCTCGGCGACCACGGCACGCGCAAGCCGATCCAGCTGTCCGGCGGGCAGCGCCAGCGCGTCGCGCTCGCGCGCGCGCTCGTGAACCGCCCGCGCGTGCTGCTGCTCGACGAGCCGCTGGGCGCGCTCGACCTGAAGCTGCGCCAGGACATGCAGCTGGAGCTGAAGCGCATCCAGCGCGAGCTGAGCGACGGCGTGACGTTCGTCTACGTGACGCACGACCAGGAGGAGGCGTTGACGATGAGCGACCGCATCGCCGTCTTCTCGACCGGCCGCATCGAGCAGGTCGGCACGCCCCGCGAGATCTACGAGCGGCCCGCGAACGCGTTCGTCGCCGGCTTCGTCGGCACCTCGAACCTGATCGAGCGCGACGGCCGCCGCTTCACCGTCCGTCCCGAGAAGATCCGCCTGCTGACGCAGGACGAGCAGCCCGCCGACGGGCTGCTCAGCGAGCTCGGCACCGTGCAGGAGGTCGTCTACCTCGGCTCGGTGACGCGCTACGTCGTCGCGCTCGACGACGGCGCGGCGCTCGTCGCGATGCGCCAGAACGACCAAGCGGGCGACGGGGTCGCGTTGGAGGAGCGCGGCCGCCGGGTGCGGCTCGCCTGGTCCCCGCAGCAGATGACCGTCGTGGACGAGGTGCCCGCGGCGGTTCCGCAGCAGTCACCTGAGGAGGTGCCGCAGTGAGGAACGACACGAGGAACCTGCTCGTCGTGGGCGCGCTGACGCTCTGCCTGATGAGCCTCGTCGCCTGCGGGGGCGGCGGCAACGACAGCTCGACGACGTCGAACCTGCCGACCTCGATCGGCAGAGGCGAGGGGCAGCTGAACCTGATCGCCTGGGAGGGCTACACCGAGCCCGAGTGGGTCAAACCGTTCGAGCAGCAGACCGGCTGCCAGGTGAGCGCCAAGTACGGCGGCTCGTCGGACGAGATGGTCACGCTGATGCGCCAGGGCGGCGGCTCGCAGTACGACATGGTGTCCGCCTCCGGCGACGCCTCGCTGCGGCTGATCAGCGGCGGCGACGTCCAGCCGGTCAACGTGGCGCTGATCCCAGGCTGGAACGACTTCATCCCACAGCTGAAGTCGCCGCCGCACAACACGGTCGACGGCAAGCACTACGGCGTCTCGCTGCAGTGGGGCCCGAACACGCTGCTCTACAACACGAGCGACGTCTCGCCGGCGCCGGACAGCTGGGCGACGATCTACGACCCGCAGTACAAGGGCAAGGTCACTGTCCCGGACAACCCGATCCAGATCGCCGACGCCGCCCTCTATCTGTCGAAGACGAGACCGGAGCTGGGGATCAGAGACCCGTACGAGCTGACCGAGGACCAGCTCAACGCGGCGGTCGACCTGCTCAGATCGCAGCGCCCGCTGATCAAGAAGTACTGGTCGCTCGCCTCTGACGAGATCGACCTGTTCAAGAACGGCGACACGGTCGTCGGCGCGTCGTGGCCGGTGACGACCGTCTCGCTGCAGAAGGCCGGCGCCTCCGTCAAGGACCTGATCCCGAGAGAGGGCGCGACGGGATGGGCCGACACGTGGATGCTGTCGGCGCACGCGAGACACCCGAACTGCGCCTACCTGTGGATGCGCTGGATCAGCTCGCCGAGAGTGCAGGCGCAGCAGGCGCTGTCGTACAACGAGACGCCCGCGAACGCGAAGGCGTGCTCGTACATGGACAGAACGCAGAGAGGCTCGTGCGCGGCCTATCACCTCAACGCACCCGCCTCGTACTTCGACTCCATCCGCTTCTGGAGAACGCCGACCAGAGACTGCGGGGACGGCAGCCAGGACTGTACGGACTACACGACCTGGCAGCAGAGATGGACGGAGATGAAGGGCTAGGCGCCGAGCCCTCATGGGCGCCACACGCGTCGAGGTCGCGGCGGGCGGATCGGGCTTCCGGTCCGCCCGCCGGCGTGCGTCCGCGGCGCTGTTCAAGCGCGGCTGGCTGCGCCTGACGCTGACGCTCGGCGCGCCCGCCGCGTGGTTCGTGCTGATCTACCTCGCCGCGCTGGCGATCCTGTTCGTGAGCGCGTTCTGGAGCGTGGACTCGTTCACCGGCGAGGTCGTCCACGACTGGAACCTCGACAACTTCAGGACGATCGCCGAGAGCGACGCGTACCGCACGATCGCGCTGCGCACGATCGGGGTCGCGGCCGCCGTCACGGTCACGGACGCGCTGCTGGCGATCCCGTTCGCCTACTTCGCGGCGCGGCTGGCGCCGAGACGGCTGCAAACCGCCCTCTTCGTGATCGTGCTCGTGCCGCTGTGGACGTCGTACCTCGTACGCGTGTACGCCTGGCGGCTGATCCTCGCGCACGACGGGATCCTCAACTGGACGCTGCACAAGCTGGGCTTCGGCGGCGTCGACATCGCCTATTCGAACTGGGCGATGTGGGTCGTCTTCAGCTACCTGTGGCTGCCGTTCATGATCCTGCCGGTGTGGGTCGCGTTCGAGCGCGTGCCCGCCTCGTTCCTGGAGGCGAGCGCGGACCTCGGCGCGCGCGGCTGGACGACCTTCCGCCGCGTGCTGCTGCCGCTGGTGCTGCCGGGCGTCGTCGCCGGCTCGATCTTCACCTTCTCGCTGACGCTCGGCGACTTCATCACGCCGACGCTCGTCGGCGGCGCCGGCTCGGACTTCATCGGCAACGTCGTGTACGGCAGCGTGGGGATCGCGAACAACGTGCCGTTCGCGGCGGCGTTCGCGACGATCCCGCTGCTCGTGATGGGCGTCTACCTGCTGGTGGCGCGCAAGCTCGGCGCGTTCGAGGCGCTGTGATGACGCGCGTCGCGCTGCGCATCTGGACGGCGCTGATCGTGCTGTTCCTGCTGTTCCCGATCCTGCTGATCGCGCTGTACGCGTTCAACGAGAGCAACGTGCAGAGCTGGCCGCTCGAGGGGCTCTCGACGAAGTGGTTCTCCTCCACGTTCCACGACGAGGCGATGCGCGAGGCGCTGTGGCTGAGCGTGCGCGCCGGACTGCTCGCGACGGCGATCGCGCTCGCGCTCGGCTCGCTGGCGGCGTTCGCCGTGCACCGCTTCCGCTTCTTCGGGCGCGAGACGGTCTCGTTCCTGCTCGTGCTGCCGCTCGCGCTGCCGGGGATCATCACCGGGATGGCGCTCAACTCGTTCTTCACGTGGGGCGGCGTCGACTTCTCGCTGGTGACGATCGTGATCGGGCACGCGACCTTCTGCATCGTCGTCGTCTACAACAACGCGCTCGCGCGGCTGCGGCGCACGCAGACGTCGCTCGTGGAGGCCTCGATGGACCTCGGCGCGGACGGCTGGCAGACGTTCCGCCACGTGACGCTGCCGACGGTCGCGACCGCGCTGGTCGCCGGCGGGCTGCTCGCGTTCGCGCTGTCGTTCGACGAGGTGATCGTGACGACGTTCACGGCCGGCGCACAGAACACGCTGCCGCTGTGGATCTTCGGCAACATCCGCCTCGGCCACGATCTGCCGCAGACGAACGTCGTCGTGCTGCTCGTGATCGTCGTGACGATCGTGCCTGTCACGCTCGCGCAACGGCTCACGCGCGACACCGGCGTCCTGCGGCCGACGGTCGGCGCGCGCTAACCTGGATCGCATGGAGGGCTTCGGAGGACTGTTCGGCGACCCGGACGAGCTGCAGCGCCGCATGGCGGAGCTCGCCGAGTCGATGCAGGGCCAGCAGAAGCTGGCGTGGGCCGACAACGCGATCAAGCTCGCCGTCGACCTGACCGTCGCGGCGATCAACCGCGTCAACATCCAGGGCACGACCGACGAGCAGGCGCATCAGATCCGCTCGGTGATGGCGGTCGTCTTCCCCGAGGCCGTCACGCTCGTGCGCGAGGCGCGCGAGGGGCTGCAGTAGCGCGCGCGCCGCTCGCGCGTGAACGCGCGCCCGCGCCGTCCTAGAATTCCGGCCCGTGGGAGACCAGGGACTGTCGGCGGAGGAGCTCGGCCGTCGCTTCATCGACGGCTTCAACCGGCGTGACGCGGACGCGCTCGTCGCGCTCTGCCATCCGGAGCTCGAGTTCGTGCCGACGATGCTCGTCGGGCAGAGATCGGTCTACCACGGCCACGCCGGGCTGCGCCGCTGGGTCGAGGACCTGATCGCCTCCGGCGCCGCGCACAAGGTGCGCGTGCGCGGGGTCCGCGTGCTCGACGGCGAGAGCTTCGCCGTCCTCACCGAGGTCGTGCTGGACGACGAGGTCGTCTCGCCTTCGGCGATGATCGCGCGCACGCGGGACGGGCTGATCGCGCACGTGAAGGCGTACCTCAGCGACGAGCGGACGCTGGTCCGCGTCGGGGTGCTGCCGCCCGTGGTCGGCTGACCCGGCAGGATGCCGGGCATGAGCCTCCAAGGGAAGACCCTCTTCATCTCCGGCGCGAGCCGCGGCATCGGCCTCGCGATCGCGCTGCGCGCCGCGCGCGACGGCGCCAACGTCGCGCTGATCGCGAAGACCGCCGAGCCGCATCCGAAGCTCGAGGGCACGATCTACACGGCCGCCGAGCGGATCGAGGCGGCGGGCGGGACGGCGCTGCCGATCGTCGGCGACATCCGCGACGAGCAGCAGGTGGCGGAGGCGGTCGCGCAGGCGGTGTCGCGCTTCGGCGGCATCGACGTGTGCGTCAACAACGCGTCCGCGATCAACCTGTCGCGGACCGAGGCGCTCGACCTGAAGCGCTACGACCTGATGCAGGACATCAACGTGCGCGGCACGTTCGCCGTCAGCCGCGCCTGCATCCCGCATCTGCGCGAGGCCGAGAACCCGCACATCCTCACGCTCTCGCCCCCGCTCGACCTCGACCCGAGATGGCTGGGGCCGCACCTCGGCTACACGCTCGCGAAGTACGGCATGAGCCTGATCGCGCTCGGGCTCGCGGCCGAGCTGCGCGAGGACGGGATCGCCTCCAACGCGCTGTGGCCGCGCACGCTCGTGGCGACCGCGGCGGTGCAGAACCTGCTCGGCGGCGACGCCGCGATGGCGCGCGCCCGCAAGCCCGACATCTACGCCGACGCCGCCTACGCCGTCCTGAACCGGCCCGCGCGCGCGTGCACCGGCAACGCGTTCCTGTGCGAGGACGTGCTCGTGGAGGAGGGCGTCACCGACCTGTCGGCGTACAGCTACGTGGACGGGGCGGAGCTGGCGGTCGACCTGTTCGTCGATGCCGCCAACCCGCCCGGCGTGACTGGCTGAGCGCTACGGCGCGGGGACGATGCGCATGTACGGCAGCGGCTGCTCCCAGCCGTCCGGGTAGCGCTCTCTCGCCTGCTCGTCGCTGACGGAGCCCGCGATGATCACCTTCTCGCCCGGCTTCCACTGCGCCGGCGTCGCCAGCTGGTGCTGCGCGGTCAGCTGCAGCGAGTCGATCACGCGCAGGACCTCGTCGAAGTTGCGGCCCGTCGTCATCGGATAGACCAGCACGAGTCTGATCTTCTTGTCGGGGCCGATCACGAACACGTTGCGCAGCGTCGCGTTCTGCGCCGGCGTGCGCTCGGTCGGGTCGCCGGAGACGTCTGACGGCAGCATCCCGTAGGCCTTCGCGATCGCGTGGTCGGTGTCGGCGATCATCGGATAGTTGGGCGCGGTGCCCTGCGACTGCGCGATCTGCTCGGACCATCTCGCGTGGTTGTCGACCGGGTCGGTCGAGAGGCCGATGATCTTCACGCCGCGGCTGTCGAAGTCCGGCTTGATCGACGCCATGTAGCCGAGCTCGGTCGTGCAGACCGGCGTGAAGTCGCGCGGATGCGAGAAGAGGACGGCCCAGCCGTCGCCGATCCACTCGTGGAAGTCGATCTCGCCTTCGGTCGTCTGCGCGGTGAAGTTGGGGGCGGTGTCGCCGATCGTCAGACCCATGCCGTTACGTCTCCTTGGTCGCTGCATGCATTATGTCAAAACCCGACCGCATTTCACGGTCTTTTCTAGGGATTCGGGTGAGCGCCGTCGAGCGTCCCCTGGTCGGGGGTTCGGCGGACGTGGCGCCGCTACGATCGCTGCGTGGAGGCTTCTCGGGTTCTGCGGTGGACGTTCTGCACGCTGGCGGCGGCGCTCGCGTTGGCGGCGGCCGGCTGCGGCTCGAGCGGCGGCGACGACGGTGCCGCCACGGCCCCGCCTCCCCCGCCGCCCGGCATGACGAACCGGGGGCCCGGGCTCCAGACGAGCCGGCCGCCGTGGAGACCGGAGTACGCCCACCTGAAGCAGCGCATCCGGCTGCTCGGCCTGCCGCCGGCGGGCACCGAGAGATTCCACCACCACGCGCTCCTGCGCATCTACGTCGACGGGATCCTCAGCCCGGTCCCGGCGAACGTCGGGATCGACGAGCCGCGGCACATCGAGTCGAGCCTGCACACGCACGACGCGACCGGGATCATCCACATGGAGGCGACGCATCCGCGCCGCTTCCTGCTCGGCGACTTCTTCGCCGTGTGGGGCGTGAAGCTGGGCCCCGACCGCGTCGGCGGCCTCACCGGGCTCGGCGGCGACAAGCTCCACTTCTACCTCAACGGCAGACCGCTCAGCGACCCGGCGGCGCACGAGCTGCGCGACGAGGACGTGGTCGTGATCGGCTACGGCGCGGCCGACAGCTTCCCGCACACGGTGAACACCGAGGCGCTGAGACTGCTCAAGAGCGCCAAGGGCACGACGCTCGCCTGCTCGAAGGTCAGAAACGGCAGAAGAATCGTGCGCTGCTTCGCGCCGAGAAGCGCTCAGCGCTGACGCGTGCGCGCGGCGTGCATGTGCATGCCGCCGCCCATGTGCGTCGGCCTCGCCCTCCCGAACACGACGACGCTGCTCGTCGCCAGCGGCGTCCAGCCGTCCGTGGCGAGCAGCAGGACGCGGACGCGCGCCGGCCGCCGCACGCGGAAGCTCGCGCGCGAGAGGTAGTCGAGCTTTGCGCGCGCGATCGGCCACCAGCCGAAGCGCTCGTGCAGGTCGGCCTGCAGCATGATGCGCCCGTACGGCACGCTCGGGGTCACGCTGACCGCCACGCCGCGTCTGGTCTTGCGCAGCAGCACGCGGCGGGCGCTGACGAGCAGTCTGCGCGTCTGGCTGACGTCGCCGCCGAGCGCCGCGCGGTAGTCGGCGCTCGCCTCGGCCGTGATCGTCGTCCGCCAGTTGCCGTCCGCGGCGGGCTGGGCCGAGGCGACGGTCGCGAACGCGCCGCCGCCGACGCTGCGCTGCAGCTCGACCCGCTGCGCCGAGGCCGCGCGGCCCGCGACCTCGACGCGCGTGCCCTGCGCGACGACGGCGGTCGGCAGCGCGCCGAGGATCACGCGCCGCACGTCGATCTCGCCGGTCATCTCGGGGTGGATCGTGCAGTGGTATGCGTAGCTGCCGGGCGCGTCGAAGCGCTGCGCGAAGACCGCGCCGGGCAGCAGCTCGTCGGTGCGGAACAGGCCGGCGTCGGAGGTGACGGTGTGTACGCGCGGGCTCACGTTCGTCCACTGGACCGTCTCGCCCGGCAGCGCGTCGACCTGCGCGGGCGCGAACGCCGCGAGCTGGGCGCTCACCTCCTGCGTCGCCGCGGCGGCGCCCGCCGGGGCGACGGCGAGGGCGGCCAGCGCGAGCACGAGCGCGCGCCGGCTCATCTGCGCGCGACGACGTAGGTGCCGATCATCCCGCGCATCATGTGGTCCTCGACGTGGCAGTGGTACAGCCACGTGCCGGGGTCGCGCTCGCGCCAGCGGAAGCGGAAGCTCTCGGCCGGTCCGACCGTCTGCGTGTCGCGCGGCACGCCGGCGGCGTCGAGCCAGCGGTGGCCATGGACGTGGAAGGTGTGGAAGTCGGAGCCCATCGCCATCACGTCCCACTGCACGAGCTGTCCGATGCGCGAGTGGAAGACGGGCGTGTTGCCGACGAACGCGCGACCGTCGATCGCCATGAATCTGCCGAACGGCGAGAAGACGACGAGGAACTCGCGGTCGGGGGCGCGCTCGCGGCGGCCGAGGATCGACAGCATCCCGAACATGCCGCCGTCGATCGAGTCCATCATCGAGGGCGAGTGGTCATGGTAGGGCCACACGCCGGCCGAGTCCTCGCCGGCGGTCAGCCGGTACGTCCAGGTGCCGCCGACCTTCACGTTCGCGTCGCCGCCCGAGACGCCGGGCACGTACGCGCCGTCCGAGCTGGGCGCGTAGTGGACGCCGTGGAAGTGCATCGAGTGCGCGTCGCGCCGCAGCGTGTCCATGTTCTTGAAGTGGATCCGCAGCCGATCGCCGACGCGCGCGTGGATCAGCGGGCCGGGGATCAGCAGGCCGTCGGCACTCGCGCGCGTCGCGTTCGCGACGGGTCTGCGCCAGTGCGGCGTGAAGCGGCGGTAGACGACCGTCGGAAAGACGGAGTCCTCGACCGGCACCATCATGCCCGTGATCGCGTCGTGCCCGTTGGGCGCGATCGACCACGAGGTCGGCACGGCGGCGACCCAGTAGTCGAGCGTGCGGGCGGCGGCGGACGACGACGCCGCGAGGACGCACAGCAGCACGAGAGCCCCGGCGATCGCCGGGGCCCCCATGCTGCGACGTGCGTGCACGAAGCCGGTCCGCCTTACTGGACCTGGAGCTTCGCCTGCATCCACGGGTGGATCAGGCAGATGAAGTAGAGCGTCGTGCCCGCTCTGGCGGTGACGTGGAAGTTGACCGCGTCGCCCTTTCTGCCCGTGCCGATCAGGCCGGAGTCGCCCGGACGGTCGACGTCGGGCGGCGTGTCCTGGCCGACGCCGTTCTCGAGGAACGGGAATCTCGGCGGCGCTTCGCTGTTCGGGTCGGCGCCGTGCGCTCTCGTCAGCGCGTTGCACGCTCTGCAGTTGAACAGCGTTCTGACCGTCTTCGGCACGTCCTTCTTGCGGAGGATCGTGAACGTGTGCGGCCCCTCGCTGCCGTCGCCGTTGACGACGCGCACCGTGCCGCCGGAGCGGACGGCGTACACGTCTCTGTTCCAGCGCAGGCCGTCCTGGATGTAGCGGTTCGGCTTGAATCTGAACGACGTCGTGCTCTTGATCGTCGTTCTCGTTCTCGGCGCGGCGGTGGCCGTCGCCCCGCCCATGGCGGCGAGCGCCACGAGCATTCCGACCGCGACGACGGTGAGCTTCTTCAGGCTCATGCAATTCCTTTCTGATCGGGTCTCCCGCCCGATCCCTTTCGCAGACGACCTCACTCCTCGGACTGCCGGCTTGCGCGACCGCTGGCCGACCGACGGCGCGAGCATATGCCGATCGCGGCCTCGCGCGCCAGTCCTCGGGCGACGCGCGGACCTCGGCCTGGCGCGTCAGCGCGTCAGGTGCGCGTGCCAGCGGATGCCTCTCGCGACGCACGTCGTGTCGAACGCGCTGCCCGCCCAACGGGAGAGCCTCCCGTGCGCGCGTTCGCCGTCGAGGCGGCCTCTCACACGGCCGCGCCCACCCGTGGTGAGCACGCCGAAGACGGAGAAGCGACGGTTGCGGATAGGTGCGCCCCCGAGGCCGATCGAGTTCCGATGGACGCGTCCGTCGGCGCATCTGGCGCGCCAGCCGAACTCGACGTACTGGATCGACGTGCGGCCGACCTCGAGCCCGATCGGCAGGCCTTGGCTCGTGCGACCGACGTACGTGCCGGGCGTGAAGCCCAGCTGCTCCGGCGCCACCGGTCTCGGCGCCGGACAGAGGGGATCGACGGCGACCTGTCGCAGCTCGGCGGTCGTGAGCGCGCCGTCGTAGAGCAGGATGCAGGCGACGGCCCCCGCAGACTCCTCGCGCCGCGACGGGCCGCGCACGTTGTCCTTGAAGAAGCGCAGGCCGTCCGCACCGAGGCGGAAGCGGCGCGGCGTCGCGGCCCCCTGCACCGGCGAGCCGTTGAGCGCCGTGACCGTCCACTGCGGTCCGGTGAGCGTCGCCTCGCTGGTGAGCGCGACCTGGACCCACGAGCCGTCGAACGCGGGATCCGCGTCGCCGCCGAAGCTGCCGGCGCCGTACAGAACGAGTCGTCCGTCGAGGTCGTAGAGGCCGTCGTCGGCGTCGCCGCCGCTGAAGTCGAGCAGGCGGCGGAAGCCGAACACGTCGTCCAGCCGGACGTTCATCACGATCGAGTGGCTGACGGGGTCCACGAGGCCGTCGGTCGCGAGCGAGAGGCCGCCGCCTCTCGGGAACGCCAACACCTGTCGCGGCGCGCCGTCGATGGTCTCGGTCGTGAAGCGGTTGCCGGGGCCGAGGTCAACAAGGTCGGGCGCGCCTGCCGTCTGGGAGGCGCGCGTGCCCTGCAGCAGGTAGGAGGCCTTGAGCGTCGCGGCCGACGCGGCGGAGCCGCATCCGACGAGTAGCGCCAGCCCTGCCACCAGCGCTCCGACGACCCTCCCGAGGTCTCGCATCGGCGGCACCTTACCGATCTTCGGATTGTTGAGCGCAGGGTGAGCCGAGCTGGCGCGTCAGCGCGCTACGAGCCGCACGAGGGGAATCGTGCGGCCGGTCTTGCCGGCGCGCTCGCGATAGGTCGCGTACGGCGGGAAGACCTGGTCGGCGAGCGCCCAGATGCGCGTCCGCTCAGCCTCGGCCTCGACGATCTCGGCGCGGAACGGCCCACCGCCGAGCTGCACGTCGGGGTGCGCGACGAGGTTGTGGAACCACGCCGGATGCTCGGGCGCGCCGAGCTTGGAAGCGACGATCACGACGCGCTCGCCGTCGTTGAAGTAGATGACGCCGGTGCGGCGCGCGAGGCCGCTGCGCGCGCCGCGCGTCTCCAGCAGCGCGGTCGGGAGGGTCAATCCCATGCCGACGCGCCCGCGCGTCAGCCGCAGCAGATGCGGATCGACCTTCCAGACGATCTTCATCGACAGCCATGCCGCAAGGCGGGTGCCGAGGAAGCGCACGTAGGCGCGGTAGAGCGGCCCGCGACGCCGGTGCGGATCGACGTGTCGCAGCGGCGCGTGTGGCGACATGGCGCGAGCCTACGCGCAGCGACTGCGGGCCGCGCCACCCGCCTCGGGGACGATCACCGCCGCCGCCCGGGTGAGGGGTGTACTGTAAAGAGACGGTCGTTCGCCGTTGCGAGCGACGAGGGCCAAGCAACTGGCACCGAGGCACCCAGCTCCCGTGCTCCCGATGTCCCTGCTCGATCAGGATCGAGGTACGGATCATGCAGGCTTTCGACGTGCACAGCCAATGCACCGATGAGCGCGTTCGCGTCCAAGTGCTCGGTGAGGTCGATCTCGCCACCGCGCCGCGGGTCGCGTCCTGCCTCGCCGCGTGCGCGCCCGGTCGCGGATGCTCGGTCGAGCTCGACCTGAGCGAGGTCGGTTTCATCGACTCCACCGGGGTCCACCTGCTGCTGAGGGTCAAGGCCGAGGCGCGACGCGAGTGCTGGACGCTGACGATCGTGCCGAGCGACGCCGTCCGCCGGATCGTGTCCGTGCTGGCCCTGCAGGACGCGTTGCTCGGCCCGCCGCTGCCCGCGTTCGAAGCGTCGCCACGGTCGTCAACTGCTACGGTTGCGGTCTAGGCCGGATCGCGCAGCGGTTCGGCACAACAGTGCCAGCGCTCGTCGTCGTTGCCTCGCAGCACCCTCCGCGTTCGCAGCACATGACCGTGGAGGAAAGACCATGGCGACAGGAACCGTGAAGTGGTTCAGCGACGACAAGGGCTTCGGGTTCATCACCCCGGACGACCAGTCGAAGGACCTCTTCGTCCATCACAGCTCGATCGTCGGCGACGGCTACCGCTCGCTGGCCGAGGGCGCGAAGGTGTCCTACGACTCGGAGCCCGGCCCCAAGGGCCCGAAGGCGATCAACGTCCAAGCGATCTGACCCGCTCCGACGCGGGCCGACGATCCGGCTGCGGCGCTTCGCGCGCCGTCGCCGGACGTCGATCACCGTCGTCGGAGGCGCGCGCGAGCGGGGAGGCGCCGTGACGTCGCCGATCGGGCCGGCAGCGCTGTTCGCGCCGAAACAGGAGGCGTAAGCTGGACAGGAGGGCTCGCCGAGCTCGGCACGCCCGGGTCCGGCGCTGCTCGCCATGACGATTTGACGCGAGCCGACCGGCCCGCGATCGCTTCGGCCCTCCATCCCGGAGCGCTCATGACGCCGGGGGCCGCACGGCGAAGAAGGAGCGGACGACATGGCAACCGTCCTGTGTGTGCTGTACGACGATCCCGTTGACGGATACCCGCCGGCCTACCCCCGCGACGAGATCCCGAAGGTCGAGCGCTACCCCGGCGGGATGACGACGCCGACCCCCAGAGAGATCGACTTCACGCCGGGTGAGCTGCTCGGATCCGTCTCGGGCGAGCTGGGGTTGCGCAGCTTCCTCGAGCAGGCCGGGCATCGGCTGATCGTGACGTCGGACAAGGATGGACCCGACTCCGTCTTCGAGCGCGAGCTGCCGGACGCGGACGTGGTGATCTCACAGCCGTTCTGGCCGGCCTACCTGACGGCCGAGCGGATCGCGAACGCGCCGAAGCTGAAGCTGGCGATCACCGCAGGGATCGGCTCGGATCACGTCGACCTCGACGCGGCGATCGCACACGGCGTCACCGTCGCCGAGGTCACCTACAGCAACAGCATCAGCGTCTCCGAGCATGTCGTGATGATGATCCTGACGCTCGTGCGCAACTACCTGCCGTCCTACCGTTGGGTACTCGACGGCGGCTGGAACATCGCCGACTGCGTCGCGCGCTCCTACGATCTGGAGGCCATGCAGGTCGGCACGGTCGGCGCCGGGCGCATCGGCTCGGCCGTGCTGCGGCGGCTGAAGCCGTTCGACGTCGCGCTGCACTACACCGACCAGCACCGCCTGCCGGCCGACGTCGAGCGTGAGCTGGGCGTCACGTACCACGAGTCGAGCGAGGCGCTCGTGCGCGTCTGCGACGTCGTGACGATCAACGCCCCGCTGCACCCCGGCACCGAGGGCCTTTTCGACGACGAGCTGATCGGCACGATGAAGCACGGCGCCTACCTCGTGAACACGGCACGCGGGAAGATCTGCGATCGCGACGCCGTCGTGCGGGCGTTGGAGAGCGGCCAGCTCGCCGGCTACGCCGGCGACGTCTGGTACCCCCAGCCGGCTCCGCCGGACCATCCGTGGCGCACGATGCCCTGGCACGGCATGACCCCGCACATGTCCGGCTCGAGCCTGTCGGCGCAGGCGCGCTACGCCGCGGGCACGCGCGAGATCCTCGAGTGCTTCTTCGCGGGTCGTCCGATCCGCGAGGAGTACCTGATCGTGGAAGGCGGCAGGCTCGCCGGCGCCGGCGCCCACGCCTACACGGTCAAGACGCCGAGCTAGCGACGACCGCTCCCCGCCGGCATGACCGCGCCGCAGCTCCGCGTCGTCGCGCTCCTGGCGGGGGGCGCGACCGGAGCGCTCGCGCGGACGGCCGCCGAGGAGGCGCTGCCGCCCGGTCCCGGCGGGTGGCCGTGGGCGACGTTCGCGGTCAACCTGCTCGGCGCCGCGCTGCTCGCGTGGCTCGTCACGCGCCTCACCGAGCTGGTGGCGCCGACACGCTATTGGCGCCCGCTGCTGGGGACCGGATTCTGCGGAGCCCTCACGACGTTCTCGACGTTCCAGGTCGAGACGATCCGCCTCGCGAACGACGGCCACGCGGCGACCGCGGCCGGCTATGCCGCCGCGAGCCTGTCCGCCGGGATGGCCGTCGCGGTCGCTGCCACGGTCGCGGCACGGAAGCGGCGTTACGGATGAGTAGCGCCATGGCCTGGGTCGGCGTCGGCGTCTTCGGTGCGATCGGCAGCTGGGCGCGGTTCGAGCTCGGCGGGCTGATCGCGGCTCGCCGACCGAGCGACTTCCCATTCGGCACGCTCGTCGTCAACCTGACCGGCGGCTTCCTGCTCGGCCTCCTCACGGGCCTGTCGTTGGCGGGCGACGCGCTGCTCGTCCTCGGGACCGGCCTGCTCGGCGGCTACACGACGTTCTCGACCTGGATGGTCGAGGCGGAGCGCATCGGCGAAGACGGGGAGTGGGCGTTGATGTGGGCCTACCTGCTCGTCTCGATGCTCGCCGGCCTCGCCGCCACCGGGCTCGGGTGGCTGATCGGCGGGGCGATCGCATGATCGCCGAGGCCCTCAAGCTGTCCGTCTACTTCGGCGAGGCGGTCACCGCCGGGCCGCGGCTCGCGAGCGACGCGCTGATGGCGTGCTTCGTCGAGCACCGCCCGACCGTCGCGACGCTGCTGCGCGGCATCGAGGGGTTCGGGATCAACCGGCGCATCCACGCCGAGCGCTTCCCGGACGTCTCGACGGACCTGCCCCTGCTCGCCGTCGCCGTCGACGCGCGCGAGCGGACCCTCGCCATGCTGGACGACGTCGACCGCGCCGTGCCGCGGGGCCTCGTGACCCTCGAGGAGGCGCGGCTCGCGACCGGACCGGAGGTGGCGGATGCCGAGTGCCCCGCGGGCCCCGGGAAGGCGGCGAAGCTCACGATCTGGTGCGGCTCGGGCGAGCGGGCGGGTCGGCGGCCCGCGTACCGCGAGGCGGTGGCGCTGCTGCGCCGCTGCGGTGCGAGCGGGGCGACCGTGCTGCCAGGCGTCGACGGGCTGCTGCGGGGAAGACGCCGCCGTGCACGGCTGTTCTCGGCGAACGCCGGCACGCCGATGACGATCATCGCGGTGGGCCGCCTCGACCGTCTGCGGCGATCGCTCCCCCAGCTCGCGCAGATCGTCGCCGAGCCGATCGTCACACTCGAGCCGATCGCGCAGCTCAAGCACGACGGCGAGCTGCTGGAGCCGCCGCCGACCGTGCCGCGCGCCGGCCTCGATGGACCGGGGGTCTGGCAGACGATCCGCGTGTACACGCGGCGGAGCGCCCAGGCCAACGGGCGCGCGCTCCACAGCGAGCTCGTGCGGTGTCTGCGCGAGGCCGGCGCCGCAGGCGCGACGACGATCCTGGGCGACTGGGGCTTCTCCAGCGACGAGCGCCCGTACGGCGACCGGCTCGGCAGCGTGACCAGCCATCGGCCGACGTACACGGTCTACGTCGACCGGCCGCAGAAGGTCGCCGAGGTGTGGCCGCTGCTCGACGAGCTGACGGCCGAGCATGGGATCGTCACCTCGCTGTTCGTGCCCGGCTATCGCGAGCGGAGCGGCGCCACGGTGCATGGAGCGTTGCTGTCGAGCGAGCAGCCTACGCGCGAGCCCTGAAGCGCTGCTTCAGGCGCCTTGACCCGCACGCCGATCGTCCTCGACGCTGCGTTCGTGGCTGCCGTTGGGCTCCTGTACGTAGGCGCAGTTCTGTTCGTGAACGGACTGGCGTTGGTCGGGCTCGTCAGAGGCACATCGATGATCCCGATGAACCTGTTCGTCGGCATTCTGCAGGTCGTCACGCCCTTCTACCTGATCTTCACCGCAGATGGAGATCAGGCGGTCATCGTCGGCGCATCGGGGTTGTTCCTGTTCGGCTTCACGTACCTGTACGTGGCGATGAACAACGCCTTCAACCTGGACGGCACCGGCCTCGGCTGGTTCTGCATCTTCGTAGCCGCAGCCGCAGTCGTGTACTCGTGGTGGAACTTCTCCGGCTACGCCTCGCTGTCCACCGACGACGCTGCGCTCGGCGACCTGCTCGGCGTGCTGTGGGCGAGCTGGGCGGTGCTGTGGCTCCTGTTCTTCCTCGTGCTCGGGCTTGGCAAGACGCAGCTGACGAGATTCACCGGCGCCTGGTGCGCCGCGCAGGGGATCTACACCGGGCTCGTCCCGGCAGTGGTCCTGCTCAACATCCCCGACGCGCTGACGAGCACGTTCGCGGTCGTGATCGCCGTCGTCTCCGTCGCCACCTTCGTCGCGTTCTTCGCCCTCTTCCGGCCGCACTGGAGCCCGACCCCGGAGGGGCCCACCGCCTACGGCCGCGGAGGCGTGTCCCCACAGCACTGAAGGAGCTGATCAGCCATGCCGACGAACCTCTTCCCGCTCGACAACACCAGAAGATTCACCGACCAGCTCCACGTCGGTCACAACCGCTGGCACCCGGACATCCCGGCGGCTGTGAGCGTCAAGCCGGGCGACGTCTTCCGCGCGGACTGCCGCGAGTGGTTCGACGGCGCGATCCACAACGACGACTCCGCCGACGACGTCCGCAATGCCCCACTGCCGGGCGTGCACGTGCTCACCGGCCCGTTCCACGTCGAGGGCGCCGAGCCAGGCGACCTGCTCGTCGTCGACATCCTCGAGATCGACGCCTGCGACCAGGAGGACGAGGGTCCCTACTCCGGCATGGGCTGGGGCTACACAGGCGTCTTCGCGACCAAGAACGGCGGCGGCTTCCTGACCGAGCGCTTCCCCGACGCCTACAAGGTGATCTGGGACTTCACCGGCGACGTCGCGACCTCGCGCCACATCCCCGAGTGCTCGTACGTGGGCATCCACCACCCGGGCCTGATGGGGACCGCGCCGTCGCACGAGCTGCTGGCGAAGTGGACCAAGCGCGAGACCGATCTGATCAAGACCGACCCCGACCGCGTCCCGCCGCTGGCGCTGCCGCCGCTGCCCGACAGCGCGATCCTCGGGTCGCTCAATGGCGACGGCTCGTTCGCCCGGGTCGCGAGCGAGGCCGCGCGGACCGCGCCGCCGCGCGAGAACGGCGGCAACCAGGACATCAAGAACTTCACCGCCGGGACGCGCGTCTTCTATCCCGTCTTCGTCGAGGGCGCGAAGCTGTCGTTCGGCGACCTGCACTTCTCGCAGGGCGACGGCGAGATCACGTTCTGCGTCGCCATCGAGATGGGCGGGTTCATGGACCTCCACGTCGACCTGATCAAGGGCGGCATGGAGACCTACGGCATCCACGAGAACGCGATCTTCATGCCGGGCCTGCGCGACCCGCAGTACTCGGAGTGGATCGCGTTCTCCGGCGTGTCGGTCGACCTCCAGGGCAAGCAGCACTACCTGGATTCGCAGCTCTCGTACGAGCGCGCATGCCACCACGCCATCGACTACCTGATGAAGTTCGGCTACAGCGACATCCAGGCGTACATGATCCTGGGGTCGGCGCCGATCGAGGGGCGCTTCTCGGGCGTCGTGGACATCCCGAACTCCTGCGCGACGGTGTACATCCCGCGGCGGATCTTCGACTTCGACCCGGCGCCGACGAGCGCGAAGCCGCACCAGGTGTCGCAAGGCGTGCAGGTGCCGAAGTCGGCGAACTGAGGGAAGGGACGCGAGCCATGCCGCTGTACGAGTACCGCTGCGAGCACGACGGCCCGTTCGACGTGATGCTGGCCATGGGCACGGCGCCCGGGTCGCTGCCGTGCCCGGCGTGCGACGGGGCG